>DASSED010000001.1:0-22112 GCA_035695405.1 Gemmatimonadales bacterium
CTGGGGAAGGAAGGCGTTTCTGACCACCTGCATGGTGATGGTGCTGAACCCTTCGCGGATGCTCAACCCGGACAGATTTCGAATGGCTGCCCTTGCCACGCTGCGCCAATCGACTCCGCCATGATGGTAAAAGCGGCGATCTTCGGTGGCGATGAATGCGGCACGGACATGGCGAGGTACCCGGCCAAGAGGAACGTTGATTCTCCGCACATAGTTAAGGCGGCCCAGCCGTCGGCCGAGCCGATCGAGGACCAGGCTGCCTTCGCTCGGCCTGAACGCCTGAATCTGTGAGGTTGACGGACAGCCGTACCAACCGCAGGTACCTACCCAGAGGACACTCCAGCAGAGCAGCAGGGCGAGAGCGATGAGCGTCAGCAGCGCGGGCCGGTGCCAGGTTCGCCGGCCACCCACAAGCCACATCCGTACGTCCCGCCAGCCGGTCATAGCGTCACCACGGACAAGAGAAAACGGCCCCGCATTCCCGGGGCCGTTCGACTGAGAGGAGGCGTCCCTGGTCAGCTTGCCTCGGGGGCCTCATTTGACGGGGTTGAGCTCGTGCGAGTTTCGGAGCGGCCTTCCTGGTCTTCGGCGCCGGCGCGCCGGGCTCGGAAGCCACCTCGCTGGAAGCGGCCCCACTCATCCGTGGCCCGCCGCTTCACGTCCTCGGCCGCATGCTGAACCCGGGACCGAACCGGCGCCGCTCGATCACTCGTGAGCAAGTACGTCGCCGCCACTCCCGCGGCAATGGCCAGGATAGTCCCAAAAGGCGAGGAGTCTTCCTCCTCCCCGCGAATGCCGCGCTTGGTCTTTTGCCAACGGTCCTCCACCTCATCCCACCCGTCCTCGGCATCCTCGCGCAGTTGGGAAAGACGCTGGCGAGCTTTCTTGCGTGCTTTCTGAGTGAGGCCTTGAACCTCTTCGAGCGTGTCGCCTGCCTCTTCGCCCAGAGCGGAAAGCCGCTGGAGCAATAGCTTACGGGTCTTGGTGCCCGGCTGCGGGGCTGCGAGAAGCCCGATGCCTATCCCCAGCAAGGTACCCATGAGCAGGCTGCCCGCTCCCAATCCCCCTTCACTGCGGGAAGGCGTGGACCACGGGTCCATTGGATCATCTATCCTGCGGTTCTGGGTGACCATGCAACCTCCAATCGCCTGTTCGAGGCGAGCTCAGGGGCTCAGAACAAAAAACGAGGGCGCTCGACAGCCACATACCCGATACGGCTTCAGCCTCTAATCTATCGTAACCGGGCAGGAAACATATTGCATTCCACCACCCCCGGTCGAAAAACGCACCGCAGCGGCGCGCGGCGCCTTTCGGCCTGCAGGTAGCAGCACGGCGGCATGCCGGGTTGGATGGAGCCCCCCTGCCCGGTAACAACTTCCTGCCATACTTCGGGTTAGGCGCTGTTATCACACCTGCCTTTCACATTGCCTTTTGGTCCCCCAGCCAGTAAGCACGGAATTGGCACCCTCGATCTTCGGACACCGGGGACCGCCCGGAAATTTTCCACTCCCACAAGGGCTCTCGATTCCCGCGAGCTCGCGAACGATTGAGTGTTCCTATGTATCTCGTCGAACTCAGGCCAGGCAAAGAAGAGCTCTACCGCTCTAGCGACGAGCTTGCGCTGGCCATTCGCAACGGGGAGGTCGATGCGCGCTCGCGGATTTACCATCGGGCCACCGCCAAGTGGATCTCGATCACGCTGCATCCGCAGTACAAGGCGATCATCACCACTCCCAAAGACGAGCCGGCGACGCGGCCTGCGAGAAAGGGTTGGACCTTTCTCGGGGGCATAGCTCCGGCAGCGGAGCCGGTGGCTGAAACCAGAGTCTCGAGCGGCACGTTGCTGCAGCGGCTGCGGGGGCCACTCACCCTGGGTATTTCCGGAGTGCTGCTGATCCTGGGCGTGCAACTCGCGTTCTGGGGTCCCCGGCCGCCGTGGGCAAGCAAACGGGTTGTGGCGAGCGTACCGGCGCCCCATAGGGTGATTTCACCAGCGACGGTTCGTCCCGAGGAACGGCAGGAGATCGTTTCGCTCGCGAGCACAACCACCGTGTGGCCCGGGGAGCTTCCGCCGGTGACGGACACGGTCGTTTCCCTCCCGCCTGCGGCAGAGCCGGTATTGCCGAAGAAGTCCTCGGGGGCGCTGCTGCCCAAAGCACCCCAGCTTCGCCCCACGTCACTCTCGGCAGCTCTGGCGGCGAAGACTCCGAAGAAAGGCGATCTGGCGTCGCTGAGCGCGGTGATGGGCCGGTATGCTGCGGCCCACGATTCGGCCCGGGCGCGTTTGGAGGGAGGCTTTAGGGTGGCTCGACTGAGCCAACTCTTCGCACCCTCGCGCCTGACGCCCACGGGTGGGGTCCCGGATACTCGAATGAGCCTGGCAGGCGTGGCCAACTTCATCCGCATATTCCGGAAAGAGCAGGCGGCGATCGAGGCGGCGTATCAGGACTCAGCCAGTGTCTTCGCGAAGCAGGGTGGATGGACCAGACAGCAGGTGCGCGAATGGTACTCCCGCCCGATCAGGGCAGAGGAGCCGACCCTCCAGGCGGTGAGCAATAATCTGCTCTCGGCTATCGACAGCCTGCTTGGGGTGCTGGACGCGCAGGCCGGCGCCTACAAGATCAGAGGCTCGGCGATCGCGTTTGAGGAGCCGGCTGCTGCCAAGGCCTACTCCACGCTGCGTCGGCGCATTGAGGAGCAAGTCGATTCGGCGGTGGCCGCCGGCGGGGCAACGGCAGGCGGTCCGACGTCCCTCTTGTTGCGAGCCATCGGAACCACGACTTTACCCCGGGAGACGTGACGTCAGCAGGTCACTCCCGACGATTGAGGCCGGAATTTCGACCATCGCCCGCTGGGCCAATGCACCGTGGCCGCGGGCGATGAGTGCTTTCCGCGCCTCCTCCGGAGACACTCCGATTCGGCGCGGGCCGTGGTGATCGCTCGCCAGCACATCGATCAGCTCCAGCTCCGCCATTCGCCAGGCGAGCTGTTCTGAGTGGGGGCTGGACCTGCGGTAATGGCCGGTGAGGCTTCCGACATTCACCTGGAGCATGGCCCCCAGCCGCCGCCACTGCTGCATAAGCCCGAGAGGGTCTTGGTCAGAGAGGTAGGTGTATCGCTCGGGATGGGCGATGACGATTTGCCTGCCCGCGGCGAGTACTGCCTGGATGACATCGAAGTGGGTGCTGGACAGATCGAAGCCGAACTCGACCAACAGATACACGCCATTCAAGCCGACGTCATCCCGGTTGACCACTCGTTGGATGTCGGTCGCGGTGGGAGCCAGGATTTCCTGTCCCAATTTCACAACCGGCAGGTCTGAGCGAGTCGCACAGAGGCTGGCCAGCGGCTCGAAAGCACGACGGTGCCTGCTGAGCTCCCGGTCCAGAGCCGCTTCGGTCTCCAGATGTGGCACCAGGAGGTGCGGCGTCGTGACCACGGCCCGAACACCTTGCTGGTACAGGCTGGTCAGCGCGCTGAGCGACTCCTCCAGGCTCGCGGTGCCATCGTCTACCCCGGGTACCAAATGGCTATGGAGATCGACCAGGCCGGGGAGCTGGGGATCGGATGATGTCATAGTGCGAGTCTAAGGCAACCATCGGGCCACTCGCAACGACCGGGGGGAGCCGCATTATAGTTGGTGCACTACCCAATCCCGGAGTCGCATGAGCACAGCTCGCCGCACCCATGGGTTTCGTGAGTCCGTCATCCGGGGAATGACCCGGCTCGCCCGTGACTACAATGCCATCAACCTGGCCCAGGGTTTCCCCAACTTTCCCGCTCCGGCGTTGCTCAAGGACGCCGCGGCTCGTGCGATTCACGACGATATAAACCAGTACGCCATCACCTGGGGTGCCCGCACTCTGCGTGAGGCTCTGGCGCGGAAATACCAGGAGTGGTACGGCATTGGGGCCGATCCGGACCGGGAGATCACCGTCACTTGTGGTGCCACGGAGGCCATGATCTCGGCGCTTCTAGCGCTGGTAAATCCGGGTGAGGAGGTCATCGTCTTCGAACCCTTTTACGAGAACTATGGGCCCGACACGATTCTGGCTGACGCCAAGCCGGTCTACGTGCCGCTGCTTCCGGGTACTCCTCTCGACCTCGACCGTCTGGCCGCCGCGTTCACGGCCCGAACCCGCGCCATCATCGTCAACACACCCAGCAATCCTGCCGGGCGCGTTCTCACCAGGCCTGAGCTCCTTGCCATCAGCCAGCTGTGCATCCGCCACGATGCCCTCGCGATCACCGACGAGATCTATGAGCACATCCGGTTTGAGGGGGATCACGTTCCGATTGCCGGCCTGCCAGGGATGAGGGATCGTACTGTTACCATCAGTGGAGCATCCAAGACGTTCAGCGTCACTGGCTGGCGTATCGGCTGGATCGTGGCCCCAGAGGATCTCACTGCTGCCATCCGGAAGGTTCATGATTTTCTGACGGTCGGAGCCCCTGCACCGCTGCAGGAGGCAGTGGCTGCGGCCCTCGACGGTCTCGAGCCGCGTTTTTACCAGCAGCTGGCAAAGGATTATCGAAGCCGCCGAGACCTGCTGTACCAAGCCCTCACCCAATCCGGGTTTCGCTGCGTGCCGCCAGAGGGTGCCTACTACATCCTCGCGGACTTCTCGCCCATTGCCCTGGCTCCGGGCGGTCGGGAGCTGTCCGATACCGAATTTTCCATCTGGCTGTCCCGTGAGGTGGGTGTGACACCGGTGCCGGGCTCCAGCTTCTACCGCGAGGGTGGAGACGGTGGCCGGAAGCTGGTCCGCTTCGTGTTTTGTAAGACTGACGACATTCTCACCGAGGCGGCCCGGCGCCTACGCACGATCGGGCTGGCCACACAGGGGCGCGAGCCGCGCCCGCTGGAGCCCGCGTCCCGTAGCGGGCTGCAACGGTGACCACGGGCTCAGTGGATAGGGCGACCCGGCCGCTGGCAGTCGTCACTGGTGCGACCGCGGGCATTGGGCGGGAGTTCTGCAGCCAGCTAGCGGCCTGGGGATACGATCTCATCGTCGCGGCGCGGAATGCAGCACGACTGGATCAGCTCCGCCAGGATCTGGAAGGGTCGCACCACATCCAAGTCGAAGTTTTCCCCGCCGACCTGACAATCGACACGGACGTGAGTCTGTTAGCGGAGCGTTTGTCTCGCTCCCCTGATCTGACTCTGCTGGTCAATAACGCCGGGTTTGGCTCCAGAGGAAATCTGGCGAACGCGAGTCCGGCTGTTCAGGAAGCGATGCTGCGGCTCCATGTCATGGCCCCGATGCGTCTGAGCCAGGCGGCACTTCCCGTGCTGCTCAACAAGGGAAGAGGAGGGATCATCAACGTGTCTTCCGTGGCCTCTTTCTTGTATTCGCCGGGGAATGTGAACTACTGCGCCACCAAAGCATACCTGACCAGCTTCAGCGAGGGGATCGCTGCAGAGCTGGCGGGGACCGGCGTGAGGGTGCAGGCACTCTGTCCCGGCTTCACCCACACCGAGTTTCACCAGCGGATGGAGGCCGACGTGCGCCATCTGCCGGCCTGGATGTGGCTCACCGCCTCAGACGTCGTTCGGACATCTCTGCGCTCGCTGGATCGGGGTGGACCAGTGGTGTGCATCCCCGATCTGCGCTACAAGCTGATGGTCTTGCTGCTGCGATTCACTCCCCGGGGCATGCTCCGTCGGCTGGCTACGCTGCGGGAACGCGAGGTGTGAGCCAGGTCCTATCCCCCTTCATGGCACTCGGCCTATCCTGACACTCGTTCACCGAGTGGTTGGAACCCTTCCTGATAGGACCGGGGGGTGCTCATGTACTGCCATCATTTCCATCGTCTTGCAGGATTCCTTTTTGCTGCCTTGGTCGTGGGGTGCTCCGCCGGGGATCTGAGTTTGCCCAGCGACAGCAACCCAGCCCGCATCGTCATCGTCTCCGGGGATGGCCAGGAAGCTACGGTCGGAAGCCTCTTACCCGAGCCCCTGGTTGTTCGGCTGACTGATGCTGCCACTCGCCCTGTGGCCGGTGCGTCTCTGGTATTCAGCTTTCAAGGCCCGGCTCCTGATGCGGCGGTGAACCCCGGAACCGCTGAGACTGACTCGACAGGCCTGGCGTCGGTGCGAGCCCGTCTCGGTACCACCGTAGGAACCCAGATCGTGGAAGCTCGGCTGAACAGCGATCCAGGCTCGGATCTCCGGGCGACGTTTGGCATGACAGCGCTCCAGCCGCAGAACAACGGGGGAGGCGGCGGCAACGGTGGTAACGGCAATGGCGGCGGCGGCACGGGTGGCGGCGGTGGCAACGATGCTGGTTCGAACGACAACGGCGGACGGGACAACAAAGGCAAGCACCACGACAAGGGCGATCACCATCACCACGAGCACGATTAGTGCAGGAAGTTGCAGTCTAAGTTAGCCCCCGCGCAGTCACCTTTTCCCAGTGTCCAGCCGATACTCCGGGTGAGGAATTGGCCTCGGTATCACCGGCCGGGCTCCTGCTCGACCGCCTTCCATGGCCGTTTAGCCGACGACTGGGTTGCAAACGGAGACTGCTATGAAATACACCATGACGTTGTTTCTGTTGGCTGCTTCGGCCACGGGCTGCCGGAGCCGGGCGGAGCTCAGCAAGGCTCTCTCGGACGCGCAGGCGGCCGAAGCGCAAAAGGATAGTCTCCTCAGCGAAGTCCTCGAAACCACCCAGTTTGTCAGTGACATCAACAGCGAGCTCGCCAAGGCCAAATTTGCGGCCCTGGGAGCGGATGGCGCCGACCGCGGCGTTCCCGGTGCGGACCAGGATCGGGAAGACCGCAAGGCCGCACTGGAGCACATCCGCTTGGTCATCAGCCGGCTGAACGAGAGTGAGTCCAAACTCACCGTCACCGAGAACCGGCTGAAGGGCGCAAAGAACCAGAATACCAAGCTGATGGCGCAGATCGCCGCCTATAAGCAGACGATCGCAGACTTGAAAGGCGCTGCTGAGCAGCAGGAAGCTATCATCGCGGATCAGAAGACGCAGATCGCGATTCTGGCCGGCCGCGTGGACACGCTCAACCAGGAGAAGGGTGTGCTGGTGGAGAACGTCGCGCAGCTCACCGCGTACAAGAATCGGGTGTACTACGCGATCGGTACCAAGGATGAATTGCTCAAGAGCGGCGTGGTTACCAAGGAGGGATCCAAGTTTCTCTTCTTCGGAGGAACCCGCTTGGAGCCGGCCCGACGGCCCAACCTCGACGCATTTACCATGATCGACAAGACTCAAACCCTGTCGATTCCGCTCCCCCGCACCGATAAGAGATACAAGATCGTCTCGCGGCAGAACCCGGAGTATCTGACCGGTGATGTCACGGAAAAAGGTGAGGTCAAGGGTGTGCTGGAGATTGCCGCACCGGAGGAATTCTGGACGGCCTCGAAGTTTCTGATCCTGGTCCAGAATTGATCTCAACATTTGTCGATGATGTGGGAGATTTTGTTTGAAAGTTCCTGACGGTGGACCTGTGATGTAGCTCACACTGCAGGTATTGTCACTCCTCTCTTCCGGCCCGCGCTGATTCGTTCCTCCGCGTGACCCGCAACACAGGCATGTTCCTCCCCGACGCCCATATTGAGCGCCGTACATCCATGTAATGCAATCCAGTCCAGTCCTCAACGTAGGAGGTCGCACGTGCGGAAGCTCTCGCTAGCCGTTGCAGTCGCTGCGCTCTGGGCGGTCAGCGGATGCAAGAAGACGGGGGAAGGGCAATACGAGGTACAGAAGCCGGTGGTCGGCACTGAGACCGATACGGTCAATACGCCCAGCGTAGAGACCGGTACGGTCAAGGACACGGTGACGGTACCCAAGGTCGAAACCGAGAAGAAGGAAGTCACCCTGCCCAAGGTCGAAGTGAAGAAGCCGAAAGAGTAGTTCGCCCTCCTTTCAATCTCGCGATATATTGCTCGCACCCGCGGGGGGACAGCCTCCCCCGCGGGGCGCTGCGATCCCATTCCGGAGCCATCCCGATGCTACTGCTCTCGCGATTCGCCATCGCGATGCTGGCCGTGGGTTGTCTGACGACCAACCTAGCGGCGCAGGAGGTCACGGTCATTCGCGCCGGCCGGCTGGTAGACGTGGACAAGGGTGAGGTGCAAAGAGACCAGCTGGTAATCATCCGCGGGGACCATATCGAGGCGGTGCAATCAGGCTCGGTGAAACCTCCGGCAGGATCGCGGATCATCGATCTCTCCCGTTATACGGTGCTGCCGGGGCTGATCGATTGTCACACCCACCTGATCGACGAGGTCACCGGGCCCGACGTGCTCCTCTCGCTCGAGCACTCCGAGGCGCAGGAAGCCTTTACCGGAGTGAGAAATGCCCGTGCCACGTTGCTCGCTGGCTTCACCACCGTACGCGACGTGGGCACCTATCGAGCCTTCGTGGATGTTGCACTGCGCGATGCCATCAACGACGGAACGGTGGTCGGCCCCCGCATGAAGGTGGCGGGAGCGTACGTGACTGTCTCGACTGGCGGAGGCGAGCTCATCGGTGCGGCGCCGGACGTCGTGCTCCCACCCTCGTTCCGGGTGGGGGTTGCGAATACGGTCGATGAGGTTCGCGAGCGGGTCCGGGTGCTGCTCAATGGAGGCGCCGATTTCATCAAGGTGATCGCCACCGGGGCCGTCTTCACCCGCGGGACCAAGCCGGGTGTCTCCGAGTTCACCGAGGAGCAGATCAGGGCTGCCGTCGAACAAGCTCGGGAATATGGAACCTTTGTGGCCGCCCATGCCCATGGGGCCGAAGGTATCAAACGGGCGGTCCGGGCCGGGGTGCGATCGATCGAGCACGGCTCACTGATGGATGACGCGGCGATCGCGCTGATGAAGGAGCGCGGGACCTGGCTGGTCGCCGACATCTTCAATGGCGATTACACCGACAGCGTAGGACGGGAGCAGAAATGGCCCGCCGATATTCTGCGGAAGAACACGGAGACCACGGAGCTGCAGCGGGCCGGTTTTCGCAAGGCGGTTGCCCGGGGAGTGAAGATCGCGTATGGCACCGACAGCGGGATCTACCCCCATGGCTTGAATGCGATGCAACTTCCCTACATGGTGAAGTACGGGATGACCCCGATGCAGGCCATTCAGTCGGCGACGGTATCGGCCGCGGAGCTGATGCAGTGGAAGGATAGTGTGGGATCGATTGCGCCCGGAAAGTACGCCGATATCATTGCCGTTCCCGGTGACGCACTGGCGGATCTCCGTAGTTTCATGAAGGTGGCCTTCATCATGAAGGGCGGTATGGTCTACAAGCATCCGTAGCCGGCGCCTCGGATAGGATGCCGGCTCGAGCTTTTGATATGAGGAAGCCATTGTGAGTCGATCGAGAACTCTGACGTTGTTCCTACTGGGTTCGTTGAGCTTTCAGCCCCTCTCCGCGCAATTAACCACCCAACGAAAGCTGACCCTGGACGATCTCTACCGGATGCGCGACGTCAGCGATCCTCAGGTATCACCCGACGGCGAATGGGTGGCGTACACCGTCTCCGCGCTCGACGTCGCGAAAGACCGTGTGGACAAGGACGTCTGGATGACGAGCTGGGATGGTCAGAAGCAGCTCAGGCTCACAACTAGTCGATCGAGCGAGCGGTCTCCGCGTTGGAGTCCGGACGGCCGGTATCTTGCCTTTCTCTCCGATCGGGATGATAGCCACGAGGTCTCCCAAGTATGGCTGCTGAATCGGGCGGGAGGCGAAGCCGAGAGGCTCACCGACTTTCCCGGAGGGGTTTCCCAATACACCTGGGCGCCGGACGGCAAGCAGTTAGCGCTGATCGTCAGTGATCCCGATCCCGACTCGGCCAAGGTCAGCACCGATACCGCGCAGCGGACCCACCGGCCGATTGTCATCGATCGGTATCAGTTCAAGAAAGATGAGACCGGGTATCTCGATACCAGGCGGGACCATCTGTACCTCTTCGACCTGGCGGCTCGGCGAGGCGTGGTACTTACGCCTGGAGCATACAATGAGCAGGCCCCCGCCTGGTCTCCGGATGGCCGCTCGATCGCGTTCGTGAGCAAGCGCCGCCCCGATTTCGACCGCACCGATAATTGGGACCTTTATGTAGTGGAGGCACGGGCCGGCGCCTCGCCGCGGCAACTCACCACTTTCGAGGGTCCCGACATGGATCCCGACTGGGGAAGCCGGCCACCGAGTTGGAGCCCGGATAGCCGAGCGATCGCCTACGTGCAAGGCGGGCCGCTCAAGCTGATCTACTACGCAGGTCAGAAGCTCGCAGTGGTGCCCGCGAGCGGTGGTCCCTCGCGAGTGATCACGCCACGATCGATCGGAACGTCCTTTCACCAGCCTGGTCATCCGATGGAAAGTCGATTCTGTTCCTGCTGGAGGATGATCGTGTGACCAACGTCTCCAGCGTGCCGGCCACCGGCGATGCCGTTCAAGCGTTGACCAAGGGGCGGCGATTCGTCAGTGATTTTTCTATCAGCCGGGACGGCAAGGTTGCGGTACTGGCCAGCACCCCAACAGAACCGGCCGAGGTATTTGCGGTCGAGGGCGACCGCTTACGAGGGCTCTCTCACCAGAACGATGTCTGGCTCGCCGGAGTCAAGCTCGCGCCGGTCGAGGAGATCTCCTTCAAGAGCAAGGACGGCACCCCGATCAATGGCTTCCTGACCCGGCCGGTGGACTATCAGCCGGGCACCCGGGTACCGACGGTACTTCGAATCCACGGAGGCCCGGTTTATCAGTTCTCGGCTGAATTCGACTTTCTCTTCCAGTTGCTGGCAGCCGATGGGTTTGCCGTCGTTGCGGCCAACCCGCGGGGCAGCTCAGGCCGGGGTGAGAAGTTCGCCTTGGGAATCTGGGCCGACTGGGGCAACAAGGATGCTCAGGACGTCATCGCCGGCGTGGACTATGCAATCGCTCAGGGCATTGCGGATCCGAACCGCCTGGGAGTGGGCGGCTGGAGCTATGGTGGTATTCTCACCAATCAGGTGATTGCCCGGGACCAGCGGTTCAAGGCGGCCACCAGCGGGGCAGGGCTGTCCAACGCCCTGGCCGGCTATGGTACCGACCAGTACGTGCGGGAATACGAGGCGGAGTTGGGCACGCCCTGGGGTAACACGGCGGCCTGGATCCGGGTGTCGTATCCCTTCTTCCACGCGGACAAGATCGTTACGCCGACACTCTTCCTATGCGGCGATCAGGACTTCAACGTTCCTCTGTTGAATTCGGAACAGATGTATCAGGCCCTGAGGAGCCTCGGGCGCGAGACCCAGCTGGTCATTTACCCGGGGGAGTACCACGACATACGAAAACCCAGCTACCAGCGAGACCGGCTGCAGCGGTATCTTGACTGGTATAGCCGCTTCCTCAAGCCTCAGGGAGGTCAGGCGGCAACCCACTGATGGCTGTGCTATGTCCCTGCTACGGTGCGCAGTAGTCGCGGCACTCTCAATCAGCCTGGCGAGTTGTGGACTCCTCTCTTCTCGCCATCAGGGTAACACCGATCTCAGCTCCATCGACCGGCGCAGGGTCGGGGTAGAAGTCCAGAATCACAACTGGAGTGACATCACCGTCTACCTCATGTCGGGGGGCCTTCCTCAACGCCTGGGGATGGTCACCGCCCTGGGCTCCGCAACCTTCGACTTCTCCTCCCACCGGCTGAACAGCAGCGCCGGCGTCCGGCTGCGGGCGCTGCCGGTCGCAGGACGGGCGTTCACCACCGAGACCATTCTGGTCCTTCCCGGGCAGGTCATCACCTGGACCCTGGAGAACGATCTCGACGCCTCGAGCTTCTCGGTTTACTGACGTGAGTCGTCGCTACCCCGCCTGCTGGATTCTGTTCCTCATCTCTGCGATCGCCTGTGCTCGACAATCCAACCAATCCGGGGATACCACCTCCGGTCCGCGGTCAGAGATCTCGCTGGTGGTCGAAAACCATCACTGGAACGATGTCGTCGTCTCGGTGGTGCACGACGGTGTGGTTGAGCGGGTAGGGATGGCAACCGCCACCAAGACATCCACGTTCTTCTTTCCCAGCCGCCGGCTGGGCACTAGCGGCCTGATCCAGTTGCGGGGCCACGCGGTCGGTGCTCCGGACGATCATACAACTGAGAAATTCCTGGTACAGCCAGGGCAGGAGATCCAGTGGACGCTGGAGAGCGACTTGGCGCACTCCAGCGTCGCGGTGTACTAGATCAGGGGCAGGGGTTGGGGTCGTTCCAGTTGCGAAGTGGTCCCCCGTCCGGGATGCTGCTGTTCGCGTTCCGCTCGCTGAGCGGATATACGAGGCGTGCCGGGATGAAGCTCGAGCCGGGCGCCGGCACCAGAGCCGGAAGACAGGTGCGGCGATAGTCGCTCCAGGCCTCTGGGTTCTGGAAGGTGCGGATGTACTTCTCGGTCATAATGGCTTGGAGCAAGGCGGCACCGCTGGCCCCGCCGACCGAACCAAGACCGGCGTCTGCCCGGACCGCATCGAGACTGGTCCGAGCGGTCCCCTCGTCCCCGGTTTGAAACGCCGCCTCGGCGATAATGAGCTGGTTTTCGGCCCAAGTGGCCATAGGCGTCTGGAATGCTGGATCGAGACGGGTGGAGCTCAACGGCGAGGGTTTAACGCCGATATCGTCGCCTGGAGCTGCCCCAACGAAGTTGTCATCCGCGTTAGGATCGAAATACTCGCTCAGGCGTGGGTCACCAGTGCTCTGCAGCAAATCCAGCAACTCCTTTCCGGCTGATAGATAATCCGACCATTGGGTGGTGAACGACGAGTACAGGTTGGTCTCCGTGGTCGCCGTGCTGTGGTAGGCCAGGTAATCGCCTTCAGGGTCGGCGATACCGTTGGTTGCCGCCGCCAGCGCGGCAGCATAAGCCGGCGCACCCAGCTGCTCGGCGGTGTGAAGGTAATAGCGAGCCTTCAAGGTGTAGGCCAATGCAGTCCACTTAGCCAAATCCCCGCCGTAAACCAAATCCTCGATCCCCGGTGGGCTGCCACCCGGATTGGTAGCGTTCATGGAGGCGATCGCCTCATCCAGCCTCGTCTGAAGAGCCGCATATACATCTTGCTGCGGATCCAGGACCGGAGTGGGGAAAGTGGAGTCTGCTGCCTGCGAATAGGGAACGTCTCCCCACGCGTCGGTTGCCAACCCGATGAACCAGGCCTCGAGAACCTTGGCCACGCCGGCATACGCCGAATCACCGGTGGAGAGCGCCTGGGTCTGCAGGCGTCGGAGGTCGACGAGACCTCCGCCCCCGTATATCTGGGACCAGGGGATGAAGTAATCGTCGTCCCCCACGATGTACTGCCCCAGACTGTTGTATTGCAGTCTGGTCCCGGCGCACTGCTGCACCCAAATGCAAATGGTGCGGCCGAGATGGCCTTCAATGACACCGGCCAGATTGGTCTGCGATGCGACCAGCAGGTTGGCATTGGTCGCGGTGATTGGACGATTGGGGTTGTCGGACAGCTTAGGTCCAGTCAGGAAATCTCCACAGGCGGTCGTGCCCAGGCCGGCACCCAGACCGAGCATCGCCGTCGCGAAAAGCTTGCGCATAGCTATAACCTCGCGTGGTCGGGTGGGCATCAGCGGTTCAGGGTCACCGAGAAGACGAACGAGCGGGTCTGGGGATTGTTGAACCAATCGATTCCTCGGGCGCCGGTGTCGGCACCAGAGAGATTGGTCTCCGGGTCCGCCCCGGTATAGTCCGTCCAAACCGCCAGATTCCGCCCCGCCACCCTAACATCCATGCTGGTCAGCCCGAGGCTTCGACTCACGAATCCGCCGGTGAAGGTGTACCCCACCGAAACCTCGCGCAGCTTCACGAAGCTCCCGCTCTCGTAGAATGGCTGTCCCAGGAAGGTGAACGTGCTGTAATAGTTCTGGAACCAGTTCTGGTCTAGAACAGCGCTGGTGCCCACACCCGGTCCCGCCACTGCCCCCGCCATGAAGTCCTGCCCGAAGACGACCGACCTGCCTCGCAGATCTCCGGACTCCTTCGAGGTGCCGATGGCATTGAGCGCGCCACGGGTTCCGTTGTACACCAGTCCGCCGTGGCGAACATCGACCAGGCCGGAAACCGAGACCTTGCCGAAGCGAAGGCCAGTACGGACCGAGCCGGTCCACTTGGGATTGGGATCTCCGATGATTCGGCTGTCCGGCTCCAGCAGGGGATAGCCGGCACCCGCACCGGCATCTCCGCCGGTGTTGGAGTAGCTGCCATCGTTGATGAACAAAGCGTGTTGGCTGTTGGCCGTCGCGCCGCAGAGGTCATCCACGTTCACTTCGTTGGATGCGGCATCGAGCACGGTGATCCCCCGGCCGCACCGGATGTAGTCGTAGTCGCGGAAGGCGCCCACCGGCTGGCCCACCTCGGCCACCGATATGGCGAACCCACCCACGCCGCCGTAGTTGACGAACTGGGCGCCGGCCAGGCTTACCACGCGGTTGCGGTTGGTCGAAAACAGGAAGCCCAGGTCCCACGAGAAATTGCGACGAGTGACGGGCCGCACGTTGAGGGCCCACTCGGTTCCGGCATTGCGGATCTCGGCGCCGTTGGTGGCCGCGTTGATGAACCCGGTGCTCGCGGCGACGGGGAGGGTGAGAATGACGTCTTTCGAAGTCCGGTGGTACCAGGTGAAGCTCAGGTCGGCGATGTCGTTGAAGAGGCCCAGATCTGCGCCCAGCTCCAGCTCGCGAGTGCGTTCCGGCTTGAGCTGAGTCGCCCGGGTGCTGTCGGCGAACAGCCCGCCGAAACCGCCCTGCGATGCAGTGAGATTATCGCCCCAGCCGTCCTGGAAGGTTCCTCCGCTGAGGAAAGTGAACACAGTCAGGTACGGATTGGGCTGAGTGCCCACCTCGCCGTACGCGGCGCGCAGCTTACCGTAGGTGAGGTTTCCACCGAGGTCGCCGGTCTTCTTGGTGAACTGCCAGGCCGCGCTCGCGCTGGGGTACCAGCTCCGCAGGTTGTCCTGGGCGAAGGTCGACGCACCGTCGTAGCGGAGGCCGGCCTTGAGGAACAGCTGGTCGTCGATGTCCAGCGTTCCCTGCCCGAAGTACCCCTCGATCCTCACCTTGGTCTCGTTGTCGATCGGTGGCAGCTGGCTGGCGGTGTTGGTCAGGGTGAACGGCTCGGGCGCGAGCAGCGCATTCCCTACGCCACCGATCTGGCGCACGCTGCGGGTATTGAGGTTCTGGCCCAGGGTGAACGATCCAGCCAGCGTGGGAGTCAGCTTGAAGGTGGCGGTACCGGTCAGATTGTGATCCCACTGCTGGTTCACCAGGTTGACCTTCACCACCTGTCCCAGGGGATCGGGGATATTGGAGGAGGTTTGCGGCTGACCTTGGAGCCGGTCGTCACCGGAGTAATCCACCCCCAGGGTGTAGTTGAATTGCAGCCAGTTCGTGGGCACGTACTGCAAGCTGACGTTGCCGAACACCCGGTCGGCGATTGCGGTGCTGACCGGGACATTGGCGGTGAAGAACGGGTTATCGTATCCGCGCCCGACGTTGAACGAGGAGGCGGACGGGTTGGGGAATCGATATGACCGGTGCAGCCCCGTGGTCGGATCCAGATAGACCCGGTTGTCGAACTCGGGTGGGGATCGCCACGCTCCCAGCATGATGCCGCTGAAATTGCTGCCCTTCTGGACGAACCGGCCATCGGTATTGGAATACGCGACATTGCCCCCCACCGTGAAGTTGTTCCGCACTCGGTGGGAGCCCTTGAGCCGGAAGGAATAGCGCTTGTAGGAGTTCTGCGGTCCTACGAAGGTGCCGTCCTGATTGGTGTAGGATCCGGAAAGGTAAAAAGTGGTGCGATCGTTCCCACCGGAAATCGCCAGGGTGTTGTCGGTGGTGAGTCCGGTCTTGAACATCTCCCGGGCGTGATCGAAGGTCGGAGTGCCCGGGGCTAGAAGCGGGCCCCAGCTGTCACCGGTGCCTTCGCAATCGAGCTCGCCGCCAGGTACGCACGGTTCAGCCGTGATAACCCCCAGGCTGTCGACATCACCCTGACCGTAGATCGACTGCAGCTTGGGGAAGCGGTGGACATCGTTTACCGACAGCGAGGAGTTGAGCGAGTAGGTGGTAGCGCCGGCGTGCCCCTTCTTGGTGGTGATGAGGATGACACCTTGACCCGCACGGGCGCCATAGACCGAGCCTGCCGCCGCCCCCTTGAGGATTTCAACCGACTCGATGTCCGCTGGGTTGATATCCGAGGCGCGGTTGGGCGATGCGGTGCCTTGCTGACCTCCGAACCCGGTGCCATCGAAGGTGGTCGTCGTGATAGTCGAGTTGTCGATCGGCACTCCATCCACCACGAATAACGGCTCGCCGGTGCTCCCCAGGGTATTCGCGCCCCGTATGCGGATGGAGCTGGAGGCGCCTGGATCACCCGCCGTCGAAGTCACCTCTACGTTGGGTGCCTTGGCCGACAGCGCGGTCACGACATTGGTCTCGTTGCTCCGAGTGATCAGCGACGAGTCTACGCTGTTGCGCACACTGCCGAGCTTCTCGACCTCGGACACTGTTCCGGCGCCGGTGACCACGATCTCACCCAGCTGCAGCGGATTGACCGCCAGGCCGAAGTCCTGGGAAACGGGTCCCTCGCTCAGGGTGACCTGTGCGGTCTGGGGCTTGAACCCGATCGCACGAGCCGTGACGGCGACGGTTTGACCATTCGCCCTGTCACTGGGAACCAGGATGCCGTAGGAGCCATCAGCCCGGGCAGTAGTGCCCAGGTTCAGGCTGGGGATGGCCACCGTGGCCCCGCCCAGCGGCGTGCCATCGTCCCGGTTGACGTGACCGGTGATAATCGTGGGCTGTTGCGCTGCAGCGGAGCCGACCAGGCTTACCAGCGCAAATGCAATGATGAATAGCTGACGAGAGTTGAGCACGATGCGTCCTCCATACGTCGGGGAGCGTGCCAGGTCCTGCGAGTGGCAATTGTCGAAAAACGTTGGATGAATGACGGAGTTGCGGGACGCCCGGGTACCCGGGTGCGCTCACGGCAGATAGTACGGTCCATCCAGGAAAGCGTCAATAGACCGAGCCCCAATTCCCAATGGTGCCGGGATAAGGGTCGGACCTGTTCCAGTTCGAAGCGTCAGATGCGATTACATCGCACACCCGGACCTCTGTGCGCGATCGGTATTGACACGTTCTCCGGAACCCCTCACGTTCTCTGACGAGATTGTCTCGCGACCATCTACCTACCTGTTCTTATCGAAATCCGGTCGTCGCAGCACATGACCGGCAGTTCATCACCGATGGCGGGTGGCCGCCCGCACTGAGGTCCACATGCATCTCGCTCGTTTGGTTGGCATCGGAGCTCTGCTCGCGTGCCCATTCACTGCTTCACTATTCGCCCAGGAAAGCCAGCTCAAGGGCCGAGTCACCGATGAACGGACGGGTGATCCAATCACGGGGGCCCGGGTCCTGCTGGTCGGGACGTCTCGCATTGAGACTACCGGTCAAGATGGGAGCTACCTCTTTCGCACTTTGAGTCCGGGTGACCATCAGGTCCGGGTCTTGGCGATCGGATTCTCGGCTCAGGTAAAACCCTTCACGGTGGCGCCGGGAGAACTCTCGGCCCTTGATTTCAGCATGACGCCGGTCCCGGTGCAACTCGATGAAATCGTCACGACCGCAACCGGACAGCAGAGCCGGCTCGAGATCGGCAACGCGATCGCCAATATCGATGTCTCCAAGGTGACCCAGGAGGCCCCCATCACGGAGTTCGGCAATCTGATTCAGGGGCGGGCCGCCGGGGTGCAGGTGCTCAAGTCGAGCGGTGTCGTGGGCACCGGCACCAAGATCCGCATCCGGGGTTCCAACAGCGTCTCCCTGTCGAATGAGCCGCTGTACTACATCGACGGCGTTCGGGTCGATGCCACGTCGCAGGACTACGCGTACGACATCGGGGGCCAGTCCACCTCCCGGATCAACGACATCAATCCCGAGGATATCGAGAACATCGAGATCGTGAAAGGCCCCTCAGCCGCCACGCTCTACGGCATTCAGGCGGCCAATGGAGTGGTCTTGATCACGACTAAACGCGGGGCCGTGGGCAAGCCTCGCTGGAACATGTACACCGAGCAGGGCGTCACTGAAGATAAGAACACCTATCGGACCAACTACTTCGGCCGCACCGACGATCCCGCGTTCGACCCCTATTGCAGTCTGCAGAACGTCGCCGACGGACTCTGCACCCAGACCCGGATCGATAAGTACAATCCCTTGAATGATCCCGATCAACGCCAATTTGCGGCTGGTTGGCATCAGCAATACGGACTGAGTGTCTCGGGTGGGAGCGACTTCGCCACCTACTACGCTTCCGCGGACTTCAATGACCAGATGGGTGCCTACAAGTTGAACGGCTTTGACTTTGATTCGGTCAACCAAGCGAAGAACGGCAACATCCCCGAGGAACAACTCCGGCCTAATAAGCTGAGCAGCCTGTCACTTCGGGCGAACACGGTCGCGAAGCTCGCCTCGAACGCCGATCTCAACATCTCGCTGGGGTATCTCACCAGCCAACTTCGGCTCACCGAGAACGACAACACCCTCAATTCCATGGTCGGCAGCGCCGACGGGTCCGGCGTGCCAGAGGATCTCTTCCGCGGCTGGTTCATCGTGCCTGCCCAGGTGTTCGCCGAGCAGAACAAGCAGGGGATCGGACGGTTCACCGGAGCCCTCACCGCGAACTATCGGCCCCGGTCATGGTTGACGACCAGGGCCACCTTCGGGTATGACGTCACCAATCGCGAGGACACCCAGTTCTGGCCCACTGGCGAGGTGAGCCCGGACTTCTATCCCGAGCAGAATGAGGGTGAGCTCAACGTGACCCGGGCGCAGACCTCCCAGCTTTCGGTCGATCTCGGCTCCTCGGCCAATTACAAGGTCTCTTCGAACTGGGCTGGCAAGACTTCGGTGGGAGGCCAGTTCTTCCGGAATCTCGCGACCAACAGCTTCGCTCGAGGCAGAGGCATCACCCCGGGCGGGAAGTCCATCTTCGGGGCGGGAACCACTGAGGCGTCGGACGATTACATCGAATCTCGTTCCATCGGTGGATTCGTCGAGCAGCAGATGAGTCTGCGGGATCGGCTCTTTCTTACTGCCGGGCTCCGCATTGATAACAACAGCTCGTTCGGGAAGAACTTCAACGCCCAGCCGCTCCCCAAAGCGAGCGTCTCCTGGCTCCTGCGCGACGAGCAGAATAACCGGCTTCTCAATACGTTCCGCCTCCGGTCGGCGTATGGCCAATCGTCGCAACAGCCGGGCGTCAATGATGCCCGCCGTTTTTACACCCAGGCAGCGGTCCGGCTCGATGCCGCCTCCGAGACCGGAGTGAGTCTCACCAATCTCGGAAATCCGGACCTGAAGCCGGAGAAATCCCAGGAAGTCGAGGCCGGATTCGACGCCGGCCTTCTACGAGGCAGAGTTACGGTCGAAGGCACCTTCTTTTACAAGAGCACGACCGACGCGCTGGTCCGGCGGGAGATAGCCCCCTCGACCGGTGGGACTATCAGCCAGTTCTTCAATCTTGGGCGGGTCACCAATCGGGGTTTTGAATTCCGGATCGATAGCCGCATTCTGGATGGAGCAACGCTGGCCTGGGATCTGGCGTTGAGCGGGTCCTTTACCAGGAACAAGCTCAACCGGCTGGGTGAAGGGGTGGCGCCCATCACGTTGGGCTTTAATCAGCAACACGTGGAAGGATTTCCCCTGGGCGGTTTTTGGGCAGTGCCGATCGTGTCTTTCAACGACGCCAACGGCGACGGTGTGATCGAAATCGGCGAGTACACGTTGGGTGACTCGGCGGTCTATCGGGGGTCACCAATCCCCACCCGCGAGTTGGCCCTCAACAGCGGGGTATCGCTGTTCAAGGACCGGCTCCGGATCGGAACCCAGTTCGATTATCGCGGCGGCCACATCGTCGACAACGCCACCGAGCAGTTCCGCTGTGGCGGCGGCATCGCGTATTGCCGCGGCCTGATGGATCCGACCGCGCCCTTGCACACTCAGGCCGTCGCGGCCGCCGGGACCTACCCCGATGCCTTGGGTCGCACCACCGAATGGGGGTTCTTCGAGCCCGGATGGTTCATCAAGCTGCGCGAGCTATCTCTGACCTATAATGCACCGGATGTTTGGGCCAATTACCTCCACGCCTCACACCTGAGCCTGACGGTGAGCGGCAGGAATCTCTGGACCATCACTGATTACACCGGAATCGACCCCGAGGTGAACGGTTTTGGGCAGGCGAATTTCTCGAGCACGGACTTCTTCTCGCAGCCCCAGGTGCGGTACTGGATGCTGCGCGTGAACCTCGGCTTCTAGGGCGGAGCGACCCCATGCAAACTCTTAGACATCCGCCCCGCCTTGTAGCCGCCGGGCTTCTCTGCGGAGTTCTCGGTGCCCTCGGCTGTGGCGCGCTCGATACCCAGAATCCCAATATCGTGGATCCCGATAACCTCAACACCCCCGGAGGGGCCGCGGCCAAGCGGCTGGGTGCTATCAGTCAGTTCACCCTGGCCAAGGATGGTGACTACAACTTCGTCTACATCCCGGGTACGACGATCTCGAATGATGCCAGTGATGGCCAAATCCTCCTGAGCGGCACGTTGTCCGATGAGCTCGTGAATCCAGGATTCATACCTACACGAACCGAAATCGATCTCCGACAGGCACAACCGAACAACATTACTGTTGCAGACCTGTATCGATCGCTGCATCGGGCCAGAGCTGCGACCGAGGATGCCGCGAATTCGCTGCTGACCTACTCCGAGGATCCTTCGGTGGATACCGGGATCCCTGAAATGCTGTCCTTAGCGGGCTATACCTATGTGCTTTTCGCCGAGACCTTCTGTTCTGGCGTGCCGGTGAGCCGGGTGGTGAACGGTGAGATTCAATATGGGGATCAGCTCACCACTGCGCAGTTGCTCGATACCGCGGTCACCCGCTTCCAGGCGGCACTGGCACAGCCGAGTATTGCAGCGGGCGATCCGATCCACTCTCTGGCATCGGTCGGCTTGGGGCGGGCCCTGCTCAACCTGGGCGATTACTCGGGGGCGGCGCTCGCAGTCCAGGACGTGCCTTCGGACTTCGTATACTACACCGAGCACGCAGAGACCCCATCCGCGCTTCAGAACACCATCAGCCTAGCTTTCTCAGGCGGCAACTTTGGGGTCGAGGATATCGAGGGCGGGGAAGGACTGGACTTCGTCTCCGCCGAGGATTTGCGGGTCACTGGTGACTCGGGAACCGGAACCGATGGCTCGACGCTGACTTGGATTCCGAGCAAGTACCCGACTCTGGACTCACCAGTACCCACAGCCGACTACCTCGAGGCCCAGCTCATCATTGCCGAAAGTGAGCTTCAAAGCGGGGCGCTCTCGGCCATGACTCAGCGGCTCAACGATCTTCGGGCGACTGTCGAGCTCGATCCGCTGCCCAACCCCGTCGATCAGGCTACTGCGATTGATATCTTGTTTCGCGAACGCGCTTTCTGGCTCTTTCTGACGGGCCATCGGCTCGGTGATCTCCGACGACTCGTGCGGCAATATGGCCGTCCGGCCGACACCGTGTTCCCCAGCGGACTCTACTTCAAGGGCGGTCAGACCTATGGCCCTGGGGTCAATCTGCCCCTGCCCGCAACCGAAACCAACAACCCTAAGGTGCAAGGCTGTCTGGACCGGAACGCGTAGTATAGAGAGAGGTACACCCACAACTCGGAGGTCCTGATGCGCTCGCTCACTGGGCTGGCGGTTGGGCTATTCCTGGCTCTGGCTCCGCCGTTGGCTGCTCAATCCGGCACGGTCAGGGGAACGGTGAGTGACAGCGCCGGTGCACCGCTCCCGAACGCGTCCATCGCAGTCGAAGGCACGGAGCTCAGGACCACCAGCGGCAATCAGGGCGAGTACGAGCTCCGAGGTGTACCGGCGGGACCTCACACCATACGGGTCCGCTTAATCGGGTACCAGGCGGTCAGTGCCCGGGTGACGGTCTCCCCGAGGGAGGAGACCCGGCAAAACTTCACCCTGGGCCGAAGCGCGATTGAGTTGGCTCCGATCAATGTGGTGGTCGGCTCGCGAGCCCGGCACACGGCCGCGGAAGAGCTCGCGGTACCCGTGGATATTTATCCGGCCGAGGA
>DASSED010000002.1:0-15624 GCA_035695405.1 Gemmatimonadales bacterium
CCGGGGTTGCGGGCATGACCACCTTGAGCCCGGGGATGTGCGCGTACCAACTCTCGAATGCCTGCGAATGCTGCGCGGCGAGCTGCAGGGCCGCTCCTCCCGGACCACGGAACACGGCGGGCATACCGACCTGACCGTTGGACATATAGCGCATCTTGGCCGCCGAATTTACCAACTGGTCCACCGCCAGAAGCGCAAAGTTCCAAGTCATGAACTCGATGACCGGACGGAGTCCCACCATTGCCGCGCCCACTCCTACGCCGGCAAACCCGAGCTCCGTGATCGGCGTGTCGACCACTCGCATGGGCCCAAACTCGTCCAAGAGACCCCGGCTCACTTTGTAGGCCCCCTGATAGACGCCAACCTCCTCCCCCATCAGAAACACCAATGGGTCGCGCTGCATCTCCTCGCGCAGCGCCTGATTCAGGGCGTCTCGGTACGTGACTACGGCCATCCGGCCTCTATCCCGGCGAGCCATCGCGCGAAAAGACTCTTGGGTTCGCTCACGGCCGCTCTAGGGGTTGGCGTACACATGACTAAATAGCTGATCCGGTTCGGGATCGGGGGCTTCATCGGCAAATTGGTACGCGTCCTCTACCTCAACCATGACCTCCTTGTCCATTGCCCGAACCGCAGCTTCATCGATCAGTCCCTCGGCGATGAGCCGCTGCGACCAGACAGAAATGGGGTCCCGCTTCCGCTGGTCTTCGACTTCTTCCCGGGTTCGGTAATGGCCGTGAATCGGATCGGACATCGAGTGGCCCATGAAACGGTAGGTGCGGACCTCCAGCAGCGTGGGAAGCTTTTCCTGCCTCGCCCGCTGCACCGCGCGGTCCATCGCCGCGTGCATGATAAGAACATCCTGCCCGTCCACCACCTCGTTGGCCATGTCATACGAGCAGGCGCGCTCGGAGATGTCGTAAAGCGCGCTGGCGCGCTCCAATGCCGTGCCCATGCCGTAGCGGTTGTTCTCACACAGATAGATGGCGGGAAGCTTCCAGAGGGCCGCCATGTTCAGCGCCTCATGGAAGGCGCCGTTGTTCACGGCTGCCTCCCCGAAATAACAGACCGAGACCTGCTCCGTGTTGCGGTACTTGGCCGCGAATGCCATTCCGGTCGCGATCGGGATGTGGGCTCCGACGATTCCATGGCCCCCGAGAAATCCCAGCGATACGTCGAACAGGTGCATTGATCCACCCTTGCCGCCGGAGCACCCTGCCGCTTTGCCGAACAGCTCGGCCATGACCGCCCGAGCGCTGATGCCGCGGGCCAGCGCATGCCCGTGTTCCCGATAGGAGCAGGTGATGTAGTCCTCCGGTCCCAGCGCAGCCAGGCTCCCAACGGCCACCGCTTCCTGGCCGATGTACAGATGACAGAAGCCTCCGATCTTCCCCAGGCTGTATGCCTCACCGGCCTTTTCCTCGAACCGGCGGATCAGCATCATCTGTCTCAGCCAACCGCGGTATTCATCGGTCAGTGCGGGATCGAGTCCCTTGAGCCTGGGCTTGGATCGTGGGGCGGGAGAATCGGCGACGGCTTCTGCTCGGGGCTGGGAGCCGCCTCGCTGGCCTCTGGCGGTGCTCAGGGCGTCACCTCGAAGGGCGAGGTTTGCGCCCCTTCGCTGCCCCCTCGCCCTGCTGGGGCCAGCGGCTCACGGCGCGAGCCTGTGAGAAACTCGCGTTGCTCGGGATGGCCGGCGCCCTTGGCGGCAGTCACCTGCTCCCACGCGTGGTAGGACGAGCGGGTGAGTGGGCTGGCTTGCACGTGGGTGAAACCCAGCGAGAGACCCATGTTACGAAGCTCGTTGAATTCCTCAGGCGGGTAATACCGGGCCACGGGCATGTGACTGCCGGAGGGCCGGAGATATTGGCCTAGGGTGAGTATGTTCACGTCACTTCGCCTGAGGTCCCGCATGCACCCGACCACTTCATCCCACTCTTCTCCCATTCCGAGAATGATCCCCGATTTCGTGAGTCCCACGGGCGCCAGGCAACGCGCCGTGGCCAGGAGCCGGAGTGCCCGCTCGTAGCGCCCGCCAGGACGGGCCAGGCGATACAGCCGCTCGGCGGTTTCGAGGTTGTGGTTGAGAATATCGGGGCGGGCATTCATCACCATCTGCAACGCGACCTCGGAGCCCTGAAAATCGGGGATCAGCACCTCAACGGTCGTCTCCGGCAGACGCCGCCGGATCTCGGTGATGCAAGCCGCAAACGCCTCAGCACCGCCGTTGGGCAGATCGTCGCGATCGACCGAGGTGATGACCACATGCTGCAGCTGCATCCGGGCCACGGCCTCGGCCAGTCGCACCGGCTCCAGGGGATCGAATGCTGTCGGGGTGCCGTGGGAGACTGCACAGTAGGTGCAGTTGCGGGTACACACGTCGCCCAGGATCATGAACGTGGCGGCCTGGTGCTCCCAGCATTCGCCCACGTTGGGACAGCGGGCCTCTTCGCACACTGTGTGGAGCTCCAACTCTCGCATCAGGGCCTTGATGTGCGTGTAGTTGGGGCCGCCGGGCGCCTTGACCTTGAGCCAGGAAGGTTTTCGAACCGGTCCGGCAGCCGGCATGTCGGGAATCGGCGAAGGAAAAGTCGACCGGCGCGTCAGTTGGACCAGCGGTACCGCCACGTCTCACTCCCAGTGACAACTGCGGCGAATACTAGCCCGGGACAGAAGCAGAATCCACCGGAGCGCTGCACTTCTGGAGAATGGTTTGCGCAGCCGATCGCGCCGTCTCAGAGGTTTTTTCCTGGGTTTCGGTCGGCCCCCGCTGATTGACATTCTCGCCGAAGGTCCGAGCCAGGATCGAAAGCACGCTCACGCTGTCGCCTCCGGCCCCAGGCGCCACCGTGATCTCGAGCCGATCGATCAGGCGGCGGAAGGTGACATCAGGCCGGGTGACGGTCTGATCGTACTTGCGTGCCATCAGCCGAAGGTCAGTCAGATCGTACGAAGTCTGGTCGAAGTTGACCGCCTTGAGCTGATTGCGGGCGCAGGCAAAGACGTCGGGCGCTGGGGAAGGGCTCGCAGCGGTGAAGCTCTGGGTCATCTGACCGCCGGCGCAGCCGGCGATGAACAGGATCCAGGGCAGGGAACGGTAGGATGCCATTCCGGGGGTGCCTCGCGCGTAAGAGGTGGAAGGAGATGCGGGGGGAAATCTACATCTGCAGGACACCCAAAAAAAACCGGCGGCCAAGCGGCCGCCGGTGTGTGACATCGAGCGCAAGGTTAGAAGAACAGCATGAAACCGAACGCCGGCGCGATCTCCTTGACATCAGGCGTGGCGTCGACATCGTCGGACGTGACGGCGTAGTTGAACTCTCCAACCACCTTGAGCGACTTGGTGGCCTGATAGTAGATCCCGCCGGACGCGAGCCAGTTTTTGTCTTTGAAGTCGGCTTCGCTGTTGGCGTTCTGAAGCACGCTGAGGCCCCAGCTTCCCGCCACAGTCACCTTGCTGTTGGCCGGGGTCACGGTGACCTGGCCATAGCCGCCATACGATTTCCGCAGGTCATCGCTGCCGCCGCTGCCGTCTCCCGTGGCGCCGCCCAGGAACATCAAAATGCTCCCGATGCCCTTGCCATACCACGCGTTGCCAGTGAGTGAGAACATCGATGAGCCGAACCGGACACCACCGGTGCCGCCCCAGGAGAAGCCGGTCTCGGAAACGCCGGTTGTCTCATCCGTCTTGTTGGTCTGCGCCAGTCCACCGACCCAGACCTTGGTGTTCCCCTGGCTCCATACACCTTCCGCCTCGACTCGCGGAACCTGGACCGTCAGGAACGGAGGATTCTGCGCCGGCTGGAAGAGACCGATCGAGAAGTTGAACGGCCGGCCGGGGGAGCTGCTGTAGGTGATCTGCGCCTTGAAGTTGGGATAGACGTAGCCGAAGCCAATGCGGCCGAGCGTGGTGCCCTGACCCGCGGCGCCGCCAGTGGCGCCCACGCCGAACAGCGTCTGGTCATTCAGGATGTTCTGCCGTCCGAACAGGCCGAGCTCGCGGCCGGCCAGGATTTGGCCCCAGCTGCCGCCCACCGTCAGGTACACCTGACGCATATCGATCTGGGCCCCGAAGCAGTCATGGCCCTGACCGCCTACGCTGGCCCCGCTGGTGGCTGCGCCCCCTGTCGCAGGGGCGTTGTAGCCGCACTGAATCTGGGGCGCAAAGCCGAAGTGCACGCCCAGGTCGGTATTGCCTTCTTTCCCCTTCGCGTCGAACACGGCGAAGGCCGGGAGCAACCCGGTGCGGATTCCGCTGGCGCCTTTGCCGCCCAACGGATCGATCCCTGCCTCGTTGATATCATCGTACACGAGGAATGCGTTCACGTTTCCCGCAAAGGTGAAGCTCCAGCCGTTGCTCATTTGCATCGTCAGCTGTGCCTCGGCGGCGCTCGCCGCTCCCACCGCCAAACCCAAACACAACAGTGCGACTCGCTTCATAGGTGCGTCTCCCTCAGAGTAAGGATGGCCGCCAACGACCAGTCAAACTTCGGGACGAAAGCCATGCACCAGCACCAACGTGCGCCGTTAAGGCAGTGAGTCTGATATAGGACGACCGAGCGTCGTATTCACCTCCAGGAAAGCAGACCACGTGGGTAGGGGAAGGTGGTTTTTCCACCAGTAAAAGTCGTTCATCCGACTCTCGTACACATTGGCCGCGTAGGGGAAGCGGAACCCACCGGTTCGGCTCAACTGCTCGAGCGCAGTTCTCACTCCGGCGGTGTCACCGGCTTGGGACGAAGCCTGACTTAAGGCAGCTCCGGCGAGGAACCCCTCGATGTAGGCGAGGCGCACGTCCGGCTTCATCTGGCTCCAGTCATGACCGTTCACCGTGAGCCAGGGACGCACCGCTTCCTGGCTCAGCGTCCCACCCCCGGCCACCACGACCGCTCCCATGAGTGCTGCCCAGACTACTCGCAAGTCCATACCGGAAACGAACGAGCCGGCGGATGCCCGAAATTGAAGCGTCCGCCGGCCAGCGGCTTACTTGTTCGTGCCAGTGGTGTCGGCGCCCGTCTTCTTCTTCATCATGGCATTGCGCCCCCGATCGGCGCTGGAGCCCGTGGACTGCGCCCCCATCATTCCCCTCTTCCCGGGCAGTCCGAAGATGAATACCGCGTCGCCCAGCGGATAGCTGATCTGGAAGTTGCCGCCGCAGGCGACGGCGATAAACTGCTCGCCTCCATGCATGAAGGACATGGGGGCAGAGTTGCACCCCGCTCCAGCATTGAACTGCCAGAGCAGCTTCCCGGTCTTGGAGTTGTAGGCGTTGAAGTTGCCGTTGCCCTCACCGGTGAAGGTGAGGCCACCGGCCGTGGCAAGCCCGCCGCCCATCATGGGCTGGGGAACCTTGTTTTGCCAGGCAATCTTGCCGGTCTTGAGGTCCACCGCTGAGTACAGGCCGTATTGCTCTTCCCCCGGGATGGCAACGAATGCCGAGCCGAGCCAGAGCTTACCCTTTTCCCAGGGTGCATTGTGGGTGATGTAATTCATCGGCTGGTGCAGCCCGGCGACGAAGGCATAGCCGAGGGTGGGGTCGATCGCGACCGGCGACCACTCGGAGCCACCGTTGGCCCCCGGCAACATCCGGGTGCCCTTCTCGGTCGGCAGGGCGAACATGTTTTCCTGCGGTGTGAAGTTCTCGGTCTTGCGGATCAGCTTGCCGGTCACCGCGTCGAGGACATAGACCCAGGCGGTCTTGCCGGCGTGAATCACGACCTTCTTGCCACCGATGGTGGCAATGGCTGGCGGTGAGGTTGCGTCGAGGTCCCACACGTCGTGCGGAACCGTCTGGTAGTACCACTTGGTCTTGCCGCTGGTGGCGTCAATGGCCACGATGGCGTCGGTGTAGAGGTTGTCGCCCGGCCGAACGCTGCCGTCGAGGTCCGGCGACGGGTTACCCACCGAGACAAAGATGGTGTTGAGGTCTTTATCGTACGCGGGAGTGGTCCACACTCCACCGCCGCCCCGCTGCCATGCATCGGCGTACTTGGCGCTGTCGCCTTTCTCCTTGGCGATATCCCGGTGAAGATCGCTCTCTTCGGCCTTGGGAGCCCAGGTGCCCCACCACCCGTTCGGGGCCTTCGCGTCGTACGTGGAATCTCCCTTGGGCGCCGGGATCGAATACCAGCGCCACACCTGATCACCACTCATCGCGTTGTAGGCCGTGACGAACCCCCGGATCCCGTACTCGCCACCGGAAACGCCCACGATCACATTGTCACCGATGATGAGCGGGGCGTGGGTGATGCTATAGCCCGCGGCCGGATCAGCCACTTCCTTATCCCAGAGCACCTTCCCGGATTTGGCGTCGAGCGCAACCAGGTGTGCGTCCAGCGTGCCCATGTACAGATGGGCGCCGCCATGCATCCCGAATCCACGATTATTGGGCCCGCAGCAGTAGATCGTTGTCCCCAGCTTGTGCTCGTAGCGCCAAAGCTCCTTGCGGCTGTTGAGGTCGTACGCCATGGCGGTGTTGTACGGCGTGGTGACATACATGACACCGTTCGAAACCAGCGGCGTGTTCTCGAACGAGCCCAGTTTGGCGATGCCGGTCTGAAAGACCATGCGAGGGACCAGCTGCGACACGTTTGCCGTCGTAATGGCCTTCAGCCTGGAGTACCGCTGATTCCAGTCGTTTCCGCCGTAGGTCAGCCAGTCACCGGTACCTTGCGCGGCGGCCGGGCTGGCGACGGCCACGAACGCGACGGCCAGCCACCAACGCGAACTGATCCTCATGGGCACTCTCCTCGGGGGCAGGGTCAGGGTGCAGATGCTGCGAGAAAGAAATTTCGATCGCCGATCATATGCGAAGCGCGGCAACCGCGGCGTGAGGAGATCACGCGGGTACCGGTCAGCTCAGCGCTGTAAGTTGTTAACGGGTTACAATCTTACTAGGTCATTCTTGGCGTCAAGTCCCTGTTTCCTGACGCCAGGCGGGGGCGAATGGAGTATAATGATGCAACCGCTTGGAGTGCAACTGTTTGCATCGGGTATCCCGGCTCAGCCGATCCGTCGGCGAGAAGCAACCCGCCTCAGCGGAAGAGCAGCGCGGCCTTCTTGATC
This sequence comes from Gemmatimonadales bacterium, assembly GCA_035695405.1. Classification (GTDB taxonomy): domain Bacteria; phylum Gemmatimonadota; class Gemmatimonadetes; order Gemmatimonadales; family GWC2-71-9; genus CAVVWJ01. The sequence continues at coordinate 7,066 of DASSED010000002.1, forward strand.
GTTTCCCAAATGCCCCATAAGAGGGGAACCGAGACGACCAACCAGGCAAGCAGCAGCTGGGTTCTGTGGCCAGAATCGCCTCGCGGACCCAAGCCTGAATGATCGGACAAGCGCCCTCCCGAGGATGTCAGGTCCACGCCGCTCCCCTGTCAGCCGCAACAATATTCGTCATCACAGAACTTTATGCAAACCGCCGCTGCGCCCCACCCTGGGCCAGTTGTTCGTCAATCATGTAGTACCGATCCGGAACCGGGCGGACCAGGAGATTGCAGATGAAGCCCGCCACGAGGAGCGCCGCCATCAGATACATGGTGAAGTTGTAGGCCTGGGCTGGCGGAAGGCCGCGACCGATCTGGTACTCCCGGATGTAGTTCACCAGTACCGGCCCGGCCACGCCGGCGGCAGACCAGGCGGTTAGCAAGCGGCCATGGATGGCGCCGACGTACTGAGTTCCGAAGATATCCGAAAGGTACGCCGGGATGGTGGCGAAGCCGCCTCCATACATCGTCAGAATCAAGGCGGCGCAAAGGACGAACAGGGCCACGCTTCCCCGGCGACCGGCGTAGGGCAGCATGAGGTACAGAAGCGGTCCCAAGGTAAAGAAGATGGCGTAGGTCGGCTTCCGGCCAATCCGGTCGGAGAGCGAGGACCAGAAGAACCGGCCGGCCATGTTGAAGAGACTCAAGAGTCCGACGAACCCAGCCGCGGCCTCGGGCTTCACGGCGCCCTTGAACATTTCCTGGATCATTGGCGAGGCCTGCTCCAGGATTCCTATGCCGGCGGTCACGTTGAGGAACAGCACCGCCCAGAGGAGGTAGAACGGAATCGTCTTGATGGCGCTGTCCACGTGGACGTTGTGCCGCGTGATCAGCCGGCTAGCCCCTTCCGGCGGAGGTTCCCAGCCGGCCGGTTTCCAGCCCGGCGCGGGAACCCGGAAAAGAAACGCGCCGAACAGCATTGCGCTCAGATAGAGCACTGCCAGGGTCACGAAGGTAGCCGCCACTCCAGCTGATGTCGCAGACTTGTAGTGGTCCAACAGAATCTGGGACAATGGGCTGGCGATCAGTGCTCCGCCGCCGAACCCCATGATGGCCATGCCGGTGGCCATCCCCCGGCGGTCAGGGAACCACTTGATCAAGGTGGAGACCGGCGTGATGTAGCCCAAACCCAGTCCGCAACCCCCGAGCACGCCGTAGCCCAGATAGAGGAGCCAGATATTGTGGAGCTTTACGCCCAGCGCCGAGATCAGAAACCCGGTACTCCAACAGCACGCCGCCACCACGCCGCTCTTGCGAGGACCGGCGTGCTCCAGCCAGCGACCAAACACCGCGGCCGAGAGGCCGAGAAAGACGATCGCGATCGTGAAGATCCAGGCGAGCTGGGTCTGCTTCCAATCGCCCGGAGCCGACTGCGTGATGCCCAGCACCTTGGTGAGGGGAAGCTTGAATACGCTGAAGGCGTAGGCCTGCCCGATGCTCAAATGGATGGCGAGCGCTGCAGGAGGAACCAGCCACCGGTTGAAGTCGGGTTTCGCGATGATGCGCTCTCTGGACAACAGTCCCGCCATCAGCAGTCTCCCTGGATGTAGATTCCGGCTGATCCCCCAGGATATTCTGTGGGCACCGCCAAGCTACTTCTTGCTCCAATTGGAGGCTAGAGCACCCAGACCATGATTTCGACATGTGTGTTTCGGGTCTCAGTTATTGCGGCCGTCCTGAGTACGGCTTTGGCCTGCACCTCACGAAGTCAAACCCCGCCCCCGGCCCAGCCCACCCGCCCGATCTCCAGCGATTCCGATTCGGCCTCCCCGCCACCAACCCAGCCCGCTGCCTGGCTGGTGGCCGATACGGTGGCACGGACCGCCAAGCTCACGCTCGAAGTCATGGCCCCCTCTAACAGTCCCTCAGCAGTTATCAACGGCTTTCGCGCCGGGGCTGCCCGTATCGTTGTGCCGGTGAGCTGGACCGTTCAATGGGACTGGCGCAACGCAGACTCCGGCTCGCCTCATAGCCTGGTTGTCATGGTGCAGCGGGAGAAGATCCCGCTGGAAGGCGGCCGCCCCTCGTTCAGCAATGCCATGACCCGGCTGGTGACCGAAGGTCTGCCGACAGGGCACTCCGATCACAGCAGCTTCGAAGCCGAGGAGGCCGGTTGGTATTGGATGATGTGCGGGGTTCCCGGACATGCCCTCAAGGGTGAATGGCTGGAGCTTCGAGTCGATCCCTCCGCGAGGACGGCGAGGGTAGAAACGAAGAAGTGACGACAGCTCACCGCCGCTGATGCTCGGATAACAGCCGCACCACCTGTTTGTCGAACTCCAGCAGCCTTTCTTTTCCCCGGCTAAACCCGTGATAGCCGGCGTACATCCACCGCACCCGTCCATCCCGTCCCAGAAACACCGTCGTAGGAAAGGCGGTGACATCCCGAAGCTGGGGCAGCGCTTCGGCAATGGATTGTTCATCGTTGACCCCGGCGAGCAGGATAGGGAAGGGGATGTTGAACTTGTCTCGGAACCGTCTAGCCTGGGCGGCATCGACTGCGGTGTCTCCGGTGGCTTCGAACGCCAGTCCAATCACTTCTAAACCGCGCGAGTGATAGCGCTGGTAGAGCCGCAGCAACGTGGGGGTGGCCTCGTGACAGGTCGGACACCAGCTCCCCAGGATCTCGAGCAGGACGACCTTCCCCCGGATTCTGGGATCGTCACTTCGAAACATCCGTCCGCTGAGATCGGGAAAGCCAAACCTGAGCGGTTGGCTGGTGTCTGCGCTGGAGATCTCCGTCGGTGAGCGCAGATGAGGCGATCCCGAGCTTCGCACCGCGACCCAGGGGGTCTGGCTCTTGAGCCCGGCATGAAAGATTCCTCGAAGCGTATCTCCGACGAGCTTTCCTGTCAGTAGATAAACAAACGACCCGTCGAACAGTCCCAGGGCAAAGCTGTCGGCCATGGTAGTGCCGGCGAAGGGACCGTAGTCGGAGGTGTTGGAGCTGATGCGCGCTTCGAGGCCGCGCCGGCCGTTGCTGAATTCAAAAACTCGGGGGCTGGTGCCCAGGTCCTGGAAAAAGGTCGCGTTCCAGCTCCCAAGCAGCTGCCGGGGGCCCGGCGTAATGGGCCGCCGACCCCGACTGGCCCGAAACGGAATCGTTCGGGGACCCCGGCTTCCGACATTGTGGTAAAAGCCTGTCAGTGAATCGCCGTGGACGGTCGCTTTGATGGCCGCGGCGTAATCAGCCATCTCGAGCAGTAGCGTGTCCCGCTGCCAGCGCACCGAAGAGAAAGGTTGACACGTATTCGCATTACAGAGCTGCCCGCCCAGTGGACTGCTCCGCATGTTGAGGTCGAATGGAAGCTGTCCGCCGGCCAAATCCAGCGCGGCGCTCCAGGGACCGTTCAGATGGGCGCTGCTGGCCGCCGAGAGCACCTGCAGCAGCAACACCAACTTCACTTCGAGTAACGCTCCCCCGCACGAATCTCGGCGTGAATTGCATTCCCCCGCCATGGCGCTGGGCACGGGTACACCGCGCTATACGCGCAATACGGATTCCTCGCGCGGTTGAAGTCCAGGCGAAACTGTCCGCCTGCGGCGGGGATCAGGCTCACAAAGCGGCCCGCTGGATAGCTCCCCTTGTCGTTGGTCTCGTCCTGAAAGAAGATCTCGAGATCCGATTCTTCGCTGCCCGCCACCGGGATTCGAAGCACCCGCAGTTGTGTCCCACCGCCCAGAGGAATCGAGAAGCTTCCCACCTCGGTAGCCTCGGCATCCATTCCGTCCGAGGCCAGGACTCGAACTCCTTGGGGATGCTCGAGGCGCATCAGCGGGCCGCGAAACACCAGGGACGGGTCGTAGTCGTAATAACCGGGTGGATCTTTTGCGCTTGAATCTCCGAACACGGTCAACGTGGTACCGGTGCCGTTGCCGCTCAGATAGAGCGCATATCTGCCGATACGAAAGGGGTGGCCCCGGCTGATGGGCCGCTCGAAGCCCGGACCTTTCACCATCAGCGTCGTGCCCCCAGGAAGCACTTGGTGTTCCGGCAGGCCGGCAAGCGGAATATCCGAATCCGGTGGTCCCAGCCGGAGTCCCGTGCCCACGGTCTGATTGGCTATAGCCGCAAGCGGAGAGTTGGGAGCGGTCTTGAGCCAGGCGGTGTAACCGGCCCGCTCGGTGGCGAGGTCGGGGGGAACCTGCGCCGGGAGGTTGCGCGCCAGGAGGATGAGTACTCCCGCCAGCATCCGCCGGGATCCTCTCCGCGCGAGGACAGATCCGTTAGAAGCGGCTGGGTGAAAACGCCTCGATGTCATGCGACGGCTCCTCGCCGTTGAGCAGTGCCCTCACCCACGATCCCGTCAGGCCCGCGAGTAAGATGCCGTTTCGACCATGTCCCGTAGCATACCAAAGTCCTTCGAGTGCCGGCTCTCGGCCCAGGATGGGGAGTCCATCTGAGCTGATCGGGCGAAGTCCAGCCCAGCTCCGGCGCAGCTTTCCCCGAACCAGAGCCGGACAGAGGGCCGCGGTGGCAGCGAAAATTCTCGCCAGGCCGTCAGGAGTGGTCTCGGAGCGAAAACCCGCATATTCCATAGTCGAGCCGATCACGGCCTCGCCTCCCCGGGCAAGCAGATAGCAGTCTTTATGGTACACGATTGCTCGCTGAACCTCTCGCGGCCAGGGGAGCGCGGCCATCTGCCCTCGCACCGGCTCAATCGGTATCGGTCGCGGCAGACCACCGAGCAGCGGTGACCATGCGCCGGCAGCCACGATGATCTGATCACTGGCGTATGAGCCCGATGGCGTGGTCACGCCTGTGACTTTTGTACTTCCATGATTAATGCCCGTGACCCTCTCGGTTATGGTGCTGCTGCCGTGACCTGCCGCATCGCGTAGAAGGGCCCCAACCAACAACTCCGGATCGAGTGCGCCGTCATGAGGGGCCCAGAGCGCGCCGGACGAGCGCCCCAGCCAAGGCCAGCGCTGTCGAAGCTCTTGGGAGTCGAGCCACTCACACTCATAGCCGCTTTCCTGCTGCGAGATTACCTTCGACCGGAGTGCCCCGGCCTCGGCGTCGTCCCCGGCCAGGCTCGCTATCCCTTCCTGCCAGAGGCCAATGTCGATTCCGGTGTTTTCCCTTAGGGCAGGAGCGAGGGTCGAGTAATGGTCGCGGGCGGCTATTCCGAGCCGAAGCAAGGGATCGTCACCGTCCGCCTCGATCTGAGGCGCCAGCATGCCCGCGGCCGCACGCCACGCTTGGCCCGATTCCCCACCGGGGTCGAACACAGCAACCCGCCTCCCCCCGACGGCCAGCTCCCGGGCGCAGGCGGCTCCGATGGCGCCTCCTCCGATCACGATCACGTCGTAGCTGGGGGTCACGACTCGGATGAAACTATTTGAAACGTTCGGGCGTACTGCGGGCTGACCGCTCTCACAAGGAAACGGGCATGTTCCGGAAGCTGCTGGGATTCGCGCTGTTCGCCATCGTGGCAATGATTCTGCTGAAGCTAGTCTTCGGTCTGTTTGGCCTGGTTCTCGGGTTGCTCGGAACCGTCCTGTGGTTCGCCTTTATCGGATTTCTGATCTACCTGGTTCTCAAGGTTTTGGCTCCCGAGACAGCGGCGCGGGTGCGGGAGATGATCGCTGGGGAGCGGTAGCCTTCCCCTGGACCTTCTCCAGCACACCCCAGACCACGAGCGGTATCAGGATCTCGTGATGGCCGGTGAGCAAGTACCCCGATCCACCGGCCTTGGTGGGGCGCTGGACCACGTTGACCCTGGGCCGGTACTGCCGCTGCATATCAAAGTCCGCCGCGACAAAGTGGGTGGGTCGCCCATCGTCGGTGTTTCGCGCTATCGTGAGCGCCTTCAAGAAGACCTCCGGCATCACAACAGCGCTCCCCCAATTCAAGACCACCCCACCGTGATCGAGATCCGGGATCGAGCCGGCAAGGCGACGAAAATCCCGGAGACTGGAAGCACCGACCGCTGCTCCATCGCATGAAGGGTGCTGATGAATAATCTCCGCTCCGATTGCCGCGTGCACCGTCAGGGGAACGTCGTGTTCCAGACAGGCGAGTAGGATGGAAGCCTCCTTTCCCGGCAGGTTCGTTCGCCGGGCCAGGTGCCGCTGCAGCCCTTCGCCCATTCCCTGATTTGCCCGTGACGCTGCGTTGATGGCGGCGTTCATTTCGGCCCCGGTCTCCTCGGCCATCCCAAAGCTCCCGTCGGCCAGCCCACTCTCGACATCCTCGCTGGTGCCGCCGTACGCCGCCAGCTCGTAATCGTGAATCGCGGCAGCTCCATTGAGAGCCACATGAGTCACGATCCCGTGTTGCAGCCAGGTGTTGACCAGCGGCCCCAGACCCACTTTGACGACATGTCCGCCGAGGAGCAGGATGACTCCGCGGCGGTTGTGGTGTGCCGCGGTAATCGCCTCGATCACCAGGCGCAGATCTCTCGCGGCCAGCACGTCGGGGAGGCTCTCGAGAAAGTCGGAAAACGAGCGGCTTGATCCGGGGGGTGAGGCGAGTAGCTGAGCATCGACCTTGTTCCGCCGGCCGGCAACAGGAATGGTCTTGATGCGGCTGAGGTCGGCCTCGCGATAGCGCACCCTTAGCGGCTCATGGCCGACGTGGTGGTGCCGGGCAGGACCATATCCTTAAGCCGGAGCGTGATGGTACCGAAGGGGAACTTGGTTCGAATCTGGACCGGCAGCCGGCGCACGTCGTCAGTCAACCAGATCCGGGTTTCGGACCGTTTCGAGAACAGTCCTTTGGTATCGATGGTTGGATGCAGCACCAGGCACTGCACCTTGGTGCCGTCGGGCAGATCCATCTTCTCCCGCTTGACCACTTCGATAGTGACCGGGTTCTTGTCCTTCCGGAAGTACCGGTCAAAGGTGTAGGTCTTGCCTACCTCGAGAGTCGCCACCCGAACGAAGTAAAAGAAGGCCGCATCGTCCAGCGGGTCTTTCGGCGTGGGAGAGGTTGCATCGTGTCCGTGTTCTCGAAAAAACCCGGAATCGGGATAAATCTCGTATTGCCGTTTGGTCGCTTTGTCATTCTCCACAAAATCCTGGACAAAGCGCCGGGAGGTCAGGTCATCGGTGCCCACCCAGGATTCCAGCACGTCGTCCAGGGAATAGAACATCGTCTTGCCCCGGAGCTGAAACCGAAATCGGAAGCTTTCCACCCCACGTACCGTATCGATCGAGGCGACCTCGAGCGTGCCCAATCCCAGTGTGAGCATGCCGAGCTTGGCGCTGTAGGACAGTTTCTCCCCCACCGCAAAGGGATAACTGGACGCCGGGGACGCAGGAGGCTGGGCCGTAGGACTCGGCGAAGCCGCCTGGAGGAACACCAGTGCGAGTGCCAGCCAGCTCACGAGGACGCGACCTCCGCTCGGCCATGCTCCGCCGGCACATTCGAGTCACGCCCGACCGGCCAAGCAGGAAGCTGACGCAGTGGGCCTCGAGAGCGGATGATACTCACCGCTGAGTCCCAGGTGTTGGTCCGGCTGGGACGCTGCCGCAAGTCCCTCCGTTCCACTGCTTCGATTGTTTCCAGCCGGCGGGCGTACCGGACCGTCCGGCCATAGAGCTCCGCGTTGGCCGCCCATCCCTGGGTGGTGAGAAAGGGACCAGGTTGGCTCCGAAACGCATTGCGCAGGACCACCAGCCGGAAGATCGAAAAGCCCGAAACCACGTCACGCACACCCGGAACCGGTACGATCCGTCGCAAGAGAACCGGAGCCAGCCGACGTACCAGCCGCCGAGCGCGCGAGGGCTCTCCCTCGAGCTTACTCTGGGCAATCACGATGTCAGCTCCGCTCTCGATACGGCGTACCAGGTCCGGGATGAACATCGGTCCGTGCGCAAAATCGGCATGCATGAGAAGGGCCGAATCCCGCTTGGGGCGATCGGTCCGTTCCACTGCCTGCCGGAGTAGCTCCTCCACACTGATTGCATATCCCCTGCGCTCCTCATGCCGCGTGACCGTCAGCGGCAGAACCCGGGTGTACCGCTCCAGCACTTCAGCCGTCCCGTCCTCGGATCCGTCATCCAACACCAGCAGCTGATACTCCCGGGGAAAGCCAGCAAACACCTGCCGGATCTTCCACAGTAGAAGCCCAACCGTTGGGGCTTCGTTGTAGCTCGGAATGCAGACGTAAATCATGGACAGTCAAGCGGACATCATGAGGGGTCAAGAGTATGGGCGACCGAACGATAAACCTCTAGGACCCGCTCTGCCATGCCAGCAACTCCGTAATTGCGAGAGGCTTGTCTCCCGGCACTCCTGAGCTGGTTCCGGAGATCGCTGTCGGAGAGCACTCTCCGAACGGCCTGCGCCAAACCTTGGGCGTCTCCTGGCTTAACCATAAGGCCATGACCTTCGGCTAGAAGGTCGACCAGTCCGCCAACCGCCGTTGCCACCACCGGTATCCCCGCAGCCATCGCGGCCAGGGCCGCGCTGCCTAAACCTTCCGAGGTTGAGCTGGTTACAAACACATTCGCCTCTCTAAGAACCACATCCGGATCCGGAATATCTCCCATCAGGTGAAAGCGGCCCTCCAGG
>DASSED010000003.1:0-7910 GCA_035695405.1 Gemmatimonadales bacterium
ATCGGATTGCCAAAGGACCGATCCTGCTGTTCGTGGGCCCGCCGGGAGTGGGTAAGACGTCGGTGGCCAAGTCGATTGCCCGTGCTATGGGCCGCAAATACGTGCGGATCTCGTTGGGTGGCGCGCGGGACGAGGCCGACATCCGGGGGCATCGCCGGACCTACGTCGGCGCGATGCCGGGTCGCATCATTCATGGCATGAAGCAGGCGGGAACCAAGAATCCGGTGTTTCTGCTGGACGAGGTGGATAAGCTGGGTGTGTCCTTCCAGGGAGACCCGGCCAGCGCCTTACTCGAGGTGCTCGATCCGGCGCAGAATGACACGTTCGTGGACCACTACCTGGGAGTGCCGTTCGATCTCAGTGAGGTGCTGTTCATTGCCACGGCGAACTTTCTCCAGAACATTCCGGGGCCGCTGCTGGACCGGATGGAGATCGTCGAGTTTGCGGGATATACCGAGCGCGAGAAGCAGGAAATCGCCCGGAAGTATCTCATCCCGCGGCAGTTCAACGAGAATGGCGTGAGTCCGGACCAGCTGACCATCACCGACGAGGCGTTGGCGGAGGTGATCACCAGCTACACCCGGGAATCAGGGGTTCGCCAACTGGAACGTGAAATCGGACGTTTGGCCCGCAAGGTGGCGCGCAAGATTGCCACCCAGGAGGTCCAGCGGATCACGATCGATCGGGAAATGGTGGACGATCTCCTGGGCCGGCCCAAGGTCCATCCCGAGAAGATGGCCCGTCAGGATGAGGTGGGGGTAGCTACGGGCATGTACTACACGCCGACCGGCGGGGATATCATGTTCGTCGAGGCTTCCACCATGCGAGGCAAGGGTGAGCTGGTGTTAACCGGCCAGCTGGGAGACGTCATGAAGGAGTCTGCTCGGGCGGCGTGGACCTACGCCCGTTCACACGCCGCGGCGCTGCAAATCCCTGACGAAATGTTCGACCGGGACATCCATATCCACGTTCCGGCTGGGGCCATCCCCAAGGATGGACCTTCGGCAGGTGTGACCATGGCCTCGGCGGTGGTGTCGGCCTTGTCAGGACGAGCGGTCCGGCACGATATCGCCATGACGGGGGAGATCACTCTCCGTGGACGGGTGATGCCGATCGGTGGGGTGAAGGAAAAGGTCCTCGGCGCGGTACGGGCCGGGATCACCCGGATCATTCTCCCCAAGGAGAACGAGCCCGATCTCGAGGATCTTCCCCGCGAGGTACGCGACAAAATCGAGGTCTTCCTGGTGCAGGAGCTGGGCGAGGTGCTCGCGTTCACCCTGCGGGGTGCCACGTTCCGGGAAGGACGCCTGCTCTTCGGGGACGAGAAGAACCCGCGCGATGTGCTGCCGCTATCAGGAGGATGGCACTGAGGCGGGTAAGTGGGTAGGCCGGTCAGTGGGGTAAGTAGGCGAATCGAAGGCCGCTCATCTTTATTGGGCGGCCTTTTTCGCACCTGGGACTACGATTCGTTTGTGACTTACCCGCTTACCCGCTTCCCGACCTAAGAGCCCGGTCGGCAAACTGGGCCAACTCTGCGGCACTACCTCCATCTTGCGGGAAAACCGCTGAACCCACCCTGACCTTGAGAGGAACAGTCTCACTCGCGGTGGTGTGGGCGGGCTGGTCGGCCAGAACCCGGTGGAGCTTCTCAGCCAACACCGCTGCGCCGGATGCCGGTGCGCCTCTCAGCAGCATGCCGAACGACTCCCAGCCATAACGTCCGATCACATCACTGGCTCTTACGTTGGAGCGGAAAACCGCGGCGACGTGCAGTAACACTTCGTCGGCAGCCCGTGGGCCTAGCCGTTCGCTCATCCTGCGGAAGCCTTCCAGCTCGAACAGAACAAACGCCAGCGGCTCACCGTGACGTTGGCTGAAGTCCACGGCGTACTCCAGCTCGGAGATCAGCGTGGCGTGGTTCAGGAGACCGGTAAGCCCATCGCGATGGACCATCTCGCGGAGGCGACGGCCCCTCGTCGATCGCGTGATGACGGTTTGCACCAGGAGCTCAGCATCAACCGAGGACGGAAGAAAATCATCGCCTCCTGCGCGGAGGGCCGAGACTCGTACCCCCGGTGAATCCTCACCGAGCAAGACGACCGGCAGGAGGCTGTGCCGGGGATCTTGCCGGATCATGCGGATGAGACCAAAGGCGTCGGAGCCGGTAAGACGGGTGTTGAGCAGCAGCAGGTCAGGCATCTCTCGATCGATCGCTTCCTGGACCGATTGGCCTGGCAAGCAGCGCGACACCCGAACATCGGCGTGCTCCAGTGTGGGCGTGAGGCGGGCAGCGAGTACCGCATCATGGTCCACCAGCAAGACCGTAGAAGGAGGTGGCCCAATGCGGGCGAACGTCCGGGCATAGCGCGGCAGCTTTTGTTCGACCTGCTCTATCGGGAAGACCGCATCGACGCCAGCCGCGATCGCCCGGAGCCGGTCAACGGCCCGCAGTGTCTCGATCAGGACCACTGCGCCCGGTCGGCGGTTCGAGTCATTGGTCCAGGCGGAGGCGACTGCTGACGGGTCACCGTCACCGGCCTCACCACCGATCACGACCAGGTGAGGGAATCGCTCAGGCGGAGTGGCGGCGGGATCGTCCTGTCGGTTGCCGAAATCGACTTCATAACCAACGCTCCGCAGCTCCTGCGCGATCCGCTCACTTTGGGCGCCTCGGCGTAGGATGAGGAGCGCTCGGGGGACCACCTGCGGTGGTTTGCTGTCGACCATCACCTGGCCAATGTGGCCCTGAGCCTGGCTCGCGGCGTGACCCAGCCGCTCCAGGATCAGAGCCATGCCATCCGACGCGGCACCATGGTTAGCTGCCAAGAGGGCCTCACCTTCCCGGGCAATGGCGCTCAGCTCGAGGAAGCCGAACGAACCACCGGACCCTGCTAAGCGATGGAGGCGAGCCTTGAGGGAATGGAGCGATTCTTTCGAGCCGTGGCGCACTTGGGCCAGATCGGAACGGAGCTCCTCCAGCCTGGCGGGCATGGACGCCAGGTACTCTCGTTGGAGCTCCAGAAATGCGCTGTCGAGCGCTTCGGTCATTCCGTTCCTTTGAGACGTTCGAGGGCGAGCCGGACCGCAGCCACAAACGTTGGCGCGGTACTCCAGTGGCCGGTCACTCGGCTCCCGTCCCGGGCTCCAATGATCGCGTTACGATCGTCGGTCAGTACTAGTATCGGCATTCCAGGCCATCGGTACTCTGTCTCGATCACCTTTACCGGCACAAATCCCAAGTCCACCGGAGAGGTGGACCAGAGGCCCATGGGAATACCGGCAGCGACAGGCCGGCGCAAAGCGGGGGCCAGGAGCGGGAATGCATCCGGTGGGGCCAGCAAACTTACGGACTCACTGGCCCGCGCGACATCATGATTGATCAACTGGAGAACGCCACGACTCGAGTCGATCTCCACGACTGTGGGGGTACTGGGGATGGATATCTGATCGAGCTCGTTGCTCAGACGTTCGAGAGCCAGAGCATGGTTTTGGGTTATGCGGGCGATTAATCCGGCAGGAGCCTCGGGGCGGTAAATCTTGGGGCGACTCCCCTCGACTCGGGCGGCTCCTTTTGCGACCAGTCCCTCTAACGCACTGTAAGCGTTGGCTCTGGCGAGTCGAGCCGAGCGAGCGATGGCGTACCCCGTGCCTGGCCCGCTGGTGAGCAGGACCTCATAGACGAGGCTCTCGGTGGGTGTGAATCCAAACCGGGTGAGATCGATGCGCTGTTGCACGGCGTAGTATGCTGGGCTACCAACAGCAGCGCAAGACACCCATTTAATGGTAGCTCAGGGGCCAGCCCAGGATCTTGGCAATGATGGCGAGCCGGAAGGTCACATCGACTTCCTTTCCTTCCAAAGACTTAGCCTCGGCATGGAGAGGATAGTAGTGATAGGTGATCTTATTGCCGGCCTTTGGCTGGGAGCGCAGGTTTTTCGGCCGCCATACTCCTGATGGATCGCAGTCTTCGAGGAGACGGCCCAACACCCGGGTGGCGACGGGGGCCCATTCCAGTGCTCCCATTCGGGCCAGCAGCTCGATGTAGTGCAGCGCCAAAGGAATATCCTTGGCCTGGCCTTTATTGTCCGCGTCGATTGGGTCACCCAAGATCAGGTGCTGCGGCTTCACGATCTTCTTGCCCACCTGAAGAACAAACGTCTTCTTGGGGGCGGGCTGCGCCAGGTAATGCCCTAAGCGCTCGGTAAATCCCGCGCGCTCGCGTTGCAAGTTGGGCATAGAAGCTAACATAGCTACGGAGTACCAGCTGGGCGGGTAGGCCTCGGGGTGAAGGGCAATCTGCTTCCCTGCCTTTACGAACGGCTTCTCAGCGAGCGGGCTTCGGAGAAACTGAGAAACTGCACTGGCAATCTTATGGCCCGCGCCCCGAAGACGGGGATCATCACCGTATCCTGCCTCCGCCAAAGCGGCTGAAGCCGCCTCCCGCATGATCCCCCGGGCCCAGGCCTCCGCTTCCGCATCGGACCGTACGCTCTTCTGAAACTCGAACAGAAGTGAGGGGTCCTCGTCGCGCGACAACAGCCGAAACAGGACCCGATCGGCCAGTTTGAAAGGACGACTGGAGCGGGGCCATTCCAGTTGGAGCAGGCGGCGGTACTGAGGGATTGTTCCGACGTCTTTAACTCCCTGAGCGGCCGAAGGAGCCAGACCCAGGAGATTTCCGCCCCAAATGCCGGTGTCCTTCTGCTTCTTTACCACCGCCAGAGCCGGCTTCGACTCCAGAATGCTCTGGTGGGCAGCCTCGATAACTTCAGGTAGAGCGTAACCTTCGGGGGCCAGCTCGCGGTATGTCCGATAGCGTATGGAGGCCCCGGCGTTCTCGAGCAGCCAGGTGAGAGGAATCCGGTGCTCGGATGGTAGGTCCAGAGTCGCTCCGGAGGTCTGAGGGGCAGGCACGAGCGGCGGGGAAGATACTAGAGGATGGGAAGGACGGGAAGGATGTAACAGACAGGCAGATCCGCATCGAAAGCCTATTTCTCTTTTGCCTGTCTGTTCTTACCGGCTTCTCGGAATTCCGACTCCGAGTTCCACTGTGGCTGCTGATTGGCATCGGCCACGGACACTGCTGTCCGAACGATGACTCGAAGCTGCTGTGCTGCGCCATCGTAGTTGAACCACGGGAGGATCTGGTCGCTGGGCTGGTGATACCGCTTTTCGGTGTACTCGTCCTTCAGCTTCTGACCGTAGTCGGCGGGCTTACCCACGAAGTTGAGGCCGCTCTCCAGCGAAAGACCGGGAACACCAGCCCGGGCAAAAGGAAAGTGGTCCGACCGAAAGAAAAAGCCTTTGAGCAGGGCGTCGTGGTTGACGGTGACTTTGAGACCCTCAGCCGCGGCTGCCCTGGTGAAAGTCCCAGCGAGTGCTGACTGATCCATACCAACTGCTGAGATGTCGGACGTTCGGCCATACAGATTCATGACGTCCAGGTTCAGAATTGCGGCGATGTGGCTGAGGGGGAGCGTCGGTCTGGCCACCAGCGCCTGGGACCCAAGGAGACCCGATTCCTCGCCGGTGAATCCGATGAATACGATGGATCTGCGGGTTCGGGTCCCGCTCCTGACGAACGCTTCAGCCGCGGTCAGCACGGCGGCCGTACCTGAGGCGTTGTCCTCTGCCCCATTGTAGATCGAGTCGCCGTTCACTGGGGCGCCGATCCCGAAGTGGTCATAGTGGCCACCGATCAGGACCGCCTCGCTTGCCAGAGCGCCGGTTCCGGGATAGCGGGCAATGACGTTGCTCGTTCCCGAGCGGCTGATCGCGCTCCGGACCGTGGCCTCCATCTGGACGCCGAGGGGCACCGCCTTGAAGCCCCGTTTCGCCGCCTGATCCGTGAGACTGCTGAGGTCTTGTCCACCCATCTGAAATAGTTTGGCGGCCGCATCATGCTGCAGCCATCCAGCCACCAGCAGGGACTTCGGAGGCTCCTCGACCCGCACCTGCGGACCGGTCCAGCTGGACTGCACAGTGGTCCAGGGATAGGTGGCGCTTTCGGTCGTGTGGATGATGAGAATGCCCGCCGCTCCCTGCCGCTGGGCTTCTTCAATCTTATAGGTCCACCGACCGTAGTACGTGAGGATGGGCCCCCGGAAAATGGTTGTATCCCGAAGTCCGGGGTCATTTACCAGCACGACTACGATCTTGTTCTTGACATCGACCCCCTGATAGTCATTCCACTGGTATTCGGGAGCTACGATCCCATACCCCACAAACACCAGATCCCCCCTGGCGGTCGTCAGCGAATCGTTGCGCATGGACCAGAGCACGTAGTCGGTACGATAGGTCAGGTCGCCCGAGGTTGGTGAGGTGATTTTGACGCTAGGATTGGGCGTCAGGGTGATGATGGGCACCCGGTGGTAATAGGTGCCACTGTCACCGGCCGGCTCCAGACCCAACCGTTGGAACTGCGCACCGATGTATTTGGCCGCGATGTCTCCTCCCCGGGTGCCCGGTCGCCGTCCTTCCAATGCGTCATCGGCCAGGAAGCCGAGATGGGCACGGAGTACGTTGGGGCGTACGGCCTCGGCTACCCGCTTGGCGCTGCCGGAGGCCTGCTGCTGAGCGCCTGCGCCCGACGCGATGCAGGCCAGCAGAAAGGGGGATATAACCCGGAAGCGCATGTGATACCCTAGAGGTGAAGGCGCTTGAAGATGCTCTCAGGCAGCAGCCTGACCAGCGCCATGATGGGTGCCCAAAACCATGGTATGTAGACGACGTTCTGACGCCGCTCGATCGCACGGTAGACGCCGTGTCCCGCCCGCTCGGCGCTGCTGAACAGCGGGTTCTTCCTGATCGCCGCTGTCATCGGGGTGTCGACAAAGCCAGGCTTGAGTGTCACGACCGACACCCCGCTGCGAAACAGCCGGTTCCGAAGACCCTGGAGAAAGCGATCCACTCCTCCCTTGGCCGCGCCATAAACGTAGTTACTTTGGCGCCCACGATCGCCCGCTACCGAGCCGATGACCGCGATACACCCGTGACCCTGAGCCTCGAAGTAGTTGGCGAGTAGTGTCAAAAGGGCGACGGTCGCCGTGAAGTTGACCTCGAGCGCTGTCAGAGCGTGGCTGACCCGCGACTCACAAAGACGCTGATCCGGCAAGGTACCATGAGCGATCAGCGCCACATCGAGTCCCCCGAGCCGCTGCACCGCAGACTCGATCACGTCGCCGTGAGCCGGTAGCTGGGTGACGTCCAGCTCCACGCTCTCCACCTGCGAAGCGCCTCGAACCCGAAGGTCGTCGCTCACGGCCGAGAGTTTGGCCCGATCCCGGCCGGTCACAAAGAGTCGAGCACCTTGTTCCGCAAAAAGTTTGGCCGCCTCGGCGGCGATGGCCGACGTGGCGCCGATTATCAGCACCCGTTGCACGTCATGCCGCGGTGACACGGCGCCAAAACGAGGAGGAGAAGTGAGGATCGACATGGGCGGCGAAAGCATGCCAGATCGGATAGAAGCGCTGGAAATCGGCCGCGCTCATGCGGGCATCCTTGGCAGGGTAGACCGCTCCGCCGGCATCCCGAACCAAATCGTCCAACCGGCCCAGGAAAGTGATCGTCTCCTGCCCTCGATTCGCGAAGTCCACGGCCAACGTGAGTCCCGGACGGGGGAACGAAAGCAGGCCGGGAGACTTCAGATTGCCGAATCGTTTGAGGACCGCGAGCGAGGGCGTCTGCCCCGAACTGGCGATTCGAGTCAGCAACAGCGCGATGGTCCGGGGATCGTCCGGAACCACACACTGGTACTGAAAGAAGCCGTTCGGGCCGTAGAGGCGATTCCATTCTCCAACTGAGTCGAGCGGAAAGAAGAATGGCTGGTACGCCACGGTTCGACGGACGGTTTTTTGGAACTGGGCCCGATAATAGCAGGCATTGAAGAGCTTCATCGTGGCCCGGTTTAT
>DASSED010000004.1:0-10242 GCA_035695405.1 Gemmatimonadales bacterium
CAGCCGGTCGAATCGCTCCCGAGGGCTCATGCTGCTGATATCAGGCGCACGGATCGGCACCGATTGTCCCCCCGAAGAGTTGGCGCCGTCCGCCTGATTATCCGCGTTCTGTCCGCCCGCGTTGGCCATATCGGGCACGACCGCGCGAGGAGCGGCACTGGAGACCTTATACGTGATGGCCACCACCATGAGGAGCGAAACGATTCCGGCAATGATCCAGGTATTCCGATTGGAAGACGTCGGACGGCCCGCCGCGCTGACCGGCCGGCCACACCGGTGACAGAACCGCGCGTGAGGCGACAACTGGGCTCGACAGAGCGTGCAGCTTCGGGCGACCAGGCTCGCCCCACAGTTGCTGCAGAAGCTGCCGGACGCGGCAGCGCCGCAAGTAGGGCAGGAGAGAGTCGGAGTTTCAGTCATCTCAGGGAAGTCAAAGGTCTCCGGTCGAGAGCCCAGAGTCAAAGGCCTTCCGCGGGAGAACTCATCCGAATCTTCGGCCTCGACCCCAGATCCCAGGCCCTAGACCCTGGATTCTGGACTCTCGACCCGAGACTTTAAACACCTGACCAGCGCCTTGGATCTCAACTATGGCTCCCGCGAAGCAACAGTTCACCGCCACCTCGCGACCCACACTCGAGGGGTTCCCCTCGGATCTCGATGGGGCCGGCAAGGACGACGTCCTCAAGCTGACTCAACGCTTCGGCGTCGACTTTCTGCGGCTCCAGTTTACCGACATCCTGGGCGTGAACAAGAACGTCGAGGTTCCCCGCAGTCAGTTTGCCAAGGCGCTCGATGGGGAGATCATGTTCGACGGCTCCTCGATCGAGGGCTTCGTCCGGATCGAGGAGAGCGACATGCTCCTCAAGCCCGATCTCAGCACTTTCCGCATCCTGCCGTACGACGACGAAGGCGGCAGGGTGGCCCGGCTTCTGTGCGACATCTATACCCCCGACGAGCAGCCGTTCGCCGGCTGTCCCCGGACTACGCTCAAGCGCCAGGTGGAGCGAGCCCGCAAGCTGGGCTTCGCGATGATGGCGGGGTGCGAGGCCGAGTTCTTCATGTTCGAGAAGGCGCCCGACAGCTCCCCTACGACGATCACCCACGACTCAGCCGCGTACTTCGACCTGGGTCCTCTCGATCGAGGGGAAGAGATCCGGCGGGTCATCGTCGAGCAGCTGGTCGAGATGGGGTTCGAGGTGGAGGCGGCTCACCACGAGGTCGCCACCGGCCAGCACGAGATCGACTTCCGCTATGCCGATGCGCTGACCACCGCGGATAACCTCACCACCTTCAAGTTCATCGTCCGGAACGTGGCCAGCCGCTTCGGCTACAGCGCCTCCTTCATGCCCAAGCCGATCGAGGGGATCAACGGCAGCGGCATGCATACCCATCAGTCGCTGTTCCGGGGAAAGGACAATGCGTTCTTCGACCCCAAATCGGAGCACCAGCTCTCCCGCACGGCGCTGAGCTACATTGAGGGACTGCTGCAACACGCCCGCGGGTTCTGCGCCATCACCAACCCGCTCATCAACAGTTACAAGCGACTGGTGCCGGGGTACGAGGCGCCGGTGAACGTCGCCTGGTCGATGCGAAACCGCTCGCCCCTGGTGCGGATACCGGATCGCCGGGGGCTCGGCACCCGCTGCGAGCTCCGGATGCCGGACCCCTCCTGCAATCCGTATCTCGCTCTCACGGTTCAGCTGGCTGCCGGGCTGGATGGGATCGAGCGGAAACTCGAGGCCCGGGAGCCCGTCAGCCGGAACATCTTCACCATGAGCTATCGCGACCGGCGAAAGTACCGGATCGATGAGCTTCCCCGGGACCTGCACGAGGCCCTGGAGCTGTTCGAGAAGGACGACGTGATCAAGGACGCCTTAGGCGAACATCTGACGGAGCGATTTCTGGAGGCCAAGCGGGAAGAGGTGCTCCAATACAACCTGCACGTGAGCCGGTGGGAAATTGAGAATTACCTGGGAAGATACTAATGGCGGGGTGCGGGGACGCGGGAAGCTCGGACGCGGGGAAGTGGAATCGAGGGAAGTCGCAGCTACTTTCCCGCTTCCCCGCTTCCCATCGTCCCCGCTAACGTCAGCGTCACGTTCCCGAAGGGCAACGGCAGCTCCATCTGAGCCGGCAGGCGGCGCGCATCATCGGTCAGCCACACCCGCATAGTAGTTCCGTGAGAGGTGACTCGCAGCGCGAGGCAGGACTGCTCGGTGCCGTCAGGCATGGAAATCGGTTCCCGGCCTTCGACAGTTACCTGAATCGGGTTATAGCCGGTCTTGAAATAGCGATCCATTCTGTACGCCCGTCCCACCTGGAGTGGTGCGGTACGCAAATAATAAAGGAAGGCAAGCTCATCCAGCGGATTGTGAGGCGCTATCCAATCGCCCGCCACTCCCTCCTCCCGATAGCGAGCCGAGTCCGGAACGATGAGATAACGGTGTTCCTCCACCTTACCACGCTCTTCCAGGCGCTGGCGGAACCGGAGCGAGGTGAAGCGGCCCGTACCCACCCAGGAGGTGGCGTCGTAGCGGACCCGCCAGCCTGGAGGCCCGCCCTGTCCGGTCGCGGAAAAGACGAAGGCCTCGGCCCCTCGCTCCCGGGCCATCCGGCTGACGGTGACCATCGCCTCGCCGACGGGGAAGTACCCCAGCTTGGCGTCGTATCGCAGCGTCTCCCCCACGCCGAAGGGGTACGCTGCTGGAACGGCCAGCCGGGCCACGAGGGCGGCGTGCGCGATCAGGGGGGGAATAGACACCATGAAATCAATATAAACGGGGACTCCTCTGAGCCGGATTGAGGCCTATCTCATCGATTTGGACGGGACGCTCTATTCAACGGGAGCCCCTATTCAGGGCGCCCCCGAGGTCCTCAGGCGGCTTCAGCGCAACGGCGTTCCCTACCGGCTGGTGACCAACACCACCAGCCGCTCCCGCTCCGGCCTGGTGGATCGGCTGAAGGGGTACGGCTTCGAGGTGTCGCCCGAGGATATCTTTTCGGCCACTTTGGCCGGAGCCCGGCTTGCTCGGGCCGCGGGGCACCGCGCGGTGGCGCCGTTCCTCCCCGAGCCCGCGATGGAGGACCTGAAGGACCTGGACCTGGTGGGAGGGACCTCCGGCAAGGCTCCGGCTCAGGCTCCCCAGGCGGTTATCATCGGAGACCTGGGCGATCGCTGGGACTACCACCTGGTTCAGGAAGCCTTCGAGTACCTCATGGCTGGAGCGGAGCTGATCGCGCTCTCCCGCGACAAGTACTGGCTCAAGGATGGGCGGCTGGCGCTGGATGCCGGACCATTCGTGGCCGGATTGGAATTTGCCACCGGGAAAAGCGCCCTCGTAGCGGGGAAGCCGAGTCCCGCCTTTTACCAGGCAGCGGTAGAGAGCCTGGGCACCCGATCCGGTTCCTCGGTCGCGATGATCGGCGATGACCTCTGGTCCGACGTGGACGGGGCTCAACGAGCCGGGCTTGAGGGCTGGCTGGTGCGTACCGGTAAGTTCCGGGAGTCGGTGTTGCGCGAGAGCGGGATCAAGCCCGATCGAATCCTCGAGAGTATAGCGGACCTGGGGTGAAACTCTTTCTTCTGCTGCTGGCCCTGCTGCTCCCGGCACGGCTGCTGGCTCAAGCTACGGTCGATTCCGCGCCGGTTCCCGACCCCGACCTTGTCATTCGGGGAATTCAGCTCCAGCCGCGCGACATCTTCGATCCCAACGAACGAGGCTGGCTGGCGCGCATGGCCAACCGGCTGCATTTCCAGACCCGCCGCGCGGTCATCCGGCGCGAGCTGCTGTTCCGGGTAGGCCAGCCCTACGATTCCGCGCTGGTCGCCGAGTCGGAGCGAAACCTTCGGAGCCTCGGCGTCTTTCGGAAAGTCCAGATTGACTCGGTGCGCACCCCGACGGGATTAATGCTCCGGGTTCTCACCAAGGACGGGTGGAGCACTCAAGCCGACTGGAGATTTCGGAGCACTGGCGGCGAAGTCGCTTTCACCATCGGACTGGTGGAGAACAACCTCCTCGGCACCGCCTCGACCGCAGCCGTGCGCTATCGCCACGATCCCGACCGCTCCAGCGTCGCGCTCTCGTTCCGCCGCCCCCGAATGTTCGCCGGCACCGTGGGTCTCGGCGTGCTCTATGAGAACCGATCCGACGGCCGAGCCGAGGCCTTGGTCCTCGAGCGCCCCTTCTACGCGCTCACCTCGCGGCGCGCCTTCAAGTTCGAGGCTGAGGACCACGACGAGCGGGTGCTCCGCTTCTTCGAGGGAGAGGATCAGGCCCGAGACACCCTCTCTCGCAGGTTCACCCTGGTGCGCGGATCGGCGTCTTGGGCAGTTCATGCTTCGACCGCGGGATACCTGCGTGCCGGCCTGGCGGCCCAGGTCAGACGCGACGACTTCCGGCCGGAAGGGCAGATCGGACCGTTTTCCAAGACGGTGACTGGCGCCTTCGGTCCATACCTGCAATACAATCGGGCCCATTTCATCGTCACCCGCGGCTATGCCGGGTTCGGACGTGAGGAGGACGTGGATCTCGGCCTCACCGTGAGGACCGGCTTCCAGCTCGCGCCTGAGGTCTTCGGCTACGACCGAAACGGGATCGGCCCGTTCGCGGCGGCCCGCATCGGGGCCCGTTTCACCGGCGGATTCGCCTATGTAGATGCCGTGGGCGATGCGCTATACAATTCGGCGGGACTGGACTCAGGCTCGGTGCAGCTGGCCGGTACGGTGGTGCTCCAGCCGGCGGCGCGTCACGTCGCCGTGATGCATCTCGAGGGTGGCTGGCTCCAGGACCCGCTGCCCGGTGAGGAGTTCGATCTCGGACTCGGCACCGGTCCCCGCGCCTTCGGGAGCCACGCCTTCACCGGCGACCGCTCCTTCTTCGCCACCGCCGAGTACCGGTATACCGTCGTGGACGACCTCTGGGGGCTGGTGGGACTGGGCGTCGCAGGGTTCGTGGACCACGGTGGGGCCTGGTACAGCGGCTCACCCAGGCGAGTCGGGTGGGATGCGGGGGTCGGGCTTCGATTGGGGGCGAGTCGCTCCTCCGACACGCCGGCGCTGCGCTTCGACCTGGCCCGGCGCTTTGCCAATGATGCCGAGCCGGGTGCTTGGGTGCTGACGGTGGGAAAGGGTTTTGTGTTCAGCACACCGACTCGCGGGTTCAACTGATGCGCCGGCCGGTGGATCCCCGGATCGAGCTCCTGCTCGAGATCATGGATCAAGCGTTCAGCCATCGCGGGTGGCACGGGACCACTCTCAGGGGGTCGCTCCGGGGAGTGACTCCCCCGATGGCACTATGGCGACCGGCTGCTGGACGGCACAACATCTGGGAGCTCGCGATCCACGCCGCATATTGGAAGTATGCGGTTCGCCGGAGACTGGCCGGCGCCGCAATCGGCGGATTCGAGCGCAGGCCGAGCAACTGGCCCGAGATCCCCCGGCCGGCGGACCTCGCCGCGTGGAAGCGGGATATCCGGCTCTTGGAAGAGGAGCATCGGATGCTGCGCGAGGTGGTTGCCCGACTGTCGCCGGCCGATCTCGATCGTCGCTCTCCCAAAGGGGTGTGGACCAACGCGGAGGAGATCCACGGCGTTGCGGCCCACGATCTTTACCACACGGGGCAGATCCAGCTGATCAAGCGATTGATGCCGTGATGGGAACCGCCGCTCGTGACACTGCCGGACGGTTTCTCAGGTACCGGACCAGGAACACCGCCGCGATGATGACTGCGATGATGATGAGCAGGAGCGTCAGGACCGTGATGCCGCGTTGGCCCTTGGCTCGATAATGCAGAGACATGACTTCGTCCTTTCGATGATCCGCCCATAGTATCGCTCCCGCTTGCCCGAAGCCAGCCGCCCAGCCTCATATTCCCCGGGTGAACTCGTCTCCCGCTCCTTCGCAGAAGTCCCAACGAATCCTGAGCGCCGCGCTCGTGGCCGGGCTCGTTGCCGCGGCCGCGGCCCTGGTCTTCTTCACCTGGCTCGGGCGGGAAGTGATGACTGGCATCACGCTGGCGCTGGATGACGAGGTTCGACTCGGGCTGCACCGCCTGGCCTCACCCTCGCTCACCAGGGTCATGGTGGCGCTGAGTCTCTATGGCGGGCCTCGGGGGCTGGTTCCCTTGGGTCTGGTGCTGGCACTCGCGTTCCAGTTCCGAAAGTGGCACAGGGGGGCACTCCTGGTGCTCATCACCATGGCTGGCGCCGGGCTTCTGAACCTGCTGCTCAAGGACGTCTTCGCCCGGCCCCGGCCCACCGCCTACTTTGACTACCCGTTGCCCAGCTCGAACAGCTTTCCCAGCGGCCACGCCTTCTTCGCGGCCAGCTTCTTCGGCGGGTTGGCCGCACTGGTCACCGGACGCATTCGAAGTCGTGCCCTGCGCATCGTCGTGTGGGTCACCGCGGCAGGCCTGAGCCTGCTGGTGGGTCTCTCCCGGGTCTATCTCGGCGTGCATTACCCGAGTGACGTGCTCGCCGGGTACGCGGCCGCCATCATCTGGGTGTCGGCGGTTGCATTGGGAGACCGGCTCGTCAGCCACGGGCGGAGGAGAGCTGCTGAATGAGCCGAAGAATTGCCGTGGTCTTGAACGACTCCTCTGGCAAGGGAGACTGCGCTCAGGCGGCCAAGCGTCTCGAGGAGGTCTTCCGGGATGCGGGACAGGAGGCCCGCATCACTGTGGCGGGGAGCGGTGAGGAGATGCATAAGGCCATGAAGCAGGCAATTGACGACCGGGTCGATACGCTTGCCGCGGGTGGGGGTGACGGCACCGTCAATAGCGCTGCACAGATGCTGGTGGGCTCCACGGTGCGGCTCGGCGTGATCCCACTCGGCACTCTCAATCATTTCGCCAAGGACCTGGGCATACCCGTCGACGTGGAAGCCGCAGCCCGGGTGATCCTGGACGGCCACGCCTGTTCAGTAGACGTGGGCCAGGTCAACGACCGGATCTTTCTCAACAACTCGAGTATCGGCGTGTATCCCGCCATCGTTCGCCTGCGGGAGCGGTATCAGGCGAGCGGATTGGGGAAGTGGATCGCCGCGCTCTGGGCCGCGCTCGTAGTCCTCCGCAGACATCCATTCATGGCAGTTCGCATCATGGCCGAGGGAAAGGAGATCGTTCGGTACACCCCATTCGTGTTCGTGGGAAACAATCCCTATCAGATGGCGGGGTTTCATGCCGGAACTCGCGCTTCGTTGATGACCGGCAATCTCGCGGTGTATGTGCTCCATGCGGAGCGACGTGTGGGTTTGCTGGGATTGGCGTGGAACGTGCTCACCAAAGGTGTGCACAAGGTGAAGGAGCTGGACCTCATCGAGGTACAGGAAGCCACCATCGAGACCCGACGGGCGCAGATTGCGGTGGCGCTCGACGGGGAAGTGATTTCGGCGGCGACGCCGCTGGTCTATCGCATCAAACCGCAGATGCTTTTTGTCCACGTGCCCATGGAAACTTCGGCTTGCTATCCTCTCAATGCCTGACCATCTTGCATGCCGCTGATTCTTGCCCTTCCAAAAATGTCGGCATGGGTCGAGCGTCACAGCACAACACGCTTCGAGACCTAAGATTCGCTGACGTCTTTATAGTTGTCCCGCCGCTCGCCTGGTGCCATCATGCCGCCAGTTCGAGAGTATATAGCCTAAACTGCCTATAGGCTTCCATGCGCCGACTTCGCATCGGCATTCTCGATCTCGTCACCAAGAGCCCCAACCCCTCCCTTTACGGCAGGGTCATGAACGCCAACCTCGCCAGCATCATGCCCCAGGTCATCGGTGTCTGGTGCGAGCAGGAGGGCCACGACGTCCGTGTGGTCTGTTACACCGGCCTGGAGGATCTGCTGGAGGAGCTGCCGTCTGATCTCAACCTGGTCTTCATCGGAGCGTTCACCCAATCGGCCC
The DNA here is from genome assembly GCA_035695405.1 of Gemmatimonadales bacterium. GTDB lineage: Bacteria > Gemmatimonadota > Gemmatimonadetes > Gemmatimonadales > GWC2-71-9 > CAVVWJ01. The sequence continues at coordinate 7,898 of DASSED010000004.1, forward strand.
AGTTGGCGTACGCTCTGAGCAACTTCTTCCGGAAGCGGGGGGCCATAACCGTTATCGGCGGTCCCCATGCCCGCTGCTATCCGGAGGACGCCCGCAAGTACTACGACTACGTGCTCGGTTTCACCGACCGAGATACCATTTCCGAGGTGTGCCGGGAGTGTGCGCCCCACCGCCCATTGGGACGCCAGATATCCGCGGCGCGGCAGCCGCTCGCGATGCCCACACTCCAGGAGCGCTGGAAGTTCGTGGCCCAGACGCTGACCAAGGCTCCCACCATCAAGATCGTCCCCATGATCGGGAGCCTGGGGTGTCCCTATACCTGCAGCTTCTGCATCGATTCGACGGTGGACTATCAGCCCCTCAGCTTCAGCCAGCTGCGGGACGACCTCAAGTTCCTCCTCACCAAAGTGAAGCGGCCCATCGTCGGATGGCATGATCCCAACTTCGGAGTCCGGTTCGATGATTACATGGAGGCGGTGGAAGGCGCAGTGCCCGAAGGACGCATGCGTCATATCGCCGAGAGCAGCTTGTCGCTGCTATCGGAGAAGCACTTGGTGCGGCTGAGGAAGAATGGCTTTCGGGCTATCCTTCCCGGAATTGAGTCCTGGTACGACCTGGGGAACAAATCCAAGACCCGCCGGACCGGGATGGATAAGGTCAAGCTGGTCTCCGAGCATGTAAATCTGATCTTGCGCTACATCCCCTACATTCAGACCAATTTCGTCATGGGTCTGGATGGCGACATGGGGCCGGAGCCCTTCGAGCTGACCAAGACGTTCATCGATCTCTCACCCGGCGCGTTCCCGGCCTATTCGCTGCTCTCGGCGTTCGGCCGCGCGGCGCCGATGAATCTGGATTACCAGCGTGCCGGCCGGGTCATACCCTTTCCGTTCCACTTCCTGAACAACAACCATGCGATGAATGTCCGGCCCAAGAACTACTCCTGGCCCGACTTCTACGATCACTTGATCGACGTCACCCGCCATTCGTTTTCCTGGAAGGCGATCGCCCGCCGGATTCCGGCGACGGGAACCGCGATTCCCAAATGGATGAATGTGGTGCGCGCTGTGTCCTCGGAGGGGTTCGGGCGGATCCGCTACCATCAGACGATTCGGCGGTTGCTGGACACCGACCGGTCGGTGCGGAATTTCATGGAAGGTGAGACCGATCAGCTACCGGAGTTTTATTCGGAGCGTATCCGCCGGGAGCTGGGCCCGGCCTTCAGCTTCCTGCCTGAAGGCGCCATGGTGCACGATCCCAATGCCTATCTGCACGCCATGACGGAGCCGGGTCTGGGCGCCACGGTGCAGCTCAACGGGCCGCTGGTGAACTGAGAGCTACTGATCGCCGGCGCGGGTTCGGACTCCGTTGGTCAAGTCCCGCGTCAGACCCCCCCGGAACTCAAAGTGTTCGTCGGTCATCAGACGATCGCCCTGCGGCGTAGCTGCCGTTGCGAGATGCCAGAGCAGGAGTTGCTGGCCCACCGACGTTGCCGGAAGCCAGACACCGGCCTCGACTCCGGGATATAGATCGGCGTACTCAGGGCGAAGCCGAGCCTCGCGGATGCTCTCCTGCAATCAAGCCTCCTGCCGTTGAAAGAGCCACCGAGCCTACTGGTCCAACGCTGCCTTAATTGGCGCGCGAAAGCTCGGCTCCGCAAGAGAGCCGTGGAATCCCTCAGAGTCACGATGTGCGGCGAAGCATGTAACTTGGCTTTGGAGCCTGAAAAAGCCCGCCCCGATACTGGGACCGGGGCGGATTCAGAAGTCGTGCGGATGGGCGAGTTACAGTTTTGGGCGTTCACCCTATGGCAAGGTCCACAAAGTCGCTCGCTCTGTCGATTGTATTACGCCCACCAGCTCCAGCCTGCTGCCGTCGGCCAGTGGTTCATTCATCCCGTACACAATAGGTGAACCGGTTCCGCGGACCTGACCCAGGTCTGTGATGGAGTAGCCGGCCGTGGATGGTTGCCACAGAACCGCATGCAAGCCGCGACGATCACTGGAGAAGCCGGCGATCTGCCCGTGGTCGTTGATGGCGAGCGCCTCGGAGCATGATGCTGGGCTCAACCCCGGAAGCTGGGCTGCGGCCGCGCTTCCGTTCGACCAAACGACTGCTCTCGTGTTGCAGCCCAATAATGACACCACGTTCTGACCGACTATCTGGCCCGCGGAATTGATGTCCCGAGCGACCCCCCCAATGGCCCCCGACAGGAGGGCAAGCCTGGTGGCGGGGCCCCACCCGGCTCCGGAGTTGGTCCAGAATACTGGCTGGTTGGGATATCCGCTGAGAACAGTCGAGTAGCCCACCACGACGGCTGCGTCATTCAGCGCGTAGGCAAAGCT
>DASSED010000005.1:0-13635 GCA_035695405.1 Gemmatimonadales bacterium
CGCCCGGTGACTATCGGACTCCCGGCCCCGGTGAACCTCGCCTTCGGGGCGGCGTTTCGGCGTGAGCGCTACGCTATTCGGCAAGGTGAGCTGGCCTCATACATCAATGGCTTTCACCTTCCTCCTGATAGTGACGCGGCCACCATTCGGCCCGGATCGCAGGTCTTTCGGGGTTTCGAGCCGACCGACGCAACCGATCAGCATCGCACCAACTTCGGCATCTACGCCGACGCGGAGACCGATCTCACTCCCAAGGTGCTGGCGAACATCGCGGGACGATTTGAGCGCTACAGCGACTTCGGTGAGAAGTTGACCGGCAAGGCGGCGGTGCGCTTTCAGCCATCCCGGCGGGTCACACTCCGGGCGGCTATCGGGACTGGCTTCCGCGCACCCGGGTTGAGCCAGGTCTTCTTTAGCAAGATCGTCACCAACGTCATAGGCGGGGTAGCCAAGGATGTCATCATCGCGCCGGTGAATAGTCCGGCGGCACTTGCTCTGGGATCGAAGCCACTGAAAGAAGAGACCTCGGTGAATTTTAGCGGCGGATTTGCAGTCACTCCCAGGGATAACTTCACTATCACGGCAGACTACTTCCATATCACTATCGATGACCGGATCCTGCTCGGCGCCACCTTTGATGATGACGCCACCCTGGGGATTCTCGCCGCTGCGGGATTTTCTCCCTCGCTCGGTGGGGTGCAGTATTTCACCAACGGTCTGGATACGCGGACCCAGGGCGTGGACGTGACGGCCAATCTGCGGATACCCACCGGAGATCGAGGTACTCTCGATCTCAACGCCTCGGCCAACTACACCAAGAATAAGATTACCCGGGTGGATCCGTTGCCGGATGTGTTGGTTGCCGCGGGGTCGACCGAACCGGGATTGCTCGATTCGGTCACTGCGATCGGCATTCAGGACGAGCGTCCCGATTGGCGAGGAACTCTTCAAGCCAATTACACCTACGGCCGGTTTACCTCGCTCGGACGTTTCTCCTACTACGGGGGCTTCTCGTCGGCCCAACCCGGCTTCTGTGACCTTTGTCGCGAAGACTACGGTGGGAAAGGGCTCTTCGATGCGGAGCTGGGATACGGATTCGACTTCGTGAAGCTCGCGGTTGGGGTGCGTAACTTGTTCGACACGTACCCTGACCGGCCGAGCTCTCAAGTCATCGTTGATGAGTTTGGGGACACCTCCCAGAACTTTAATGACAACTTCGGGACCTTCCCCTGGGCCGCGGCATCGCCCTTCGGGTACAATGGGCGCTATGTCTACGCCAGAACCGAAATCCAGCTGCTGCGGTAACCCCTCCGTCTAGCGCCGCCCCTCGGGGCGGCGCTATGATACGCTTTCTTTCCCTTAGGCGATCATGTCTGTGTCCTACGATCTCATCGTAGTCGGCGGTGGCCATAACGGCCTGGTGACCGCGGCCTACGCCGCCCGTGCCGGTCTCAAGGTACTGGTGCTCGAACGCCGGGAGGTGCTGGGCGGCGCCTGCGTGACCGAGGAGCTCTGGCCCGGCTTCAAGGTATCCACCGCGGCCTACGTCAACAGTCTGCTCCGCCCCGAAGTCATCCGCGATCTGGAGCTCAAGCGCCACGGCTTCAAGATGCTGCCCCGGAATCCGTCGTCGTTTACGCCCTTTCCCGATGGTCGCTCGCTCATGCTGGGGCCCAACAAGGCGATGACGCACCGGGAAATCGCCAAGTTCTCGGCCCGAGACGCGGACGCCTTGCCCCAGTACGAGCGGATGCTCGAGCGAGTGGCATCCTTCCTCGAGCCCACCCTGACCGAAACACCACCCAATCCCTGGTCTTTCCGCCCGGGCAATCTGCTCAAGCTGGCCAAGTTGGGGATGGGTTTTGCCAAGCTCGGCGCCGACGGTCAGAAGGCCATCGAGATCCTGACTGGTGCGGCGACGCCGATTCTGGACCGCTGGTTCGAATCAGAACAACTCAAGGTCACCCTCGCCACCGACGCGATCATCGGCGCCATGGCGTCACCTTCGATGCCGGGGACCGCCTACGTCCTGTTCCACCATGTGATGGGCGAATGCGACGGCATCCGCGGCGTCTGGGGGTATGTGCGCGGGGGCATGGGCGGCATCAGCAACGCCATCGCTGCCTCGGCCCGGGAGAAGGGCGCCGAAATTCGCACCAGCTCGGAGGTGGTCAAGATTCTGGTCAAAGATGGCGCGGTGATTGGGGTGGCGCTCAAAGACGGGAGCGAAATCCGGGCCCGCCGGGTCGCCTCGGGTGCGGACGCGAACGTGACGTTCCTCAAGCTGGTGGGTCCCGACCATTTGCCGGGGGAGTTCGTCCAGGCCGTCAAGAACATCGACTACAGCAGCGCCAGCCTCAAGATCAATATCTCGTTGAGTGAGTTGCCCGACTTTACCGCGCTGCCAGGCACCGCACCGGGACTGCAGCATCGTGGTACGATCCACATCGCGCCCACTATGAATTACATCGAGCGCGCCTACGATAACGCGAAGTACGGCTGCCCCTCCGAATATCCCATCATCGAAGCCACCATTCCCTCCGTACTGGATGACAGCATCGCACCGGAGGGAAAGCACGTCATGTCGATGTTCACCCAGTACTTTCCGTACAAGCTGGCACCGGGTCTGTCGCTCCAGGAGGAGAAGGAGAAGTACGCGGAGCGCTGCTTCGACTTGATGAACGAGTACGCGCCCAACTTCCGCCGCTCGGTCATTGGCCGGCAGGTGCTGTCTCCCGTCGATCTCGAGAAGCGCTTCGGGCTGACCGGCGGCAACATCATGCAGGGCACGATGTCGCTCAGCAGCTTGTCCTTCATGCGCCCGGTGCCGGGCTATGCCGATTATCGCACGCCAGTCAAAGATCTGTACCTCTGCGGGGCAGCCACCCACCCTGGGGGCGGGGTCATGGGGGCCTGCGGCTACAACGCGGCGCGAGAGATCCTGCGCGATGCGCGCAGGAGATCCCCGCCGAGTCCACGCTAGATGACTCAGCACCATCTGACCGTCGCGTCAGCTTTAGCTCGCTTGCCGGGCCCAGAGGGTGAGCGATACGTGGAGCTGTTCCGCCACGGCACTCTGAGCGTCGAGCTCTACGCGCCGCGGCAGCACGACCCACAGACGCCGCACACCCGTGACGAGGTGTACGCTGTCTTTCAGGGGAGTGGGTGGTTCCGCAACGGCCGGGAGCGGCATCGATTCGGCCCTGGCGACGTGCTGTTCGTCCCCGCCAACGAAGTCCACCGCTTTGAAGAGTTCACCGACGATCTCGCGGTGTGGGTCTTCTTCTATGGCCCCGAAGGGGGCGAACAACCCTGATGGAGCGAACTCTCCACCGCGACTTCTACACATCCGAAGACATCTTCCGGCGGGAACAGGAGCGGATCTTCTACCGGGAATGGTTTTGTGGCGGCCGTGACGCCGACCTCCGGGATGAAGGCGACTATCTGGTACTCGATGTGGCCGGAGAGAGCATCCTCGTTGTCCGCACCCGCGGCGGATCACTGGCAGGTCACTACAACGTTTGCCGTCATCGCGGTTCCCGCCTGGTCCCGGAGAATGCTCAAGGCTCGTTCCACGGAACCATTCGATGCCCGTACCACTCCTGGACCTACTCGCTCGAGGGCCACCTTCGAACCGCCCCCTTTCTGGAAGAGAGCGATGGGCTGGATAAAACCTCGCATTCACTCTTTCCCGTGGGAGTGCAAAGCTGGGGCGGGTTCTTCTTTGTCAACCTGACTCCAGAGGAGGCGACCGCGCGGGGCTATCCCCTGCCATCCCAGCTCGGTGCCGTGCCCGATCGCCTGTGCCGCTATCCGCTGGACCAGCTGCGGAGCGGCAAACGGTTGGTCTACCAGGTTGCGGCGAACTGGAAAGTCCTGCTGGAGAACTACAACGAATGCTATCACTGCGGTCCGGTGCACCCGGAGCTCTGCCGCCTGGTGCCGGCCTTCAAGCAGCGAGGCGGTTCCCAGCTCGATTGGGACCGGGGAATTCCTCACCGGGAGGGGGCCTGGACCTTTACCGAGACCGGAACCAGCATCCGACGGCCGTTCGCAGACCTCAACCCGGACGAGCAGGTTCGTCACAAGGGTGAACTGATCTATCCCAATCTCATGATCAGTCTTTCGGCCGACCACGTCACCGCGTACACCGTTTGGCCGCGAGATGCACAGCACACGACCATCATCTGCGACTTTCTCTTCCACCCTACCGAGCTGGAGCGGCCCGACTTCGATGCCGCCGATGCCGTCACCTTTTGGGATCGGGTGAATCGGCAGGACTGGGCGGTCTGTGAGAGCGTGCAGCGGGGGATGCGCTCGCGCATGTTCCACCAGGGTTACTATGCCCCGATGGAAAATGCGAGCCTCGACATCAGGCGGTACGTCGAAGAAAAACTTGGCTAGCGCCCGTGAAACGCGACTACGAATACATCGTCGTGGGGCTCGGTGGGTTTGGCAGTGGCGCCGCCTACTGGCTCGCGCGGCAGGCCGGCGCCGAGGTTCTCGGCCTGGAGCAGTTCGAGCTGGGGCATGTCAGGGGCGAGTCACAGGACCATTCCCGAATCATCCGCCTGTCCTATCACACTCCCGGATACGTCGAGCTGGCAAAACATGCCTTTGCGGCCTGGCGTGAGGTGGAGCGTGATGCCGGCGAATCGCTGATTCTTCGCACCGGCGGCCTCGACTTGGGTCCCGCCGACAGTGCCATTCCGTTGCGCAACTACTCAGAGAGCATGGATGCCGCCGGTGTCGAGTATGAAACGCTCGACGCCGGTGAGATCATGCGGCGCTGGCCACCGTTTCGGCTGACCGACGATATCCAGGGTCTCTTTCAGCCCGAGAGCGGCATCGCCATGGCAGCGAAAGGCAACGCCACCCATCAGCGATTGGCCCTGGCCCATGGCGCCACCCTGCGGGACCGTTCACCGGTTGAGTCGATCAGCGCCCATGACGGAGAGCTCCACATCCGGAGCAGCGGGCTGGAGTACCGCTGCCGTCAGCTGATCATCGCTGCCGGAGCCTGGTCCAACACCATTTTGGACCATTTTGACACCCGACTCCCTCTGACCGTGACCCAGGAACAGGTCACCTACTTCGCCAGTCCTCGGCTGGCCGACTTCCAACCCGACCGATTCCCCATCTGGATCTGGATGGACGATCCCTGCTTTTACGGCTTTCCGGTCTTTGGAGAGCCCGGACCCAAGGTAGGGCAGGACGCAGGGGGCAAAGAAGTCACGGCCGAGAGCCGGACCTTCGATACCGACGCCGACGCGTTGGAGCGGGTCCAAGGCTTTTTGAAGCGCTATCTCCCCAGCGCTCTCGGACCCATTCTCTACACCAAGAGCTGCCTTTACACCCTTACCCCTGATCGCGATTTCGTGCTCGACCGGCTGCCCGACAACCCGCAGGTTCTCGTCGCCATTGGAGGGGGACACGGCTTCAAGTTCGCGTCGCTGGTCGGACGCATTCTCGCGGACATGGCCTGCGACGGCGACACCGCATTGAACATCCAGCCGTTCCGTATCGATCGACCCATCCTGCAGCAGGAAAATCCGCCCCGGAATTACATGGTGTGACCACCGCTCCCGCCCGACTCCCCCGCGTCATGGGCTTCGGCGATCTCGTGCTATTCTATCTGGTCACCGGATTCACGGTGAGGTGGATCGGTGCCGCGGCCGCGGCCGGTCCCAGCTCGATTGTGATTTGGCTGATCGGATGCCTGGCCTTTTACCTGCCGCTGATGTTCACTGTGCTGGAGCTGTCCTCCCGGTATCCGGACGAGGGTGGTTGTTACGTCTGGAGCAAGCGGGCCTTCGGAGAATTTGCCGGCTTCATCACGGGATGGACCTACTGGACCTGTAACCTCCCGTATTTCCCCGGACTCTTCTATTTCACCGCGGCTGCAGCCCTGTTTCTTGGCGGCGCCGAATGGCGCAAGCTGGGGCAAAGTCCGGTGTACTTCATCGGCTTCTCGTTGTTCGCACTCGCGTTCGCCTCAGGGCTCAACATCCGGGGTCTTTCCGTTGGCAAGTGGCTGCACAACGCCGGTGCCATCGGGCTCTGGATTCCCGCCTTACTTCTGCTCGGGCTCGGGGTCCTGGCCTGGCAGCGCTTCGGCTCGGCCACCGAGTTCACTGCTGGGTCCCTGCATCCCAGCACCCACCTCAAGGACATCATCTTCTGGTCCACCATCGCGTTTTCGCTGAGCGGCCTGGAAAGCGCGTCGATGCTGGGAGAGGAGATTCGAGATGCGCGCCGGAGCATACCTCGAGCGCTCCTGATCGCCGGGGTGCTGATAACGGCGCTCTACATCCTGGGAACCATCGCGATGCTGGTCGCCATGCCCCAGGCCGAGATCGCGAATCTGGATGGCTTCATGACGGCCATCGAGACGGTGAGTGATCGGATCGGCCTAAGTATGGTGACTCCGGTGATCGCCGCGCTGCTCGTCATCGGCGGCCTGGGACAAGCGGGAGCGTGGTTTGCTGCGGGGGGGCGGCTGCCCTTTGTGGCGGGGCTGGACCGCTACTTACCTCCCGTCTTCGGACGGCTGCACCCGCGGTACGGGTCGCCTCATGTAAGCCTTATTTCCCAGGCGATTATCGCGGCGGTGTTCATTCTGTTGGGTCAGGCGGGAACGACGGTGAAGGGAGCGTACGATGTTCTCGTGAGCATGTCCATCATCTCGTACTTTATCCCCTATCTCTTCATGTTCGCCGCACTGATCCGTCTCCAGCGGGAGCCGGCAGGTCCCGACGTCATGCGAGTGCCTGGCGGCACGCCGGTGGCGGTCACCCTTGCCCTCATCGGCTTCACCACCACGGCCGGTTCCATTGGCCTGGCGCTGGTGCCGGCGGCTGACGAACCCAATAAGGTGCTCGCTGTCAGCAAGGTCGCCGGGTTGACCCTGCTGCTTCTGGTAGGAGGCTCACTGGTTTACCTGCATGGGAAACGGAGCCGCAGTGTTTAAGGTGTGCGGCGCTTTAGCGATCTGAGCACCTCACGATCGAACTGCACCGAGAGGCTTTCCCTCCGGGAATAGGGCCCGGGTTGGTACACCCGGGAGCTCACTCCCAGCTGACTCTGTTCGCAGATGTGCCAATCCTGCCGGTTGGTCATGTCCCAGAACTCAATTCCATCCTCCGGATTCCACGCTGGATCCTTGAGCGTATCCGGATGAAAGAGCCAGGAGCAGAAGATCCGGGTCCGGTCGGGAGCTTCAGCCCATAGGGTATGGAACATCACGTAGTCGGGATGGAGGCTCAACAGCATGTTCGGGAAGATGGCGTAGTAGTACACCCGGCTGTGGTCCTCCTCCGGTAAGTCCCCAACCATCAGGCCGCAGGAACGGCCACTCATGGTCAAGCTCTGGTGGCCTTCGTTGATCACCATGAAGCCGCCGGTGAACGGCCCCTCGATCAGATCGTTCTCTCCGCTCGTCGGGGGGGTGAGTTTGGCCAGCGGCGGGTGAACCGGACCGCAGTGATAGCACTCCGAATAGTTCTGAAACAAGAGCTTCCAGTTCGCGCGCACGTCGTACTCGATGGTTCTGGCGACGGCAAGCCGAGGGAGATTGAAGCGGCTGAACCGACCAAGAAGCGGCTCAAAGGCACGGGCGAACGGTTCGGGCTGGGCGGCGAGATTGATAAAAAGAAATCCCTCCCACCGCTCGATGGCCACGGCATGGAGGGGATAATCAGCCTTGCTGAAGTTTTCGATATCCCCCGATGAGGGCGCTCCGATCAACCGACCATCGAGAGCGTAGGTCCAGGCATGATAGGGGCACTGTATCGTCTCGGAAAATCGGCCGGTGTGCTCCTCGCAGAGCCGAGTGCCGCGATGACGGCATACGTTGTAGTAGGCTCGCAGGGTGCCGGCACGGTCCCGGAGGACGATGATGCTCTCTGCTCCGACGGGCTGGAGGAAATAGTCTCCCGGTGCGGGTATACGATCTTCTCGGCCCACACAGAGCCATCGCTGAGCAAAGATCCGCTCGCCTTCCTCCTGAAAGATTTCAGGGGCCGTGTAGTAGCGGCCGGGGAGTGTCTTGGCGCCATCGATGGCGATCTCGGTCGGCTTGAGAAACTGGGTCACCTGGAGCCTCTACATGCTTAAAGATTGTACCTGAATTATGCGCGCCCCCACCGTATGAAGGAAGCGGAGCGGATGACCAGGATTACGTCAGGCTGGTGATCTACGGTGTGGACGACAGGCAGCAGTTGGCTCTAAGATTTGGACGATCAGTGCTCGTGGCCTACTGATAATCCACCCGAACGGAGATAGGCGTTATGGGATACAGGTTTACGGCCCCCATCAAGTGGGCCCTGGCGCTCGGATTGATGCTCCCCGTCACCGGCTGCGTAGCGGCCGCTGCCGCCGCAGGTGCCGGAGCGGGCATTTACCTCACAAGCCGCGGAGCGGAATCTCTGGTGAACAGCCCCATCGACCAGGTGGCTGCCCGAGCCCGGACCGTGATGAGCGACGAAGGGATTACTCCCGACGCTTCGAGCACCGAGGCGAGCGGAGCCAAGCGCGAGCTGAAGGGAAAGAAAGGCGACCTCGATGTGACCATCAGCATGGAGCAGAAGGACTCGAAGACCACGCAGGTTGAAGTGACAGCCCGGAAGAATGCGGTAGAGTGGGACAAGGATTATGCCCACCAGGTGCTCTCGAAGATCGTGGAAAAGGGCTGAGCTCAGCCCTAGCGCTCGGCCCCCTGCACGACGCCCCGGCACTCCCCGAATCCGATTCGGGTGGCGCCGGGGCGTTCACATGAAGCCCGCATGATGACCTCATCGCCATCCTCGAGAAATCTCCGGACCTCACCATTCGGCAACGTGATCGGGTCACGGCCGCGCCAGGTGAGCTCCAGGAGGCAACCACGCGAGTCCGGTGACTGACCAGAGATCGTGCCGGTGGCAAACAAGTCGCCCGGCCTGAGATTACAGCCGTTGCTCGTGTGGTGGGTGAACATCTGTCCCAGCGTCCAGTAAAGCTCTGCAGCCGATCCTCGACTCAATCGAGTTGGTTCGATGCCGGCCTTGCGCATGCGAACGCTGCTCAGATACACCTCGACCTTTATGTCGAGCCCGCCACGGCTCCGATCTTCCCCTGAGTCCAGATAGGGTAACGGAGCTGGATCGCCCGCTGCGCGCTCGAAACGGCTGGTGCGGAACGGCTCCAACGCATCGAGGGTGACGACCCAGGGGGATACTGAGGTGGCAAAGCTTTTCGCCAGGAAAGGCCCCAAGGGCTGGTATTCCCAACTTTGTATGTCCCGAGCCGACCAGTCGTTGACCAGGCATACTCCGAAGAGATGGTTCTCCGCGTGGCGAATGGGCACCGGCTCACCCAGGCGATTTCCCGTTCCCACAAAGCATCCCAGCTCCATTTCGTAATCCAGCGCTCGGCTAGGGCTGAACACCGGCGCTGCCGCTTGGGGGTCCTTGAGCTGGCCTTGGGGCCTCCGAACAGCCGTGCCGCTCACCACGACGGAGGAGGCCCGCCCATGGTACCCGATGGGGACCCATTTGTAGTTGGGGAGCAAGGGATTGTCCGGTCGGAACATGCTGCCGACGTTGGTGGCGTGGTACACCGATGCATAGAAGTCGCTATAGTCACCAATCTGCGCCGGTAGGAAGAGCTCGGCGTCGCTCATCGAGACCAGTGTGCGCTCTGCTGCTGCACGCCCTGATCGAACTGTCGGTGAATCAACGGCCAGAAATGAGCTGACTTGGACCCGCAGAGCGGTCCAGTGCTCCCGGTTCAGCGACATGAGGCCGTTGAGTGAGGGCGAGTCGCAGGCGTCGGCAGCGACACCCGCCGCTCCACTGAAGTGCGCCAGGCTGTGTGCGGCGCGGACGTCGAGGATCCGGTCCCCGATGGCTACACCGACAACAGGGGCGGCATTGCTGTCCCGCTTGCGGAAGATGCCGAAGGGGAGATTCTGGATGGGGAAGTCCGTCGGACCCTGGGCCGAGTCCACCCACGATCGGAGTGATGGATCGTGAGTACGGTTCACGCCCGCTGTACTTCCGGCTCGAGAAGATCGAGGGCTCGGAGCTCGGCCAGCGGTTCGGTAAATGAGCAGGATCCGAACGACACCATGGATTCCCGGGCACGGTGCAGCGCTGGGAGATCGAGACGGTGGCCATTCCAGGTGATGCTTTGCTCGTCGACCGTCAAAGCCGCCCGCGAGCTCTCCTCCAGGATGGAGGACGCCAAGCGCGAGTCCGAACCGTTTCGGATCAGGGCGGTGGCGAGGAATAGATTGAGGAAGCCGAACATCGGACCACGGCGGCTGTTCGGGTCATAGGTGTACGGGTATTCCGCTCTGAGCGGATGATGGAGACCGGCAGTGGCTTTAAACGGGACTCGAGCGCGCTCGCATCCTTCGATGAAGCCGAGCAGGTTCCTGGTCGAAGGGAAGGCCTCAGCGGTGACGCCCCCGGTCCGGACCTTGGCGCGGCCAGAGGTCTGCGCGATGGCGGCGAGAAGCTGGGCCGAGCCTTCGACTGGAACCTCGAAGTACGCCTGGAGGCCAGGTGGCAGCCGGTTCATGACATCACTGATCGTTTTAGTCGAGTCAACCTTGAGCTCGATGGTATCGATCGTCCCATGGGTGCCGCGCCTATTGAAGGACAGCACCTGGTCCAACTCACCCGAAAATTCGGTCCCCACGAGCGCACTGAGTCTCCAGCCGGAGCCTTCCGGAGCAAAGCGCTCGAATTCTGACAGTCGCTGGACCGGAATGATGAAGCGGCCCAAAGCCCAGGCATCATTGCCCTCGTGGTATGCGACGTGGTTGGCCAGGGCGGTATCCATGGAAAGACCTGCCGGGGGGAACAAGCCGGCGTAATCGATAGCATGCGACAGAAGTACTTGGATCGGCTTCATCGTAGTGAGATAATAGTTTCTTCTTGACCAGTTTGCTCCGGTGGGGTTACGTCACCCCATACGTGCTTCGTGAGAAGGATGCCGCTAATGACTATCGCCACCATCGATCCGGCAACTGGCCGGACCATCCGAACCTTCGAACCTCTCTCAGATCGGGAGCTGGAGGCTCGGCTGCAATGTGCCACAGATGCCTACCAGCGTCACCGCAGGACTCCGCTCCCGGAAAGGCTCGCATTGCTGGCTCGAGCCGCGGACATTCTCGAGAGTGAAAAGCAGGAGTTCGGAAAGCTGATGGTTCTGGAGATGGGCAAGACGCTCAAGGCAGCTTCCGAAGAGGCGGCCAAGTGCGCCTGGGGATGCCGCTACTACGTAGAGCATGCCGAGCGATTCCTGGCCGATGAGGAGGTCGAAACCGGGACAGCCCGAACCTTCATCAGCTATCAGCCGATCGGACCGATCCTCGCGGTCATGCCCTGGAACTTCCCCTTCTGGCAGGTATTCCGTTTCGCGGCGCCGGCGCTGGCGGCGGGCAACGTCGGTCTCCTCAAACATGCCTCTAACGTGCCCCAGTGTGCGCTGGCCATCGAGGACATCTTCCGGCGTGCGGGGTTCCCTGAAGGATGTTTTCAGACTCTGTTGATCGAAACCGAGAGGGTCCAGCGGGTCATCGACGACCCGCGGATCGCCGCAGTGACTCTGACTGGGAGCACCGGCGCCGGCAGTCATGTATCCAGCGAAGCCGGCAAGGAGATCAAGAAATCGGTCCTGGAGTTGGGTGGAAGCGATCCGTTCATCGTGATGCCCAGTGCCGACCTCCCGGCTGCCATTCGCACTGCCGTCAAGGCACGGACCATCAACAACGGCCAGTCCTGCATTGCCGCCAAGCGGTTCATCGTGGAGGACTCGATCGCCGATAAGTTCGAGAAGGGGTTGGTGGACGGGATGAAGGCTTTGGTTGTGGGTGATCCCATGGATCCTGCAACTGAGGTCGGTCCCTTGGCCAACGAGGCGCAGGTCAGAACCTTGACCGATCAGGTCGCCCGTTCCATCCAGGCCGGTGCCAAGCTGCTCACCGGCGGGCATGCTCTGGATCGCCCAGGATATTTCTTCGCGCCCGGCGTCCTCACCAATATCACCGAAAACTCACCGGCATATCGGGACGAGATCTTTGGGCCCATCGCGTTGCTCTTTCGGGCCAGAGACATTGATCATGCCATTCACATCGCTAACGACTCTCCGTTCGGACTGGGAGCAAGTGCCTGGACCAACGATCCGCGGGAGCGGAATCGATTTGTCCGTGATCTGGAAGCCGGCATGGTGTTCATCAATGCCATGGTGGCCTCGGATCCCCGGCTCCCATTCGGCGGCGTCAAACAGTCGGGGTTTGGCCGGGAGCTCAGTGTGTTCGGCATCAGGGAGTTCGTGAATATCAAGACGGTGTGGATCCAGGAGAACGGAGCGGGGAAGGTTAGCCCCACGTTATCCGAGTCAGAGTAGTGGTAGCCCGCGACTTGTGGTCGGTTCTCAAGCAGGCCGTCGCAGGGTGGTGGGATGACAATGTGCCACGCATGGGTGCGGCGCTCGCCTACTACACCCTGTTCTCGCTGGCTCCCATTCTTGTGGTCGCCATCGCCGTTGCGGGGCTCGTCTTTGGCCCGGAGGCAGTGCGGGGAGAGATCGTGGGTCAGATCGATGGGTTGATCGGACACCAAGGGGCGGAGGCGGTCCAGGCCATGCTTGAGGGTGCGGCGAAACCCTCGTCCAGCATTCCAGCCACCATCGTAGGGGTCATCACTTTCTTCCTCGGCGCCACCGGGGCTTTTCTCGAGCTTCAGACGGATCTCGACGCCATTTGGCGGGTCAAACCCAAGGAGAGCACCAGTTTCTGGCGTGCGCTGCTGAAGCAGCGGCTGGTGTCCTTCGGGCTGGTGCTGGGGTTTGCGTTCGTCTTGCTTACGTCCCTCGTCGTCAGCGCGGCATTGGCTGCGTTGCACACCTACATGGGTAACGCCTTCCCCGGGGTGGCCGTGATCTGGGAAGCCCTCAATGTGGTCGTCTCCCTGGCGGTGATCACTGCGCTGTTTGCTATGATCTACAAAGTCTTGCCGGACGTGCGGCTGTTGTGGGGCGACGTAATAGTCGGAGCTCTGGTCACGGCCGGCCTCTTTACGTTGGGCAAGTTCCTCATCGGTCTCTATATCGGGACCAGTGCGTTCGCATCGACCTATGGGGCGGCCGGATCGGTGATCGTGATTCTGGTATGGGTCTATTACTCCGCGCAGATCATTCTGCTCGGCGCCGAGTTCACCCGGGAGTATGTAAAGCGTTTCAGCAGCAGACCCGCGCCCGAGGTTTGGGCCACCAAGGCGCGCGGCCCTAGCGGTGGGTCCGCCCCATCAGCTTCTCACCCTCGAGCGGAGTAAAGCGACGGAGTCGCTCGATCAAGCGGAGGGGATCGGTGTCGACCATAATGGCGTTGCGGTGTGCCTCGGTCAGAAATCCCTCCCGAACCGCATGGTCCAGGAATCCGGTGAGCGCGTCAAAATAACCGGCCACATTGAGGATTCCCGCCGGCTTCGCGTGGATCCCGACCTGGCCCCAGGTCAACACCTCGAAAAATCCTTCCAGGGTCCCGATCCCGCCGGGCAGAGCGATGAAGCCGTCCGACATGTCGGCCATCTGTGACTTCCGCTGATGCATCGAGGCGACCACAATCAGGTTGTGGATCCCGGTATGGGC
>DASSED010000006.1:0-9142 GCA_035695405.1 Gemmatimonadales bacterium
CAAGCAGCACTGTCGTGATAAAACGCTGAAATACCGAGTATGTGGCTGGGACTCACGCGAATGACCTCGAAGGACGGGACGAGCAGCCTTCCCGAATCTGGATGGGCCCCGGGCCCCAAGCAAGGCTCAGGTCGGGGCCGGCATCTCACCTTTGGCCTTGTGAGACTGCACTATGACCTGGTACTGGGTGGCTGGTATCGCGGTGGTCGTTGGGTTAGGAGTGCTGAGCCGGCGGGGGGAGCGGTCCGGACGTCCAGGCCCACCTTCTGGCGCTCCTCCGACGGAGGCGCAAATCGACCTGCATATCCGCGCCGGACGGAAGATCGAGGCGATTAAGCTCTACCGGATACTGCACCACGTCGATCTCAAGACCGCCAAGGATGTGATTGACGCTCGCAGCCGCGATCTAGGTCTCTAGTTTGGCTACCCGCTCCACACCGACAGAGGAGGCGCCGATGTCCACCCCCGAACAGATCCGCCGGGCTTTCCTCGTGTTTCACGTCACCCTCGGTCTTGCTTTGCTCGGGGGCAGCATGCACACCATCCTTCATCTGGGCGCGAACGATCTGCACGCGCTGATAATCGGATCGATCGAAGCCCTGGGAGCATTAGCGTTCCTCTTCCCTCGAACTATGCCCCTGGGTGCGGGAGCATTGCTCCTCACTGTGCTCGGGGCCCTGGCGGTGCATGCTGGACGCGGGGAGTGGCGACCTGATCTCTTGGTGTATGCAGCCGGGGTTTTTTTCGTGGCGGTGCACGGTCCGGTGCGTAATCTGCGGCTCACCGGGGGCGCTGAGGCCTAGATCAGTTAGTGAATGTGGTGCTGGGGCGCAACTAAATGCCGCAACGTGCGAGGAGGGTCCGCGACGGGTCAATGACTGGAAACCAAAGATGAATGAGACTGCACTCCACGGCGTGACGCCCTGATCCTACGCGGCTGCTCCAACAGGAGTAGCGGCGACCTTCCAATCGCTCATCCAGGAACAGTTTGTCGCTGAAGCCATGGCCCAGTCCGGTTCGAGCCGGAGTGGGGTCGTGCAGTGGCTTGCAGCCTTGTCCCCGACAGCGCCGGCATCGATGGATAGGACCCGCACTTGCAAATCACCGAGTGCATGGCCCTCCTACCAGCAGCCGTTTCGGGAACGTTTGCCACCCTCTCTGCCTTGCTGCGGATTACCCGTCGGCTGGCGCGAGAAGAACGACTGTCATCAGAAGAGCTGGCGTTACGCCGGCACACCCGATTGAAGCAGCTCCTGGCGCGAGCGGCCCAATCCACCTATTACAACTCCGCCTTTCGCGACGCTGGTATCGCCGACTTCGACCGCTTTGAGCCCGGCGATCTCAGGCGCTTGCCGTTTCTTGACCGCCGGGTCATTGCTCAGCACGGCCTCGACGCATTCCTGACGGTCCCTCGAACTGGTCTGATCGACGTCATGACCTCCGGGTCAACCGGTACGCCAGGTCATTTCCTGCGTTCCCGTCTGGAAGAGGCGGAATACTCCGCCCGCTGGTGGAGGGTGTACTCATCGTACGGATGCCGCCCCGGGGATGCACAGGTAAATATCGCCATCCCGGATAAGCCTGACCGCGCGGGAGCGATCACGTATCTGCGGAAGCTGGGCTTGTTGCCTCAGGTGGTGAAGCTGGCCTCGGATGACCCGCCAGAGGAGCTGCTCACGCGGATCCGGAAATTGTCACCCCCCATCCTCACCGGATACGCCGGCGCGATCGAAGCCCTGGCGGAGCACACCGTAAATACGAGTACCCGGATCCACCCCCCGCGGGCCGTGTTTTGTACCGCCATGGAGGTGACCGACCGCTGCCTGGAACTGGCGGAACAGGCGTTCCGGGCTCCAGCCGTGGACGTCTACGTCACCAACGAGTTCGGGGTGATCGCCTGGTCCTGCCCGGAGCGGCGCAACTTGCTCCACGTGAATGATGACTGTTTCGTGGTCGAGGTGGTCGACGAGCAGGGGGCACCTGTGGCCGACGGCAATCTCGGTGAGCTGGTCGTCACCAGCCTGGGCCTCACGTCAATGCCGCTGATCCGATACCGCATGGGCGACATGGCCGCGCGGCTGCCGGAAGGCTGCCAGTGCGGCCGCGGTCTGGGCCTGCTCACCCGGGTGCATGGGCGGACCGCCCATGTGATTCGCCGGCCCAGCGGAGCGCTGATTACCACGCCGCTGATCACCAGCTTGTTCGGACGCGCCATGGCGCACAGCTGGGTTCGGAGATATCAGGTCCGAGAGGAGCCGGGCCGCCAATTGCGATTTCTGCTGGCCACCCGACGCGCCCCCTCCACGACCGAGGGTGACACTCTGAGCCAGATCGTCCACGCCAGCGTCGGCCATGACTTCAATGTCACGATCGAGATCGTGGACCAGATCCCGGCCTCGCCCAATGGCAAGCTCCAGTTCCTGGTGCCATTGGCTAGCCACTACGCCCTCGCCCTACCAGATTGAGACCTGTTATCGAGTTCCAGCACGCACTGGGGGGTCCCGGACCGATAGCGCACGGTTAGACGTTCCACTCGAAGCCCCCTGAGCTTCACACCGGAGGTCGTTCGAGGAGCTTCCCCTTGCCAACCGATTTGACCAGTCTCTTGATCGGGGTTGCAGCCGGAGTTTTTGTCACATGGACGTACTTTCTGGTTTGGCGGCTCCGCTACACCGCCAGAATTCGTAGGGACGCAGTGCAGCGGAGTGAGGCAGTCACTGCTGGTAAAGTGCACGAACAGCTCGTCGCCTATTTTCCGGATTTCCCGTACAATCCCAAAGACGTCCGCTTCCTCGGCAGCCCGGTGGACCTTATCGTCTTCGATGGTATGGCCGAGGGCCGGCTCCAACGAATTGTATTCATCGAGATCAAGACTGGAGGGGCCGGACTGAGCGCTCGGGAACGTTGGGTCCGCGACGTGATCCAGGCTGGGGATGTTGACTGGCATCAGCTCCGGGTCACCGGGTCGCTTGCCGGCGGGGCAGCCTGACTCGTGACTAGCTCGATTCCCAACATCTTTCCACGACTCTGGCGAATTTTCTTCTTCCACGCATGACATCACCCTTGCGTGTTATCATCGCAATCCTCTCGTGGGTCATCTGGCCCAGCCTCTTCTTCGCTGGGTATTGGTTGGCTAACGTGATCCTGATGACCGGCCGGCGCTGCAGCATCGAAGGCTGTGATCCGCCGGAGAATGGATTGTTGCTGGTTCTGTTCCTCATCGCGATGTTTGGTCCGCCGGCTTATCTCACGTCCCGGATGATACGTGAGAGGAGGACCCGCTAAACGTCGCCCACACTTAGGACCTCCACGCCATGATCAGAAAGCTGTCGTCCGGTGAGTACCGATTGTACTCCAGGAAAAAGGACCCCAAGACCGGCAAACGACGGAACCTCGGCACTTTCAAGACTCGGGCCGCCGCCGAGAAACATGAGCGAGCAATACAGTTCTTCAAACGGCGCGGCTGAAAGAAGCCCGACCCGATGGCCGTGGAGCTCCTGGCAGCCGCCGAGACCGACGCTGTGGTGAGCGTGCTCGCTGAGTCGTTCTCGGACTATCCAGTCATGCGCTATGTGCTGGGCGGCGGAGCAACGTACGGCAGGCGACTCCTCACGCTCATCGGTTTCTTTGTCGCTGCGAGGGTGCTCAGGCAGGAGCCGGTCCTGGGGGTTCGTGACGCTGCCGGCCAACTCGCTGCCGTCGCCATTGTCACCTTGCCCAGGTCAGCCCCGGAACCTCTGGAGCTGACTAGCCGCCGTGAGGTCGTCTGGACGGAGCTTGGTGCCGCTGCCCGTGGGCGTTACGAGGCCTACGGAACGGCGTGCAGTCAGTTCGCCATTCAGGAGCCGCACCACCATCTGAACATGATCGGAGTTCGCCCGTCACACGCCGGCCGCGGGTTGGCGCGTGTGCTCCTCGAGGCGGTCGAGGACATGGTTCGGAGCGACCCCGCTTCGGCCGGCGTGTCGCTCACCACTGAAACGTCCTGGAATGTCTCCTTGTACCAGCACTTCGGGTATCGCATGGTGGGACGGGTTCGCGTTGCCGAAGACCTGGATTCCTGGAGCTTCTTCCGGGAGAGACAAGGCTAAGGTCCTCGTGAGGCTTCCTGCCGTGGCCCTCCGATGACATCTCGGGCTGATCTGCTGATCGCGACGCTCGGCCTGCAACCCCATCCTGAGGGCGGGCATTATGGTGAGGTCCATCGGTCGAGCCTCCTGGTTCAGCCGCTCGACGAACGGGGGACCCGAGCCGCTCTCACGACGATCTACTTCCTCCTGACTGCAGGCGAGGTGAGCCGTTGGCACCGGGTGCAGTCGGATGAAGTGTGGCACTTTTATGAGGGAGCGCCGCTCCGGCATTGGGTCGCCGATCCGGCTAGTGGGTCGATCACATGTGTCGAGCTGGGAAGAGTAGAAGGCAATCAGCGACCGGTTCGAGCTGTGCCGGCCGGATGTTGGCAGGCGGCCCGCACCAGCGGGGAGTACACATTGGTGGGCTGTACGGTGGGGCCGGGGTTTGATTTCAACGACTTCATGCTCGCCACGGACTCTCCCCAGGCCGCCGAGCGGCTGGGACAACACTCTCCCATCCTGGCGGAGCTGCTGTAGATAGTTGTAGGGGAGCCTTGCGTTCTCCCGCCTTCCCTGCTCTGCTTCAAGCATCCCCCTCGCAACATCTCCTATGACTCAACCGGATCCCATGCGCGCCGCCGTCGCCCGACTGCTGGACTGGGAAGAGGCCCACGCGGGCTTTGACAAAGTGGTCGGAGGCCTCTCACCCGAGATGCAGGGGCGAGTGCCGCCCGGGCTTCCCTATTCACCGTGGCAGCTCCTCGAGCATTTGAGGATCACCCAGGAGGACATTCTGGAGTTCTGTCGCAATCCGGCGTACGAGGAGCGTCGATGGCCGGACGATTATTGGCCGGACAATCCCAGCCCGACTTCCCCCAGCGCGTGGAAGGAGAGCGTCGCCGCCTTCCGCCGGGATCGCGAGGCGCTCAAGCAGATGGCATTGGATCCGAAACTCGATGTATTGGCGCCGGTGCCGGCCGGCCAGGGACAGACCTTTCTTCGCGAGTTCCTCCTGGTGGCCGACCATACGGCGTATCATCTGGGCGAGCTGGTGGTGGTTCGAAGGGCGTTAGGAGCGTGGCCGGGCAGTTGACATAGGGGAGGATCCATGGCTCGACTGTTCTGGATTGTCGTGATAGCCGGTTTCCTCGGAGCCGTGGCTTTGGGGATCTCCTGGATCGGTGCGTACACAGCGGTGGGCAAGTTGCTGGGAGCGCCTCCGCCGGAGATGGGCAAGCAAACCACGACTTTGCTCTGGAAGGGAATGCCCCATTACAAAGGCCACCCTCGGGCCTGGGTCTTCGGCTTTGGTCCTACCCGAATACCCGGAGCGGAGAAGGTCCGGATCTTTGTAAGTCCGACTGGTGAGATCATCACCACTGAGCCGGCCGATCTGGATCAGCGTTTGGAAGCGTTCCGTCGCCCGGGCTATTAGGAGGCACAATCAGGGACAATGAAGCCGTGAACCGCTGGCTGGCCCGGGGTCACAGCGTCTTCTGGGCACTGGTCGCGTCGCTGGTTCTGCTGATGGTGAGTACCCTTGGGCGGCTACCCCTCACGGTGGCCTCGCACTTCGGTGGCAGCGGCGCCGCGAATGGCTGGTCCAGCCGGCAGGCCTATGCCGCGCTCCTATTGAGCATCGGAATACTCCTTCCTTTGGGAATCATCGGTCTGGTGCACGGGCTCACCCGCCGAGGTCCTGAGCTGTTGAACATCCCATTCAAGGACTATTGGCGGCAAGCCGAGCACGGAGCCGAGGCGGTACGCCTGGTCCGGGCATATACCTGGTGGCTGGCCTGCATCATGACCGCCGTGGCCCTGGCCACGCATTGGTTCATCCTGAAGGCGAACACACTGCAGCCACCTCGCCTGGCCACGACCGGCTTCGGGGTGGTGTACATCGGCATGCTGGTGGTGATCGCGTTGTGGATTGGGGGCCTTTACCACATTCTCCGACCCTCCTCGCTCCAGCCTTAGTCGAAACCGCTCTCCTGACATGCTGTGACAGATTGGGATTCGCTCCGCGCCGAGCTGCTCTCGTTGGCCCAGGCTGATGCGACACTGCGCGCCGAGCTCGCGGCGGACGGAAGTCTGTTCCAGGGTTATCACCCGCGCATGCAGGCGCTTCACGATGCCAACGGCGCCCGTCTATCCGCCATTCTCCAAATCTACGGCTGGCCCGGCTATGCTCAGGTCGGGGTTGAGGGCGCCGAGGCGGCGTGGCTCATCGTGCAGCATGCCATCGCTCAGCCAGCTCTTCAGCGGCGCGCTCTGGGATTGATCCAGACAGCCGTCCGAGCGAGCAACGCTGACCCGCTTCACGCCGCGATGCTGGAAGATCGCATCAGGGGTCTCGAGGGCCGGCCCCAACTCTACGGAACCCAGTTCGACTGGGACGCATCAAATCAGTTGACTCCGCTGCCGATCGAGGATCCGGATGGAGTGGACCGACGCCGCGCCGCGCTGGGCTTACCCCCGTTGGCGATCGAACTGGCAAATCGCAGGCGCGCGATGGCGACGGGGCCGGAGCGCCCGCCGGCGGATTGGGGAGCCCGCCAGCAGGAAATCGAGGCGTGGTGCCGTGAGGTTGGCTGGAGGGATTAGTTGCGGGTGGGAAGCGGTTTCAGAAGCTCACCCGAATGCCGGCCGTAGCCAGGAAGGTATGCGCCCGTTTGCCTCGTACGCCGAGGGTCTCCAGGTCGCGCACGCTCTTGAATGAAGCGATGTAGTCTTTGCCCATGAGCTCGCCACCTATTCGCCCAGCAATCGGAATTCCGACGCCCGCTCCAAGCGCGAAGGCAAAATTGGTGGCGTGGTCCTCGAGCCGGTTGCCGAGGATAGTGGTCGATACGGCGTACCGAGCCGCTCCGGCCCCGATCTGTCCAAACAGGTAGGTCGGCTGAGCCGAGCGGCTTATGGGAAGACTCCCTCTGAGGGAGACGTCGCCGAACCAGAGACTGGCTCCGGGCAGGGTCACGGTCCCCAGCAGCGGCACGCCGTTCAATTTCCAATCCGGTTCCGCGTGACTTGCAGCGATCACCAGGCCGAGCCACCGGTATACCGGAAGATGCACCTGCAGTGCCACTGCCACCCCATCACCATTGTTCAACGAGGTGCTTCCGGGACCGGTGAAATAGTCGCCGGAGTGGAGGTAGCCCACGCTGCCGACCGCTTCGATTCGCTGCTCAGGCTGGCCCTGGCCCTGCGCCGGCTCGACACCGGCCAGCAGCCTCAGCACCAAGAGAGCGAGTCCCACCCGCACGAACCTCATGATGACACGGTACTGAAGCCGGGCCAGTCCGCGAGGTGAGCAGCGTCACGGCTTGCCTATGAAAAGCTTGCCGTGCCAGCGATCCACATTCACCGCGTCGGCAGTGCGTTTGCCATTCACCATCTGCAGGGCCAGCATCGCTCTGTGGGCGGGAGTGATCGTGGTCAATCGGAGGCGCTCGGCCGGCACGTTCGTGGGGGCGGTGGAATAATCCTTCCAAACCGTGTCGGCCAATCTCCCCACATCAAACCGGAATGAATCTCGCCCTACGCTGACCTGGACCAGATCGGAGGACGAGTCGAAACGAGTCCTGACCGTGTCGGTGCCGGCTGCAATGGGAGTCGTATTGTCGGACGACACGTTCAGGATCCACTCGTATCCTCCCACCGACAGGACGGGGTCTTCTCTGGCATAGAGGTAGAGGTATGACTCTCCCTCCCTCCCGGACTGGGCGCTGTACTGCATGCCTGCCACACGAAGGATGCGGGTGGCGATCTCACTTTGGTTAGCCGTACGCCTGGTTAACGAGTCCCAGGGTACCGGGGGCAGCGAACCCGGAATAGCGGCCATCACTTGACGGCGAGCCCCATGCTCCAGCAGAAAGCGCAAAGCCGCGCTGGCTTCTCTGTCGGTCGGCTCACCCCGGTTGTGGGCGCTCACAAGACGTGCGAGCCGGCGCCCCTGGCTCGAGACCGACCAGGAGGTGACACTCAGCGGTCCGTAGATCGTAAGGAGGAAGAGTGCCGCCAGCGTCACCGGAATCCGTCGAATGCCGGCCTCCTGCCGGATGGTGTAGCTCACCGCGATGGCAAGGAGCCAAAAGCCTAACAGCACGCCCAGCAGCCGAAGCTCGGTGAAGCCGTAGGGGAGAATCCGCTTCCAGAACGCCACCAGCAGCATGACGGCGGCCGGGATCAGACCGACGAAGAGCCAGCGGGTGTAGGTATGGATCCAAGCTTCCCGGGGGTCCCGGCGTAAGGGATGGACCAGGAGAAAACCCAGCAGGCCGGCGACCGCAACACTGGTCACCAACCAACCGATCCACCCCGAAGGCCACTGGGCTCCGCCCACAATTTTGACGAGGTACGCCAGCAGGATCAGCAGATAGGTGAACACCAGCGGCGTGAGGATATACTGGGCGAACACCTGAAGCACTCTGGGATAGCTGGCGTCCTGCGCCAGCTGCTGGAGATCTCGAGGCACCGCTGCCAGGAAGATCCCGGTATTGATCACAAACACTACGACGATGTACAGTCGGGCATAGAATTGTCCCGGTACATGCATACCGAACAGCTTGTCCAGGGCAACCAGGGCGATGACCAGCCCAACATAGAGTACGAACGAGAAGACGTATGCCCGGAGAAAGCCAAGAAAGAGGCTCCGGTTGTATTGCCAGAACGCATTGGTCTCCGGCCGCCCCACGAACGGCAGGGTGGCGACGAGCAAGTGCAAACCGGCGCTCAGCTGGAAGTATCGAACCGCCTCGTACTTTGGCTCGGGACCAGCCCATACCAAGTAGAACAGGACCAGTCCAAGGACCCCTGCCGCATTGAGGACGGCCTTTTTCACCGGAGACCATCGCCGCTCCTCGGCAAACAGAGTCAGGGCAACCGTGAGTGCCAGGCCCAGGGCCGACACCGCGGCCACGCGCACCCACATATCCTCCTGACTGCCCGAGCGAGTTGTTCCCATGATGGCGGCAAAGGCGGTGACAACCCCTGCCATCATGGTCCAGGGAAAACGGAGCCCTACCTCTCGGGCGCGATCGGCCAGAGTGACGAACGACGGGAACCGCATC
>DASSED010000007.1:0-4443 GCA_035695405.1 Gemmatimonadales bacterium
CAGCTCGAAGCTTCCCACTGAAGGGAACAACCGCTCCTGCGCCGTGGCTCGCACGTGCCACAGCTGGAACAGAAACCCGGCCATGACGAGCGCGCGCATGCTTGACATTGGGTTTCCACCCCGAAATTTTCAGCCTGCCAAGACTACATGCCGGATGGGAGAAAAGTGCGACTCGGGTTTCGTGGGCGCAATGGTCGTCCTGACCTATTCACTCGGGAGTCAACGGAATGATGCTGTGGAGCTGGATCCTCGGAGCATCGCTTGCGGCGGGTCGTGGTGCGCCTCCGCCGCCCCCGGTGCGGATCTCAATTGATTCGTCCCGGCACGAGCTCACCATCGTAAGTGGTCCATTCAATCTGCCCAACATGCCACCGATGGACGACCACGCAATGATGGACCTGGGGATGTCGCACGACACGCCGGTGCAGCGCTTTGATTGGCCGGTGGACGGCTGGTTCCGCGGCTTCCGCGTCGCTCTGACCGATGCGGCCGGCCAGCCGGTTCCGCGTCACGTCATGCATCACCTGATCATGGTGAATTTCAGCCGTCGTCAGCTGCTGTACTCCGCGGCTGAGCGCCTGATGGGGGCGGGAACCGAGACCGATGGCGAGGTCAGTGTGCCCAAGACCATCGGCGTTCCCATGAAACCGGGCATGAATCTTGGAATGTACGTAGCGTGGCACAACGACACCGGCAAGGATCTCAAGGGGGTGTATCTCAACCTCACGATGCTTTGGACTCCCAAGAATCAGAATCCGCCGCCGGTGAACGCAATGCCCATCTACATGGATGTGAACCTCACCGTAGGCGGCAGCAACACCTTCGATGTGCCTCCGGGACACTCGAGCAAAGCCCACGAATTCACCTTACCCGTGGGTGGTCGCCTCCTGGGCGTCGGTGGGCACATGCACGACTACGGCACTCGGGTTCGCCTGGAAGATGCCGAGACCGGGAAGGTCCTGACCCAGGTCGTGGCCGAGCGGGGCCCTGATGGCAAGCTTCTCAAGGTGAGCCGGAAGCTCTTCGGTGTAACGGGCGAAGGCCTAAAGCTGAAGGCCAACCACCGCTATCGCGTGGTAGGAGATTATGACAACCCCACAAACGAGACCCGCGTGAAGGGAGCCATGGCTCACATGGTTGGTCTCTTTGTTCCGGACGACATGAAGCGCTGGCCGGCCATCAATCCACAGGACCCCACCTACCAGCGCGATCTGGCCTCGCTGCAGGTGCGGGGAGACCAGGGGTCAATGTCCGGCATGCACCACGAGCATGGTGCGGAGAGTAGCCAGCACTCACATACCCAGTGACGTTCGATAGGGCGCACCCGCGCCCTATCGAACAATCCGTCGTACCCCGACCCACCGCTTATACCACCATCTCCCATAGGGGTCATCCGGGCTCAGGATACTCACCTGGACCCCCCGGGTGGCACTATGGATAAATTGGCCGTTCCCGATGTAGAGTCCCACGTGAGTCACTGGCCCGCCACGATTGGAGAATGTCAGCAGATCGGCGGGCTGTAGCAGGTTCAGCTTTCGATCCACCTTCCGTCCTTCCTGCGCCTGATCTGCGCTCCGCCGGGGCAGAACGATACCGTGCTTGCCAAAGGCAAACTGGATCAAGCCCGAACAATCAAACCCCGATCCGTCTTCCCCGGTCCCACCGTAGCGATAAGGACGGCCCATGGCATCGGACGCTGTGGCAATGATCGAGTCGGCAAGCGGCGTGGCATCGTTCACCGATCCATCGGGCAGCGTCGGTGGGCTGGCCTCGGCTCCCACCGTGGAAGGCGGTGGTCTGGCAGTGGGGTACGATGGAGCGCCACCGCCGCCGAGGTGCAAGCTCAACCCCAATGCCAGCTCGAATCCCCCTCGCCGCCCGACCGAGAGCTGGCGCCACCGACCCTCGGCACCGAGCGAGAGAAACGATGCCGGAAAGACGTCGTAACCCACCCCGGCGGACCATGAGCCCCACACATCGGAGAGGCTGTTTGACGTCTCCGAACCCATTCCACCACTCAGCCCTGCGACCAGGTACGGACCTTCCTGGCCCCGGCGAAACGCAGTCAAATCGGTTCCCAGGCCGGCAAAGCCCCCGCTGCCTCCTTCTGCCGGGCGGAGGACATCAGCATGCAACTGAATCCCCAGCGAGCCGCCGAGGCGATGATTGAGTCCCAGGCGATACGTGGTCCAGTGCGTGGAATCGAAGAAGCGCCCGACCCGAGCCTCGATTACCTGAGCCTCGACTCGAGCTCCGTAACACCATGTTACCAGCGCGGCGGAGAGCAACCACACCGGTAGCCTCACGGGGTACCTCGAACCCGCTGGCGCACCGGCCGACCGCTCTGCAGATCCACCAGGTAGGTATCTACCGGTTGACAGTGATTCCAGAGCTCGGCCCGCATGGTGGATGGATTGAGGAGAACCGGTGCGGCACCCGTGTACAGCAAAGGCACCTTGATCCGGGCATCTCCTCGCCGGATTTCCAGCCCTCGTTCCACACAGCGGATGCCGCCGGGGCCACGGGCCTGGCGCGCCAGGGTAAACCAGACCTCCACGCCTTCGTCGTTGGTCATGACCAGGGAGTCCGATTCAGAAGAACCGCTCGAAGCCGCGAGGTGATCATTGGTGCGCTCCTTGGCTCGGCAGAAGAGCAGCATGCCGGCCAGAGCCGCCCCTGCGCAACCACGCCACGAGTATCGGGAGCGGTGCAGCGGGCTCAGCTCGTCTTCGTCGTTTGGGGGAGGGGGACTTCCGCTTCCTGAATCTCGAACTCAGTGGTATCCGGCGTACCGTCTGGGGTAACGGCGAGGACTTCCTGGATTTCCGGCGAGCGCCTGAGCAGGTGCAACCACGCAATCAAGGCCGCAAAGCCGGCAATACCACCACAGATCGCGGTGAGGACCAGGCCGCGGACCGGATTGTCCAATCTCATGGCCAGGAGCGCCCCCATCACGGCTCCAAAGAAGGACGCTGCCCAAGCAAGAAAGGGAGTGAGCAGCCACCCAAAGATTCGAAAGAGCAAACGTACCCATCGCATCGGCTCAGGCTCGACGCTCCCCGAAGGCAGAGAGCGCGGTCGCGAGGACCAGCCCGGGAAGGAAGGCGACGGCGAATGTGCCCAGGCTCCACCCTGCTCCGGGGAAACCCAGGAGAATCGCCCCGATCGCGGTGAGTATCCCAAGACCAAGGGCGGTCCCGAAAGCCACTCCAGCCGAGGGCTGACGGCCTCGTGCTGTCTGGTTGGCCAGGATCCACGCTCCCATCCAGGGCAGGAAGGTGCCAACCATCCACCACACCGGGTGATACCACCAATTGCTTCCCCCACCGATATCGTACCAGCGGCTGGTATAGGTACCGATGTTTTGAAGCAGAATTATGTCAATCAGGAGGAACACCGCGGCGGCGCCTAAGCCGATCCCCGCCGAACCCGCGAGGCCTTCGATGGTTCGGGGACGAACCCACAACGCCGGGAGCGTCGTGACCGCCGCCAGACCGCACACGAGAATGAGGGCACAGAGGATTATCTCCAGAGGCCCGCCCAAAAATCGTGAGGCCAATGAGAAGAGCAGCACCGCACAGGCTTCGATCAGGCCGAGCTTAACGGAGCCAAGGACGACGGCGGGAACCGCCGTGAGATCGTAGTCGTCCCTCGCTTCAGCCGTCGTTGTCATGCAGTCTCCGTCAGGTTGGATTTGAAGTATACCGAGAGCGCGCGGGACCGGCCAAGACCTCACAGTCCCCAGGCGAGCGCCACACTGAAATCGGTGACTGCCCAGGCCACCAGGGCCCGATACATGCCCACTTGATGTTCATGCGGGCTCATCGCATCCCGTTTCCGATACCAGGGAAAGAGCACGACCACCCAGGCGCCCGCAGCAACCACCAGACAAAGCCAGCGCCAGCTACCCTCGATTCCCCAATCCGCCGCGGCTCCGCCCAAGCTGAACCCGAGAAAGGCAAGAGCGACTGCGACGCCTGACACCACCAGGCTCCGGCGCACACCCAGTGTGCGAGCCAAGGTTCGATCCCCGCGGCGAGCGTCTTCCTCGAATTGATAAATCTGGGTGAGGGGGTACAGCGCCGCGAAGAGGGGGCAGAATGCGATAAGGATCCATCTGCCAGGCGCGCTCAACCCCACACCCGTCGCCGCCCAGCCCGCATACGGCGTGAGCGTCCCGAACCCAATCATGTTGATGATCCAATCGGCGCCCGCCACAGCCTTGAGCCGGACTGGTGGGGTGGAATACAACAGCGACAGAACCAGGCAGACGCTGTAGGCCACCCGATATCCGAGCGGGAGGAGAAACGCCAAGGCCAGACCAAGCGACATCAAACCCAATCCGAACCCTGCCAGATGAACCGGCGGAGGAGGCGGGCGTCGCAGATAGGCCACGTCGCCCTCGTCTCGATCATAGGCGCTGTTGAGTGCGAGGGTTCCCCC
>DASSED010000008.1:0-3355 GCA_035695405.1 Gemmatimonadales bacterium
TGGGAGCCGTGCTGCTGTTAGGAGCTCTGGTTCGCCGGCTGAATGTCTCGGGGCACGGAGTGGAGTTGCGGAGGCTGATCACCGCAGCGGGAGTGGCGCTGCTGGCCGCAGGTGCCGTCAGCAGTGGAATACGGGCTTCAATTTGGCGAGACAATGAAACGCTTTTCGCCCAGACGCTCATCGATGCGCCGTTGAGTTACCGCGCGCATTATGTCGAGGCTCGAAGACTTGCGGACGCCAAGGACCCGAAGGGTGCAGAGCTCGAATACCGTCGCGCATTAGCGCTCTTTCCTTATGATGCGGGATTACTGGCGAACGCGGCCGACTTCTTCAGCAGAAGGAAGCACTGCGAAGATGCGGCCCCGTTATATCGCCGAAGCTTGGAGATCGATTCCACAAACCACACCATTCGAACCCGCTTCATCCGCTGTCTCGTGCTGCTCCAGGGGCTGGACGAGGCTCGCGCGGTCGCGGCAACCTCGCTGGCTCACGCCGATCTCGACGCTCTGGAGGACAGTGTGCGGGTCGACAGCCTAGCCCGAGCCATGCAGGGCCGAGCCGAGAAACAAACTCGCTGAGCCATACGACCGGACTTCTGGTCCCCCCCACCGCACCCATCTATCTTTGTGTCGTCAATAGTCCTATCCCGCCGGCTGAGGCTCGCAGGTGACTGATCCGATCGAACTGCTGCGTACCGCGCTCGAAGGGCGCTATGCCATCGAGCGTTCGGTGGGCCAGGGCGGCATGGCCACCGTGTATCTGGCGCGGGATCTTCGCCACGAACGTCAAGTCGCCATCAAAGTGCTGCGCCCCGAGCTGTCAGTGTCGATCGGGGCCGATCGCTTCCTGCGCGAAATCCGAGTCGCCGCCCAGCTTCAGCATCCCAACATCCTGGCCCTCTACGACTCCGGTGAAGCCGCCGGGTTCCTCTACTACGTCATGCCGTACGTCGAGGGCGAGTCGCTTCGGGACCGAATGAGCCGAGAGGGACAGCTGCCTCTGGAGGAAGCGATCCAGATTACCTGCGATGTGGCCGACGCCTTGTACTTTGCCCACAGCCGCAATGTCATCCATCGCGATATCAAGCCTGAGAACATCCTGCTCCAAGACGGCCGGCCGCTCGTCGCGGACTTCGGCATCGCCCGTGCCGCCAGCTCAGGCGAGAAGCTCACCGAGACCGGGATGGCGGTGGGAACTCCCCACTACATGAGCCCGGAACAGGCCCTCGCCGGAGAGAACCTCGACGGGCGTACCGACCAATACAGCCTGGCGTGCATGACCTATGAGATGCTGGTGGGCCAGCCCCCGTTCCTCGGCCCCAACGCCATGGCCATTCTGGCCCGGCACTCGCTCGAGTCGGTCCCCAGTCTGCAAGTGGTGCGCAACTCGATTCCCGACGAAGTGGAAGACGCGATCATGCGGGCCCTGGAGAAAACGCCCGCTGATCGCTACCGCACCATCCGGGAGTATGCCGATGCGCTCGCCGCGGTGGACCTCGGTCCCACTGCCCGCCGAACCTCCTCTCGATCGATGCGGGCGCGACGCAGCACCCCCCAGGCAGTCAGACGCTCCAGTGGTGTCACCGCTGCGAAGGACCTACCGCTCTCAGCGAAATTGGCCGGCCTGGTTCGAGGTCGAGGCCTGGCCTTCTGGTCCGCCGCGGCCGCCATTCTTTTGCTGGTCGTGGGCGGGTCGGCATGGTGGTTCCGGCTCCGCCCGTCGGCGGCATCGGCCGGCACTCCCGGGGGCCTAAGCCCCAAACGCATCGCCGTGATGTATTTCGAAAAAGCGCCGGGGAGCCCGGACTCGGTGGGCTACCTGGCGGACGGAATCACCGAGGCGCTCATCCATGAGTTGAGCGGCGTGGCTCCGCTCGAGGTCATCTCCAAGAATGGTGTGCTCCCGTTCCGGAACGCTGCTGTGACTCCCGACAGTGTCGCCCGAGCGCTCAGAGCCGGCACGCTGGTCGAAGGAACCGTGGCCCAGGCTGGGGATCACCTGCGGCTCAACGTTTCACTGGTCAATGGTGCCACGGGGACGGAGATCGGAAGCAAGACGCTGGACCGGCCTCGAGAGCAGATCTTCGCCTTGCAGGACGACCTGGCCAAGGAAGTCGCCTTCTTCCTCCGGCAGCAGCTGGGCCGGGAAGTCCAGCTGGAGGCGAGTCGGGTAGAGACCAGAAATACCCGCGCCTGGGAACTGCTGCAGAAGGGACTCACCGAAGCGCGGGGCGCCGATCCACTGGCCGCGGCTGGAGATACGGCGGCGGCTGCGCGGCAATATCAGCGTGCCGACTCACTTCTGGGGCTGGCGGAAACGAGTGACCCCTCCTGGGTCGCACCGCCAACCCAGCGAGCCTGGCTGGCTTATCGCCGGGCGCGGGCCGCCGGAGTCGAGAAAGGCCCCGGTGACGAATGGACCCGGAAGGGTCTGATACAGGCGACCAAAGCACTCGGCCTCAAGCCCACCGATCCCGATGCGCTCGAGGTCCATGGCGTCCTGCTCTATTGGCGATGGCTGCTAAACCTGGAGCCCGATCCCACCAAAGCCGCCAAGCTAATAGCGGACGCGGAAACCGACCTGAGGTCGTCTGTCGGCGTGAATGCAAACCAGGCTTCAGCCTGGACCACGCTCAGCCACCTGCTCATCAACAAGAATGAAACCGCCGAGGCCAAGCTCGCGGCGCTCCGGGCGTACGAGAGCGACCCGTATCTTTCCAATGCAGATGTGACGCTTTGGCGGCTCTTCTCGACATCATCTGACTTGGAAGATGCGATAGAAGCCAAACATTGGTGCGAGGAGGGGTATCGCCGTTTCCCGGGGGAACCTCGGTTTATCGAATGCCAGCTTTGGGTGATGTTTCTCCCCGGCCAAAAACCGGACATCGATCAGGCCTGGAAACTCTACCAACAGTTCGTACAATTGACACCGGCGGATGAGCGAGAGGCGGAACGTCTGCGGGGACAGATGATCGTCGCTGTTGTCATTGCGCGAGCAGCCGCAACTTCCGGCAATGCGGCCTTGCGAGACAGTGCCCAGGCAGTCATAGCCAAGTCACGTGGCGACGCTAAGATTGACCCTACACGTGACTTAGCCCAGTGGGAAGCGGTGGCCCAGACGATTTTGGGGAACAAAGACCAGGCCTTCCGCCAGCTCAGCCTGTTCGTCGCATCGAACCCGCAGCAGCGGGCGTCTCTAGGGAAGGAAGAGCTCTGGTGGTTCCGGGACCTGCAGAACGATCCACGCTGGGCTGCTTTGGCAGGCACCAAACGTTAACCCGTGACGCGCTTTACACGGAAATTTCACGATCTAAGCCTAGGTTGGCTGCCATCGGTTAGGGAGGCGATAGGTCGGC
>DASSED010000009.1:0-3420 GCA_035695405.1 Gemmatimonadales bacterium
TCCTAGGTCGGCCGGATGTGATCGTGGCGCGCCGCGACATACCGCGGGGCGCCAGAGAGATCTGGATGATTCACTCGCCGGTATACGCCGAGCGTGCCCCCGAGGGAGTCGAGGCCCGACCGGTCATGCTACTCGCCGGCCACACCCATGGAGGCCAGATAAGATTCCCGTTGGTTCCACCATTAAAACCGGTCGGCGCTGGTCGGTTTCTCGAGGGATGGTACCGAGACACCTTCGCGCCGCTCTACGTCTCCCGCGGCGTCGGGACCACCGGAATCCCTGCTCGGTTTCGCTGCCCGGCGGAGCTGCCGATCTTCACCTTGGCCACAGCTTGAGGCAGCGCTTGCAAGAATCGGAGCGAAGCGGGACCGCTGGTCCAGTCCGCTCCAACGGGATGAGGTCGGGTGAACCAGCATCGCCAGCGAGACCAGCATGGCGATCATCAGGTTGTAGCCGAAATGGGCGGCAACCGACGGGCCCAGTATCCGCGTGCGCAGGCGAAGGGTGGTGGTGAGCACGGTCAACAGTCCGATGGAAACCGCAGCCGGCCAGTGAACGAACTCGGGACTGTGCATCAGCCAAAACGTCAGTCCTGATGTGATCGCCGCGGCGCGGAGACTCCAGCTCTGGGCCAGGCCGCCCAGAAATGCGCCCCGGAACATGAGCTCCTCGATGGGGGGCGCCAGCAGCACCGCTGACAGCATCCAGGCTCCCCATGCGGACCTTGATGACAGGGCCAGCTGGGTGGTCACGTCTGGGGGCTGGCGGGTGTTCGAGAGCGCCGAGACCAAGGGAAGGACCACGATCGCGAGAGCGGCGCCGGCCATGCCCGCCCGAAGGAGTTGACGTGTGGTTCCCCACGACAGTCCCAACATCTGGGTCAGCGCCACTGAGCCCACCTCGCGCCGCCACCGCTGGAGCACCAGCACCAGCGCGACCGCACTGGCGACCAGACTGGCTGGCAAGGCGACCGGGATGAGAGCGCCGACCTCTCGAAGCAGCCCGGCCGAGCCGGCTGCCTTGCCGGCCCGACTCACCGCCACGAACCCAACCACCAACCAGACGAGACCCTGGCCCGCCAAATACGCCAGCAAGGCTCCGCCGACCTGGCGACGGCGCAGGGTCACGAGCTGACCTCCCCACTATATGGGCTCCGCAACTTCACCGCGGTTCGGGCCCGCCGCGCCCTCAGATTCAAGAGCTCCACCCCCAACGAGAACGCCATAGCGAAGTAGATGTAGCCTTTGGGAATGTGCCGATCCAAGCCCTCCGCAATCAAGGCAAGACCGATGAGGAGGAGAAAGCTGAGCGCCAGCATTTTTATCGTTGGGTGACGGCTGACGAATCTGCTGAGTGCTCCGGCGAACGCCATCATGAAACCCACGGCGACCACAACAGCCGCGATCATCACCCCGATTTCATCCACCATGCCTACCGCGGTGATCACCGAGTCCAGCGAGAACACGATGTCCAGCAGCATGATCTGAATCAACACCCCGGCAAACGAGGGGGCCGTTCGAGCGGTTCTTTCAGTCTCGGTCCCTTCCAGACTCACGTGAATCTCATGGGTGCTCTTGGCCAGGAGGAAGAGTCCGCCGATGATGAGCACCAGGTCCCGTCCCGAGATCTCCTCTCCCAGAACGGTAAAGAGCGGTGCCGTCAGGCCGATCACCCAGGTGAGCGAGATGAGCAGGAGGATGCGTGTCAGCATCGCCAGGGCGAGACCAACCACCCGAGCCCGATCTCGTTGAGACGGTGGGAGCTTGTCAGCCAGGATCGAGATGAACACGATATTGTCGATGCCCAGGACCACCTCGAGCAAGGTCAATGTGGCAAAGCCGATCCAGGCCTGCGGGTCCGTGATCCAGTCCATGAGGTCTCAGGCGGTGAGAGATTGGAAGATTAGTAGTCGTACCAGTCGACGAAGGTGGCCACTGAATCGGCGGTGAACGAGACCGCCACAATAGACCGGGCAGAGGAACCTATGCCTCGAGCATAACAGATCCTCTCGACCGGGCTCCCCAGTCGGCTGAGGCGTCCTTCGGCCACGTGATCGCAGCCGAGCACGGTCCACGACTTTACGGTCTGGAGGAGATCGCCGACGTCCCTGCGAAACGCTGGAGCGATGAAACGTCGGAGTCCATCGGTGACGTTGGGCAAGGTGCTCCCGGCCGCAATGGCCGTGAGCAACGCCGGAAGGGAGCTTGGTGCCTTGGCGGGCAAGACCTTCGCTATCAAGTGAGGTGGGAGCAGCGCAGGCTCCAGAATTCCGGCGATCCCTTGGACGATCGGTCCTGGGTGCGCCTGGTCCAGATTGGTCAGCATCATGATACTGAGGCCGTATTCGGGATATCGATACAGGGCGGTCTTGAAGCCCTGCCACGAGCCGGTGTGCCCAATGCGCCGGTGCCCTCGCTGGTCGGTGAGGTCCCAGCCAAAGCCGTAGGGGTACGTTCCGCCGTCGTTGAGATGAACCGGTGCCCAGGCGGCATCCAGCACCGCCTTCCCGGGAACAGGTCCGTGATCCAGGGCGACTGCCCAGCGGGCCAGGTCCTTCACCGAGAAGTAGAGCGCACCATCCGCCGTAGTGTTGAGCGAGGGCGAGACCCAGCTCTGGTTCTTCACCTGGCCTCGTACCAGCTGGTAACCAGCCGCGCGATTGGGGATGATGTCCGCTTCCGAGATGACCCGCGTGGTGTTCATGCGGACCGGCTCGAAGATCAGCCGGCGGAGGACGTCGCCATAAAACTGTCCAGTCACTCGATGTATCACGACTCCCAGGAGCAGATAGCCGGTATTGCTGTAGCTCCATCGCTGTCCCGGAACGAAGTCGAGTGGCCTCGACGCGGCAAACCGCACCAGCTGGTCCTCGGTATAGTCCTTTCGGTAATCGAAGGTCGAGTCGGTGTACTCAGCCATCCCGGCAGTATGGGTGAGAAGATGGCGTATCGTCACCGAATCCCACACGCCCTTTCCTTCCGGCAGCCATTTCGTGATCCTGTCCTCGAGCCGCAGCCGTCCCCGCCCGACCAGAAGCATGATGCCGGCGGCGGTGAACTGCTTTCCCATCGAGCCCGACTGATAAATGGTGCTGTCACTCGCCGGGACGCGAAGCTCGATATTGGCCCAACCGTAGCCCTGGGAGAGGACGACACTGTCACCCCGGAGGATGGTTACGGACGCACCGGGAATGTGCTGGCGTGTCAGTTCAGAGCGGATGTATTGATTGACGCTGTCCAGCCGCGCCGTGCTTTGGCCCCAGAGGCTTGGCGCGATGGTCAGCAGCAGGCTTGTGAAACTCGCCAGCCACCCCGGTGACTTGCGGCTTCCGGTCCCGATCCTCATACTCGTTACCGCACCAGTGCAAACGGTGTGCATGCCCCACCATATCAGCCTGAGGTTCGTATGAGCGCGTCCCGG
>DASSED010000010.1:0-2997 GCA_035695405.1 Gemmatimonadales bacterium
GAGCGCGTCGTCGATGGGGAGCTGGCGCTCGCGGGCGAGCCGGGCCCGGAGGGTCTCGCCCTCGACGTAGGGCATGGTGAACCAGAAGAGGCCGGCGGTCTCACCCGAGTCGTGCACCGAGAGGATGGGGGGGTGCTGCAGCCGGGCGGCGAGCTTGATCTCTCGGAGGAAGCGTTCGGAGCCGAGGGCCCGCGCCAGCTCGGGGTGGAGGACCTTGAGGGCGACGGGTCGGTCGTGCCGGAGGTCGTGGGCCAGGTAGACCGTGGCCATGCCGCCGCGGCCCAGCTCCCGCTCGAGGACGTAGCGGTCGCGCAGCGCGTCGGCTAATGGCGAGGACAGAGGCATCACCGACCTCTTAGGGGACCAGGTTCTCGGCGAGCCAGACGTCGGGCTCGCTTCGACTCACAGTGCAGACCAGTCGGCGCGCGTCGGCAGACATTGAGGTCTGCCAGAACGAGCATGGCTGAGGCAACACGGCGACCTCACTCGCGTTTCCTCCCTCGACTCGGACTCGCAAGAGTGCCGATCGGACACTCAGCAGATAAATCCATCCGTCCCGGGTCCATGCGAGGGGAAAGGAATATTGTCCCCAACCGGTAAGGTGGTACTGCTTCCACGGCTGCCCCGATCGATCCACGGTCCAGAGGTCGTTCCTGTTCCTTTTGCCTCCTATAAGGTAGCTGTCGACCGCCAGATGACCGCCGTCGGGTGAAGGCACGGTAAAGTGAAATTCGTAACCCTCGGGCGCGGCCAAGGTATCGGCACGTCCGGTTTGGACGTCCTGGACTGCGTAATGTCGCCCGAGATCCAGCGGGAACACGATTTCTCGAGCATTGGGCAGCCAGGCGATCACCCCCAGCGGCGCGAGTCCATCCCTCGAGATCCGACGCACCTGGCCGGTTCCCAGGTCGGCAACGAGAATGCCGCGCGACGTGCTGTCCCGTCCTGCAAATGCGATCTCGCGTCCGCTGGGTGACCAGCGGGGGGACCATTCATCACCCGGCGAGGCGACCAGCACTCGAGGCTCATAGCGGTCGAACGGCGTGATGTACAGATTGCCCGCACCGCCGTCATTCCGCGCAAAGGCAATCAGCTTTCCGTCGGGCGAGAGATCCGGAGTGCCATGGATGCTGGTGCCCGTCGACAGCTCACGAGCCTGGACTCTGGGATGTTGGGCAGGACCTTCCAGGGTCATGGTCCAAAGCTTCTGCTGCGGCGGAGCCTTGGTGTACGCCAGTTGCCGGCCGTCGGAGCTGAGAGAGAACTCCTGCACGTACGCCCCAGCGAGCACCACCGTGGGTGGCCCCCGAGCCTCCCCGGTTCGGGAGCTCACCCGAAGCTTCATCACGTCGCCTGCAGCGTCGACGTTCGCCCCGTTCCCCAAGTCGCGCAGGTAGTAGATCGCCTCGCCCTCAGGGCTCCATCCCAGTGAGCTGTTGCGCGGCACGTCGTCGATCAAACGGCGAGGAGCCGAGCCATCGGTATGGCAGATACCAAGGAAGGTGACACTGCCTCGAACCCCGATGAAAGCGAGCCACCGTGCGTCGGGCGAGACCGCCACGGAGTGCACCGTAGTCGCGGTAGGCATGAGTGAAAAACCTCGACGGCGCGCGCCGGTCTCGGGATCGAGCTCCAGCACGCTATCGAGCTCGATCGTGGCATAGATCGCGTTCCCGGAAGGGCTCAGGTCAAACCCGAACCCTGAGGCGAGACGCCTGGGAGCGCCGCCCTGAGGATCCACACTGTGAATCATCCAACCGCTGCTGTCGAGAGCCTGGTAGAACAGGCGGGAGCCGGAGGGACTCCAACGAGTAAAAGGAATCACCCACGCATCCGAGGCCACGACGAGGGCGGGTGCCTGCGAAGCCAGATCTTGGACCAGCAAATGGGCGTCGGCGACGTACGCGAGCCAGCGGTGATCCGCCGACAGCGCTGGTGCTGATGCTTTGCCCGTGAAGGTTATCTGGCGATGGGTCACAGACTCGACTGGGCTTGGGGTCCGCCAGTGAATCACCAGCGCACCGAGACCGAACAGCAGGATTAACCCCGGCACCGTTGCCATCCAGCGTCGGTACCCGCTTTTCGGCGTTACGGGACGGTCGAGGGCTGCCGCGAAGTCAATCAAGCTGGCAAACCGGTCGGCAGGCGCGCGGGCCAGGGCCCGAGTGAGGGCGGCCTCGAGCCCGGGCGGCACCGCACGGACCGTACTCAAATGTGGGATTGGCTCGCTGAAGCGTTTGGCGATGATCGCCTGCGCCGTGGGGCCGGTGTAGGGTGGCTCGCCGGCCAGCATCTCGTACACCACGCAGGCCAGGCTGTACTGATCGCTCCGGGCATCGAGCCTGGGGCTGGCACTGGCCTGCTCCGGGCTCATATACGCGGGCGTGCCGAGCGAGAGACCGGTCTCGGTCAACCGCTCTTTGCCCGCACTCGCTGCGGCCAGGGCCACCCCGAAGTCGGCCACCATCGGCTCGCCCCGGTACAGCAGGATGTTCTCCGGCTTGATGTCGCGATGGATCACGCCGAGCTGGTGGGCATAGTCCAGCGCCCCGGCCACCGCTTTCGCGATCCGGAGCGTCTCGTCCACGGGGAGCTGGCCCTCGCGGGTGAGCCGCTCGCGCAGGCTCTCGCCCTCGATGTAGGGCATCACGTAGTAGAGGAATCCGGCGGCTTCCCCGGAGTCGAGCAGCGGAAGGATGTGAGGATGCTGCAGCTGGGCGGTGAGGCGGATCTCTCGTAAAAACCGCTCACCGCCGAGCACGGCCGCGAGATCGGGCCGGAGGACTTTGACCGCGACCAGGCGATCGTGCTTGAGGTCGCGGGCCAGGTAGACCGTGGCCATGCCGCCGCGGCCCAACTCCCGCTCGATGCGGTACCGGTCCCGAAGGGCATCCGCCAAGCTGGCGACCTCACCTGCCACAATGGACTCCAGTTGGGAGCATTGCTATCTCGGAGCTTCGGCCTTCTTCAGAGACTCCCAGGCGCTCTTATCCGGCT
>DASSED010000011.1:0-14223 GCA_035695405.1 Gemmatimonadales bacterium
CCGTCATTCAAGTCGTGGGGCTGCATGGCCTCAAGGCTCGCAATGCCCGGGTGGTCGCGATCCGCGATTCCATCGTGGCGCTGGAGGCTGCCACCGATAGCGCCAAGAAGGAGCTGGCTCGGGGCACCGTGGCCGACGTGCGCAAGCGCCTGGAAAGCTACCGCGGCAGCCTGACGCTGCTGCGCCGTCTGGTTCCCGAGCGGAACGAGGTACCCAACCTGCTGGACGATATCTCCACCCGGAGCAAGATCCGTGGGGTCACGCTGTCTCAGGTGGTGCCGCAGCCGGTCGAGCCGGGCCCGGCTCCCTTCAACACCTACAAGTACAACATGTCGGTCATCGGCAAGTACGATCAGATCGGCCAGTTCCTGGCCGATGTCGCCAGCTTGCAGCGCATCATCGTGCCCTACGATCTCAGCGTGGCAGCCGCCAACAGCAGCGCCGCCAAGGCGCTGGGTGACAGCACCGGCGCCTTGCTCGAAGCCAGATTCCAGATCCGTACCTACGTGAAGACTACCAACTCGGAAGGAGAGTCCAGTGGCACGTAATGCCTGCGGGCTCGCTCTCCTGGTCGCGCTCGCGCTAGCGGGGTGCTCCCGCTTCTCTAATAAGGAGGAGCAGGAGGCCAAGGCGTCGGAAGCCAAGCTGGCGGTGCTGCGTGCTCGTACCGATAGCCTCCGGAAGGCTCGCCACCTGGCTGACTCGCTGATCCAGGTTCGGCAGGCCGCGTGTGTGGACTCGGTCAAAATCGAGTTGGCAAGGGCAGCGGCGTTCAACAAGCCCAAGAAGATCAAGAAGTCGAAGAAACAGCAGACTCCTCCGATGTCTGAGGAAGCGATGCTGACCCAGGCCCAGGCTGCCTGCGGGTCGGACGCATCCGTACCGCAGCCATCGGTAGCGGTTCAGCCCGCCCCTGCCCCGGCCACGGCGACGCCGGCCAAGGCAGACACTCAGCCCATGCCGGCTCCGGCACGGCCTGATAGCGCCAAGCCTCATGTCGCTGATGCGGCGATGCCCTCGAGCGGCACGCAGCCGGCGGCGGCCGTGGCCGCGACCGACTCGCTGATCTGGGCGGACTCAGTCCGGAAAGCGAAAGAGATCGAGATGTCCCGGGAGACCTTTTCCTACGGCGGTGCGGCCCGGGATCCGTTCATCTCACTACTGAACCTGGCCAAGAGTGGTCCCGAACTGGCGGATCTCCAATTGGTGGGGATCTACCAGAACCTCAGGAACCCGTCGGGTAGCGTGGCGGTGTTCCGCGAGAAGGAGGGCGGCAAGCGTCACAAGCTCCGGGCGGGCGATCAGGTCGGACGCTCGCGTCTGGTGCAGATCCGGGATCGTGACGTGGTGTTCATGATCGAAGACTTCGGCTTTGAACGTCAGGAAACCCTTTCGCTCCGGAAGCAGGAGGACGTAATCCCATGACCCGACTGTCTGGCCTAATGCTCGCCACCTTCGCGATCTTCGGAGGCCCCTCATCGGGACGCGCCGATGGTCCCGCGAGCGGAGAGGTCACGGGCGTCAGCGTCCAGCCATCTCCCGGACGCGCCGACGTCATCGTGAACGTACGTGGTGCGGTGGAAGTGCGCGACTTCGTGCTCGAGCGGCCCGATCGATTGGTGCTCGACGTCGTCGGGGCCAAACTCAAGGACAACGCCGGCACGATGTATGACGGCGTGAAGCGCGGCGGCGTGCTCAACATCCGCTACTCCCAATTCCAGTCCAACGTGGTCCGGATCGTCATGGAGCTGGACCAGGCCAAGGACTATCACCTGGAGCGCGTCGCCGACGCCATCCGGGTGTCCTTCGGCACCGATGAAAGCTTCGTCGGCTGGTCCTCCAGCGAGCGGCCCAAGCCGGTAACCGCCACCGGGACGGTCAAGCGGGAGCCTGAAGTTCAGCTCAGCGCC
This sequence comes from Gemmatimonadales bacterium, assembly GCA_035695405.1. Taxonomy (GTDB): domain Bacteria; phylum Gemmatimonadota; class Gemmatimonadetes; order Gemmatimonadales; family GWC2-71-9; genus CAVVWJ01. The sequence goes on from DASSED010000011.1 coordinate 1,911, forward strand.
CAGAACCTGGTGCGCGCCCCGTCCGAGGAGCCGCGGATCACCGTCGTGTGGGATCGCGCCAGCATCGCCGACGTCATCGCGGGATTCGCCGCCTTCAGCGGCCGGACCATCATCCTGGGCAAGGACGTCAAGGGTGAGGTCACCGCTGAGATCCGCAACCAGCCCTGGCCCCAGGCCTTCAAGGCCATTCTCGCCAGCCAGGGACTCTCCGCTCAGGAGATGGCCGGTGGCATCATCCGGGTGGATGCGCCCCAGGCCCTGGCGGTGCTGGATTCACTGGAGCCGCTGGAGACCAGCGTGGTCCGGATCAATTATGGAAAGGCCAAGGACCTCACCAAGAGCATCGAGGGGAGCCTGACCAAGGGGCGCGGCAAGATCGTCGCCGACGAAAACTCCAACTCGCTCATCATCACGGATACCCGGAGCCGGATCACCCAGCTGACCGACTTCGTGCGGGGCCTGGACATCCGCACGCCGCAGGTGTCCATCAAGGCCAAGATCGTGTTCGTCGATCGGACCGATATCGAGCAGCTCGGCCTGAAGTACGACCTCGGCAGCTCGACCCAGTTCTTCAACCAGCTGGTGCAGCGGCCTAATCCAACGGTTCCCACGCCCAACGATCCGACCGGGCGAGGCGGCATCGTCGATCTGGGCGGCAACAGCGTGTCGGCCATCGGCAACGCGAGCAGCACCATCGTGGGCTCGGCGCTCGACCTGATCTTCTCGACCGCGATCGGTGGGTTCAATCTCACCACCTTCCTGAGCGCGCTCGAGCGCCAGGACCTCTCGGACATCCAGGCCGAGCCGGTCATCACCACGTTGGATAACCGCAAGGCGGACATCCTGGTCGGTGAGGAAACCCCGGTTCGTGTGGTTGACGCCGGGAACGGCTCCGGCGCCGCGACGGCCAACGTGCAGTTCAAGGAGACCGGTATTCGGCTGACGGTGACGCCGCACGTCACCAGCAATCGCCAGATCTCCATGGAGCTCCACACCGAGCGGTCCTCGCTCCAGGAGCTCGCGGCCGCCGACCTGGGCTTCATCTTCCAGACCCAGAAGGCGGAAAATCAGCTCCTGGTCAATGATGGTGAAACCGCGGTCATCGGCGGGCTCACCGTGACCGAAGTCAAGAACAATCGCTCCGGCATCCCGCTCTTGTCGGGTCTGCCGATCATCGGCAAGCTGTTCAGCTTCAGCTCGAGTAATGAGAACCGGCGGGACCTCATCATCCTGGTTACGCCGCGCATCATCGACGACGGTGTCGCGCCTGAATGAGGCACTAGGCAGATCGTCCCCACTAGAGCGAGCCCGGCGCAGGCCGGGCTCGTTCGTTAGAATCAGGGCGTGTCCGACCTCTCCTAAAGGACCCGGCATCATGCTCCGATTCTCCACCGCAGGCGAATCGCACGGCAAGGCCCTCGTCACCATCGTCGAGGGTCTCCCAGCCGGCCTTCCGGTTACAGCCGAGTGGGTCAATCGCGAGCTCGAGCGCCGGATGCAGGGCTACGGCCGGGGCGCCCGCATGAAGATCGAGCGCGACCAGATCGAGTGGCTCTCCGGCCTTCGCGCCGGTGAGACGCTGGGGACGCCCGTGGCCATGCTGATCCAGAACCGGGACTGGACCAACTGGGAAGACGTCATGGCCTACGAAGCGGCCGAGTCTCCCGGAGAGCTGCGCCGCCGCCGGGTGACTCGGCCCCGCCCCGGGCACGCCGATCTCGCCGGAGTCCTCAAGTACGACCGGCTCGACGCCCGCGACATCCTGGAACGGGCCAGCGCGCGGGAGACCACGGCGCGTACCGCGGTGGGGGCCCTGGCCAAGCGACTGCTCGACGAGTTCGGGGTGGAGATCGGCAGTCATGTCATCTCCATGGGTGGTGTCCGGGTCTCGTCCAGGGAGCTTCCCGTGCCGCTCAACCCGGCCTCCGATCGCTCCGAGGTACGAGTGCTGGATCCCGCCGCGGAGAGAGAGATCATCCGCCGGATCGATGCCGCCAAGAAGGCCGGCGACACGCTCGGGGGCGAAGTCGAGGTTGTGGCCCGCGGCGTAGTGGTCGGCTTGGGTAGTCACGTCAGCTGGGACCGGAAACTGGACGCCCGGCTTGCCGGCATTCTGATGTCTATCCCGGCGATCAAGGGAGTGGAAATCGGGATGGGGTTCGAGGCGGCCCGGCGGCCCGGGTCGGAGGTGCATGATCCGATACTAGGCGGGGAAGCAGGGAAGCGGGGAAGCGGGGAAGGTAGAGACGGACACGGCGGACCAGGCGGACAGAGCGGGGGAGCACCCGATCCGCGAGGCGGGTTTCGACGCCCCACCAATAACGCCGGCGGGCTCGAGGGCGGGATCACAACCGGGGAACCGGTTGTTGTTAAGCTAGCGATGAAGCCGATCGCGACTCTGATGTCCCCCCTGCCCACAGTGGACCTGGAGACCGGGGAGCCGGCCAAGGCCGTGAGCGAGCGGTCCGACGTCACCGCCGTGCCGGCGATGGGTGTCATCGCCGAGGCGCTGGTCGCCATCACCCTGGCCGACGCCATGTTGGAGAAGTTCGGCGGCGACTCCCTGGTCGAGATGCGGCGCAACTATGACGGCTATGTCGCCTCGCTGGGTTCCCGTTGGACCACCCGTCGTCCCGGCGTCGAGACCTAAATGCCTCGGTCCATCGTGCTGGTGGGGCTTCCCGGATCGGGTAAGAGCACCGTGGGCCGCATGGTTTCCGAACAGCTAGCCGCTCCGCTGATCGACATCGACGGCCTTCTGGTCCGAGAGATGGGAATGCCGGTGGTCCAGATCTTCGGCATGGTGGGCGAGGTGCGGTTCCGCGAGATGGAGCGCGACGCGGTGAAGGCGGCCCAGACCGGATCGCCGGGCGTGATCGTCCCTGGTGGAGGTTGGGCCGCGCAGCCGGGACAGCTGGAGGAGGCAAAGAGCACGTGCCTGGTGATCTACCTCAAATGCCAGGCAGGCACCGCCATCAAACGGAGCGCTCAGGGCGAGGTCCGGCCCCTTCTCACCGGCATTGATCCGGCCCAGCGCATGGATGAGCTGCTCAAGGAGCGGGAGCCGTTTTACCTACTGGCTCACCACCAGGTCCAGGCCGATACCGCCACCGCGGAGCAGGTGGCTCGGGAAGTGATCGATCTGGCCCGCCAGGGCGGGGGGTGGTGAGTTGGCTTGCGTTAATTGGAGGGGGAGGGTTTTCGTTACCTCCCGACTTGAACATTTGATGATAGAGCGAGTTACACTGAGATAATGGCCACGAGATCGGGTAAGGCCCGTCCAGAGCGTAGCGAAGGAACGGGAACAACGCGCGCCGCACGGAAAGGCGGCACGGGAAAGAAGGCTGCCAAGTCTTCCCCCCGTGCCACGGCTACGGCTACACGCAAAAGCCGGGTAAGCGGCAACGGGGCACTGCGGCGGGACGGGCGTCCTGCGCTGGTCATCGTCGAGTCACCCACCAAGGCCAAGACCATCGGGAAATACCTCGGCTCGGGCTATGACGTGAAGGCCACCGTTGGCCACCTGCGAGACCTGCCCACCCGCGAGCTCGGCGTGGATGTGGATCGGGGGTTCGAGCCCAAGTACGTGACCATCAAGGGCAAGACCAAGACCCTCTCCGAGCTCAAGAAGGCCGCCAAGGGCGCCTCCGCCGTCTATCTGGCCACCGACCCGGACCGCGAGGGCGAGGCCATCGCCTGGCACGTCGCCGACCAGCTCAACGCCAACGTCCCCATTCATCGGATCCTCTTCCACGAGATCACCAAAGCCGCCATTCAGGACGCGCTCCGGGATCCCGGTGAGATCGATGATCGCAAGGTGGACGCCCAGCAGGCCCGCCGGATCCTGGACCGGTTGGTGGGCTACAAGGCGAGCCCCATTCTCTGGAGGAGCATCAAAACCGGGCTCTCGGCCGGCCGGGTGCAGACCGTCGCGCTTCGGCTCATCGTCGAACGCGAGCGGGAAATTCGCGGCTTCAAGCCCCAGGAGTACTGGACCATCGAGGCCCTCTGCGCCAAGAACGGCCAGACCTTCGAGGCGGCGCTCGCCAAGGTGGGGGGCCATAAGCCCCAGCTCCACACCGAGGCCGATGCACGGGCGGTGGTGGATGCGGTCAAGCCGAAGCCGTTCATCGTCTCCAAGGTCGAGAAACGGAACCGGAAGAAGAACCCCGGCGCACCGTTCACCACCAGCACGCTGCAGCAGGAGGCGGCCAAGAAGCTGGGCTTCTCCTCCCGCCGGACCATGCGCGCGGCGCAGGACCTCTATGAAGGAGTGGACGTCGGCGAAGATGGGCCGGTTGGACTGATCACGTACATGCGGACCGATTCGCCCCAAGTATCGGATACCGCCATCCAGTCGGTGCGGAACTTCATCAAGAAGAGCTACGCCAAACCGTACCTTCCCCCGGAGCCGAACCGCTACACGCCCAAGAAGAACGCCCGGGTGCAGGGTGCCCACGAGGCCATCCGGCCCACCGACGTGACCCGGCGCCCCGAGGCGGTACAGTCCTACCTGGAGCCGGACCAGTACCGGCTGTATCAGCTCATCTGGCAACGGTTCGTCGCCTCCCAGATGACGCCCGCGGTGTACGACATGACCATCGTGGACTTCGATCTGGGCGAGTATCTCTTCCGCGCCTCAGGCTCGGTGCTGGTCTTCGACGGCTACCATGTGCTGTACACCGAGGGACGGGAGAAGGAAGAGGGAAAAACGATGGACGATCTGCCGCCCATCCCGCCGCTCGCCGTGGGCGACCAGGTGGAAGTCCGGGAGATCACCCCGTCGCAGCACTTCACCGAGCCGCCGCCCCGCTACTCCGAGGCCAGCCTGGTCAAGGAGCTGGAGCGGCTCGGCATCGGGCGTCCTTCGACCTACAGCACCATCATCTCGACCTTGTCTGCCCGGGAATACGTGCGGGTCGATCAGCGGCGCTTCTTCCCCACCGATCTGGGCGAGACGGTGGAGAAGATCATGGTGAGCAAGTTTCCCGAGATCTTCAACGTCGAGTTTACCTCGGAGATGGAAGAGGAGCTGGATCGGATCGAGGACGGCGAGCTCAAGTGGCAGCGGGTGCTCAAGGACTTCTACGGACCCTTCGTGAAAGCACTCGACGCGGTGGACATGACCGCGCTGGTGGCCGAGGCCCACGGCCTCAAGCCCGAGGAGCTGGCCAAGGAGCGGTGTCCCAAGTGCGGCTCACCGATCGAGCTCCGCACCGGGCGCTTCGGGCCCTACCTCGCCTGTGTGAAGTACAAGGAAAGCTGCGACTACGTGAAGTCGCTCAAGCGGAACAAGGTCCCGGACCGGCCCAGCGACGAGAAGTGCCATCTCTGCGGCTCGGCTATGGTGATCAAGACCGGCCGCTTCGGCGAGTTCCTTGCCTGCACCACCTATCCCAAGTGCAAGGGCACCCGGTCGATCCCCATGGGACTCAAGTGCCCCAAGTGCGCCGACGGCGATCTCACGGAGCGCCGCACCAAGCGGGGCAAGTCATTCTGGGGCTGTCTCCGGTACCCCGATTGCGACTTCTCCACCTGGAACCGCCCGGTGCCGGAGATCTGTCCCGCCTGCGGCTGGCTGGGCATGGAGAAGCGGATCACCAAGGCCGACGGCGAGAGCCGTAAGTGCCTCAAGTGCGGGCATCAGATCGTGGTTGCCGAACCGGGGGAGGTCGCTCTGGCGTGAACGCCACCGTCGTCGGCGGAGGACTGGCCGGCTCGGAGGCGGCGTGGGCCCTGGCGGAGCGCGGTATCAAGGTGACGCTTTGCGAAATGCGGCCCGAACGACAGACCCCGGCCCATCACACCGACCGTCTCGCCGAGCTGGTCTGCAGCAACTCCTTCAAGTCAATCGATCTCACCAACGCGCACGGGCTGCTCAAGGCCGAGCTGCGCGCGCTGGGAAGCATCCTCCTCCCCGCCGCAGATATTGCCCGGGTGCCGGGAGGAACCGCCCTGGCTGTGGATCGCGACGTTTTTTCCCGGGCGGTGCACCAGCAGGTGCTGGCCCACCCCAACATCACCCTGGCGCGGGGCGAAGTCACCGAGCTGCCGTCGCCGGGCATCGTCGCCACCGGTCCGCTGACCTCGGAGCGGCTCGCTGGAGCCATCGCGGCCCGGCTGGGTTCGTCCGCGCTCGCGTTTTACGACGCGATCGCTCCGGTGGTGGCGTCCGAGTCGCTGGATCTGAGCCGGCTGTACCCCCTGTCGCGATATGGGAAGGGGGAGGGAAACGACTACCTCAACGCCTCACTCGACCGTGAGGGCTACGAGCAGTTCATCGATGCCCTGATCGCCGCGGACCAGTACCCGGGACACGATTTCGACGCGGTGCCCTACTTCGAGGGCTGCCTGCCGATCGAGGAGATGGCCCGGCGCGGCAGAGAGACGCTCCGGTTCGGTCCGATGAAGCCGGTGGGGCTGCCCGATCCCCGAACCGGCCGCGAGCCGTATGCGGTGGTCCAGCTGCGCCGGGAAGATCGGGCGGGCCAAATGTGGAACCTGGTGGGTTTTCAGACCCGACTTCGAATCCCGGAGCAGCAGCGAGTGTTTCGCATGATTCCCGGTCTGGAATCGGCCGAGTATCTGCGCTTCGGGAGCATTCACCGGAACTCCTACCTCAACAGCCCGGCCACTCTCGGCCCGGGTCTCACGGCCAAGGGCGATGACACTCTCTTCTTCGCCGGCCAGATCACCGGCGTGGAGGGCTACACCGAATCGCTCGGCAGTGGATTGCTGGCGGGGATCAACCTGGCGCGGCGGCTCCAGGGCGAGCCGATAGCGGTGCCGCCTCCGACCACGATGCTGGGGGGACTCTACCGCTACCTGGCCGAGGCCGATCCCAACCACTTTCAGCCGATGAACGCGAACTTCGGCTTGCTGGAGCCGTTGGGAGTGGGAAAGATGAGCAAGGAGCGCAAGAAGGAGCTGCTGGTCGAGCGGGCGCGCGCGGATTTTGGAGCTTGGATGGATTCGATTGGGATCGTTGCGGTGGAACAGGGGGGCCGACTTTAAGAGTGATCGGGCAGCGCTGGACGGCTCCTTCGGGGCGCTGCAGCACTCGACGGTCGGAGCCCGGGCGCTCGAAGTTGATGTAAAGAGAGATTTCCATGTCTCGTCGAAGCGGAATAACGGAATACCTGAGCCATCTCGAGAAGGAGCGCGACGTCTCACCCCATACGGTGAAGGCGTACGGGCGCGACCTCGATGCCTTCACCGATTTCTGCGACCGTCATTACGGCCAGTGGAATTGGGGGACGATCGACCGGCTCGGCATGCGCGGCTTTCTGGGCGAGATGCAACGCCGGGGGCTCTCGAAGCGGAGCGCGGCGCGTGCCTTGTCGGCCGTGCGGAGCTTCTACCGCTATCTCCAGGAGCACCACGGCACCGCCAACGGGATCGCGCGGGCGGCCAAGGTGCCCAAGCTCGACAAGCGACTGCCGACCTACCTCGATAGGAGCCAGACCGACACCCTGTTTGAGTGGGCGGAGTCGCGAGCCGGCGGCGATGAGCTGACCCCCACCCGTGATCTCGCCATGCTCGAGCTGTTCTATTCCACCGGCATCCGGCTCTCGGAGTTGAGCGGGATAAATCTGGAAGACCTGGATCTCCTGTCCGATCAGCTGAAGGTGCGGGGGAAGGGGCGTAAAGAGCGCATTGTACCGGTTGGCTCGCGCGCGGTGCTCGCATTGCGGCGCTATCTTAGCCTGCGTGAGGCTTTCGCGGGCAAGGTCGGAGGAGACCGCCGGGCCGTGTTCCTCAGCAACCGGGGCAAGCGGCTGGCTCCGCGCGGGATCCAGCGGATCGTGCACCGAATGTTCGATGCGATCGGGGGTGACGGCCTTCGAGTCCACTCGCTCCGTCACACGTTTGCCACCCATATGCTGGATGCCGGCGCCGATCTCAGAGCCGTGCAGGAGCTTCTGGGCCACGCTTCGCTCAGTACCACGCAGGTGTATACCCACACCAGTGTGGAGCGGCTGAAGAAGGTCTACAACCAGGCGCATCCCAGGGCGTGAGGACGGCGGGGAAGCGGGGAGGCGGGTAGGCGGGTAGGCGGGTAAGAGCGTAAGCGAGCAAAGCGGTGTCATCCTGGGCGCAGCTCAGGGATCCTTCGGTCGCTCTGTTCCCTCAGGATGACACGGTCAACGAGGATTCATGACGACATTTCACGGTACGACCATCCTAGGCGTCAGGAAAGACGGCCGCGTCGCCCTCGGCGGCGACGGCCAGGTCAGCATGGGTGAGACTGTCTTCAAGTCGCAGGGGACCAAGGTCCGCACCCTGAAAGGTGGCAAGGTGCTCGCCGGCTTCGCCGGATCGGTGGCCGACGCCCTGACTCTGTATGAGAAGTTCGAGGAAAAGCTGGATCGCTACCCGGGCAACCTGCCGCGAGCCGCGGTGGAGCTGGCCAAGGACTGGCGCAGCGACCGGGTGCTCCGGCGGCTGGAGGCGCTGTTGGTCGTGGCCGACTTGGAGCACAGCTTCCTCCTGAGCGGCACCGGCGAGTTGATCGAGCCGGACGATGGGGTCGTGGCGGTCGGCTCCGGGGGGAACTATGCCCTCGCCGCGGCCCGGGCCCTCTTGCCGGAGCCTGACTGGTCGGCCCGAAAGATCACCCAGCGCGCTCTGGAGATCGCCGCCGACATCTGCGTGTTCACCAACCGAAACATCACGATTCTGGAATTACCGGGAGGAGATGGGAAGAAGGGATAGCGGAAGGAGCGGAAGGAAAGAAGCGGAAAGAGCGGAAGAGGCGGAAGAATGTTCGAGCAAATTTGAGAATCTTCGAGTTCGACACTTTCCCGCGGCTCAGGACGACACTGTTCCACTGCTTCCGCTCCGTCCGCTCTTTCCGCTTCCCCCGCTTACCTTTCAGCCATGACCGAGCCCGCGCAGGAGCTGACCCTTCCCGAGGAGCCTTCTCCGCCCACAGCGCCGATGCCGTGGCTGGAGGAGATGCCACCCCGGCAGATCGTGGCCGAGCTGGACCGCTACATCGTGGGCCAGGAGGCGGCGAAGAAGGCGGTGGCCATCGCGGTGCGGAACCGCTGGCGCCGAGCCCAGGCGCCGGATGAGATCCGGGACGAGATCACGCCCTACAATATCATCATGATCGGCCCCACCGGCGTGGGAAAAACCGAGGTGGCTCGCCGCCTGGCCCGGCTCTCGGGCGCTCCCTTCATCAAGGTCGAAGCTTCCAAGTTCACCGAGGTGGGCTACGTCGGCCGTGACGCCGAATCGATGGTGCGGGACCTGGTCGATTCGGCCATCAACCTGGTGCGCACCGAGCGGGAGGACGAGGTCTATCCTCAGGCCGAACAGCGGGCCGACGAGCGGCTGCTGGACCTGCTGCTTCCCGCTGCCCCACCCCCGCCGGAGAAGGCGGACAGGACCGACCGGGACAAAGCGGACCGGACGGAAGTGGGATCGGTGTTTGTGGTCTCGTCCAGCGGCCAGGCCAAATCGGAGCGGGCCGCGACCCCCGAGGAAGACCGGCGGCATCGCTCCCGCGAGAAGCTCCGCCAGATGCTGAGCGACGGCCAGCTGGACGATCGCGAGGTCGAGGTGGAGGTGCAGCAGCAGGGCTACCCCATGATGGAGCTGATTCAGCCGCCGCAGGGAATCGAGGGACCCGACATCAACTTCACCGAGATGCTCCAGGACATGCTGCCCAAGCGGAAGAAGCGCCGCAGCGTCAAGGTGCCGGAAGCCCGCCGGATCATGGTGGACGAGGAGCTCAAAAAGCTGGTGGACATGGACGACGTGGTAAACGAATCGCTCGACCGGGTGGAGAACCACGGCATCATCTTCATCGATGAGATCGACAAGATCGCGGGGGAGCGAGGCCAGAGCGGCGGTCCGGACGTATCCCGGGAGGGGGTGCAGCGCGACCTGCTTCCCATCGTCGAAGGCTCAACGGTGCAGACCCGATACGGCTACGTCCGGAGCGATCACATCCTGTTCATCGCCGCCGGGGCCTTTCACGTCTCCAAGCCCTCGGACCTGATTCCCGAGCTCCAGGGACGTTTCCCCATTCGGGTGGAGCTGCAGCCGCTCACCGAGCAGGATTTCGTCCGCATCATGACCGAGCCGGAGAACGCACTCACCAAGCAGTACCAGGCGCTGGTGACGGCCGAGGGTGCCGAGCTCGAGTTCACGGCGGATGGAATCGCCGAGGTGGCGCGGGTGGCGTTCATGGCCAACGACCGGATGGAGAACATCGGCGCCCGGCGGCTGCATACCGTCATGGCCGCCCTGATGGAAGACGTCCTGTTCGAGCTGCCGGACTATCCGGAGAAGCGCATCGTGTTCGACGCGGCGAATGTGCGGGAGCGGCTGGCGAGGATCATCAGTGATGACGATCTGAGGAGGTACATACTGTAACGGCGGTACGGCGCTACTTCACCACCACGCCTCCCTTCATAACCCACTGCACCTGTTCCAGCACCCGCACGTCTTCCAGCGGGTTTCCCTTCACGGCAATCAGATCCGCCAGCTTCCCGCCGGCAATCACGCCGCGATCGGTGACGCCGAGGAGGTCGGCGGCGTTAACCGTCGCGGTGCGGATCGCGTCGATCGGGCGCATGCCGTAACCCACATACACGGCGAACTCCCGCGCGTTCTGGCCGTGGGGGATGACCGCCGCGTCGGTGCCGAACGCGATCTTTACCCCGGCCCGGATCGCCCGACGGTGGCTCGCCTTGGCGAGAGGGATGACTTCCCGCGCCTTCTTCGCGATCGCCGGCGGCAAGCTGTCGGTATCCTCGAGCACGGTCAGAACGTATGACGTGGGGACCAAATAGGTCCCCTTTTGCTTCATCAGCGAGGCCGCTTCATCGTCGATCATCGATCCGTGCTCGATCGACGCCACGCCGGCTCGAACCGCCGCCTTAATCCCCTCGTTTCCGTGGGCATGCGCCGCCACCTTCAGGCCATGCCGGCGGGCCTCCTGCACGATCGCCTGGAGCTCGGCGTCACTGAGCTGTTGCGCGCCCAGGGTAGCGTCGAAGGACAGGACTCCGGCGGTGGCGCACACCTTGATGACCTTGGCGCCGTGCTTCACCTGGTAGCGCACCGCTTTCACCACCTCATCCACTCCGTCAGCCACGCCCTGCCGGTAGTCCAGCTCGTTTACTCCGGGAGCCCAGCCGGTGTCGTCGCAGTGACCGCCGGTGATGCCGATGGCATGGGCCGACGGGATCATCCTGGGTCCCTCGACGAATCCGGCATCGATCGCCTTCATCAGGGACACATCGGCGAAGCCGGTCGAGCCCACGTCACGGACGGTGGTGAACCCCGCCAGCAGCGTGAGGCGTGCGTTCCGCGCGCCCCGCAGTGCGGCATCGGTGGGAAGCTCCCGAACCGAACGGGTGACCCAGTCGCCGGAGATGTCAGCCGTGAGGTGCGTGTGCGCGTCGATCAGACCCGGAAGCAGAGTCAGGTCTCCCAGATCGATCGTCCTGGCGTTGCCTGGGATCTCAGCCGAGCCGATGCTCGTGATCTTGCCATCGGCCACCACAACGACCGCGGGCGACAGCATCTCGCCTCTGACCACGTCGAGCATCCGGGCCGCGCGCACGACGGTAGGCTGCTGCCCTTCGGCGGGGGTCACCGCGAACAGGCAGGCAAGAATGAGTGCTGAGGGAAGCCGGAAAGTCACCGAGAGAACGTACCCCGGACGGCGTTCCCGTCAACTCGTGTCGGATTTGCCATGGTCTCCGGGTGTGACTACAATGCCACGCGGTGAGTCACCGGTCATGAGTCACGAGTCGAGAGAATCCATGAGCGCTCCGCGGCACTTCCTCGCCATCCCCGATTTCAGCAAAGCCGAGCTGCTCGCAGTGTTCGATCTCGCGGCCCGGATGAAGCGGGCCGGCTATCGGGACCAGCCGCTGGCGGGGAAGACGCTGGGGATGATCTTTGCCAAGAGCTCCACTCGCACCCGGGTCTCGTTCGAGGTCGGCACCTACCAGCTCGGTGGCCACGCGCTCTTTCTCTCGTCGCGCGACATCCAGCTGGGCCGGGGCGAGCCGATCAAGGACACCGCCCGGGTGCTGTCGCGGTACCTCGACGGCATCATGATCCGCACCTACGACCACGCGGACGTGGAGGAGCTCGCTCGTTACGCCTCGATTCCGGTGATCAACGGTCTCACCGATCTGCTCCATCCCTGTCAGGTCATGGCGGACCTGCTCACCATCCGCGAGTCGATCGGCGGCTGGGACGGCAAGGTGATTGCCTGGGTGGGCGACGGTAACAACATGTCCAACAGCTGGCTCAATGCCGCCGGCAGCCTGGGCTTCGAGCTCCG
>DASSED010000012.1:0-6097 GCA_035695405.1 Gemmatimonadales bacterium
CCCAAAGCAATCCCGCCACTCCCGCGGGCCTGCATCACCGGCGAGCCGACCTCGCTCCGGATCCTCCGCATGCACAAAGGCCACCTCCGGCTCCGGCTCTCCTTCACCGGAGTCCCTGCCCACAGTGGCCTTCCCCACCTCGGCGTGAACGCGGTGGAGGCGGCCGGCCGAGCGATCACAGCCCTCGCCGACCTGCGTCAGGCGCTCGAGCGAGAACGGCCCCCCAACGCGGAGCACTTCCCCGAGGTCCCCTATGTCACTCTCAACCTCGCCCGTGTCAGCGGCGGTGGGCCCACCAACGTGGTCCCCGCCGACTGCGTGCTCGATCTGGGCGTCCGGCTCCTGCCCGGGATGTCGGTGGACCAGATGACCGGCCGGATACAAGCCGTGGTGCAGGACGCAGTGTCGCGGGTGCCGTTCGACCTGGTGGTGCTGAACGAGACCCCGCCGATGCTCGCCCCGGAAGACGCCCCGATCATCAGCCTGGTGAACCGAGAGCTGGGTCAGACCGGAACCGGCAGCGCGCCGTTCGGCACCGACGGCGGCTGGCTCAGCCGGCTGGGACTCGACTGCGTCCTCTGGGGACCGGGCGATATCGCGGTCGCCCACAAGCCAAACGAATGGCTCCCGGTGGCGGAGTTCGTCCGCGCCGGAGAGCTGCTGACCCTCGTGGTCCACCGAGCCTGCGAGGCGGGGGCGTAGTCAGAAGTCCAGACGCATCTGCTGCAACAGTGAGGTGAACCGCGGATCGGCTGCCAGCGCGGGGTTCGCGGTCTCATGGGTGGCACGAAGGAAGGCCAGCAGCCCGGATCGCTCTTCCATGGCGCGGCCGAAGAATTGAAACGCCTGGTCCAGTTCACCCATGGCCCCCAGGACGTAGGCTTGGAAGATCGGGGGCACATATCGGCGAGCCGACAGCTGGCCCAGCTCCTCCAGGATCCCCCGCGCCTTCGCCGCCATGCCCAGTCGGCCGTAGGCGCACCCGGTGACCTCGAGGAGGAGGGGCAGCCGGCCGGCGATCTCCATTCCCCTTTGCAATTCCGTGAGAGCGTCCTCGTAACGGCCCATCCCCATGAAGGCGCGTCCCAGCCAGACATAGGTCAAGGGATGGTGTGGCTCGATCTGCTGGGTCGCCCGGAGCTGCTCGATCGCCCTCTCGTGCTCTCCGGCCCAGGTGTAACAACGGGCAATCGTATGGTTGACCGGTAGGGAGATCGGGTCCACCGTTTGCGCTCGGCGAATACGGGCGAGGCTTTCGTCGTGGCGAGACATGATAGCCAAAAAGCAGGCGTACCATAGGTGCGCAATCGGGTTCAGCCCTGACTCGGTTGCCATCCTGAACTGCGCCTCGGCTTCGGCCCACTCCCAGTCATACAGCATGGCGACGACACCCAACCAGATGTGGGCCTCGGTGTCCGAGGGATCGAGCTCGATGGCTCTGAGTGCGGCGGCCTTTGCCTGGGGCATGGCATCGCGCGGTGGAAGTTCACCGAACTCCTCGAAGCCCAGGAGCGACCAGCAGGCTGCCAGTCCGCTGTGGATCGGAGCAGCGGATGGGTCCAGCGCGGTCGCCTGCTCGAAATACCCGATGGCCGACCGGAGATGCTCCCCAGTCCGGCGGTTGGCGAAGTACCGGCCTCTCATGTACAGGGTGTAGGCCTCCAGGTTCTCTGTCACCGGCTTCACCAGCCTCGGCTGTACCGATCCGGCGCCCGGAAGGGGCAGCTCGCGCACGATGGCTTGGGCCAGCTCTTCCTGGAGAGTGAAAACATCGCTCATGGTCCGCTCGTACGTCTGGGACCAGCGCTGGTACCCATCCGCGGCGTCCACCAGCTGGGCGGTGAGCCGGATGCGGTTGCCTGACTTGCGGACGCTCCCCTCGACCAGACTGTTCACCTTGAGTCGCTGCGCGATGGTCTGGGCATCGAGATCCTTCCCCTTGAGCGCGAAACAGGACGTGCGGGCGGCCACCCGCAGTCCCTTCACCTGAGTCAGCGCGTTGATGATCTCGTCGGCCATGCCGTCGCTGAAGTACTCGTTCTCTCGATCCGGACTGAGATTGACGAACGGGAGAACGGCCACGGAGTGGCGCTCGGAGAAACCAGGGCCCCAGAGCGCACTGGGGCTAGCCCCCCCGGCGGGTGTGGTCCGGGGCTGAGTTGTCTCAGTGACCAGCTCAACGAGCTGCTGAGCAAAGTCTCCGGCAGTCGCGAATCGATCTTCGGGACGGCGGGCGAGTGCGCATGCCAGAGCTTGTTCGAGGCGAAGTGGGGCCGAGATGCCAAAATCGCTGAGCCGGGGAGCCGGCTCGGTCAGGCGCCGCGCTAGAACCCCGAGTGGAGTCTGTCCGCTGAACGGGGTCACGCCAGTCAGGAGCTCGAACAGCACGCAGGCGAGCCCGTAGATGTCGCTCCGCCCGTCGATCGGTTCGTCGCCTGCCTGCTCCGGGCTCATATAGTCCGGCGTGCCGACCAGCAGCCCTGGTTGGGTGATCTTCGTGTCGACCGCTTCGCTGATCGCCCGGGCGACTCCGAAGTCGGCAACGACAGCGTGTCCTTCGTCCAGGAGAATGTTCTCCGGCTTCACGTCGCGGTGAATCACCTTTCGCCTGTGGGCGTAGTCCAGCGCCTCGGCGACTTCCCGCGTCAGCTGCAGCGCGACCTGGAATTCGAGCCGAGTCTCCCGGTTGAGCCGGTCGCGTAACGAGCCGCCTTCGATGTAGGGAAGCACGTAGTAGAGGGAGCCGTCGGCGTCGCCCGAGTCGTAGAGCGGCAAGAGATGGGGATGGTGCAACTGGGCCGCCACCCGAATCTCGCGGAGGAACCGCTCCCGTCCCAGCATCTCCGACAGCTGAGGTTGGAGGACCTTCAGGGCAACATCGCGATCGTGCTTGAGGTCGCGCGCGAGGTAGACCACCGCCATGCCGCCGTGGCCGATCTCGCGCTGGATCGCGTATCGGCCCCGGAGGGTAGCCGTGAGTTGATCCTGCAGGTCGGGCAAAGCGGGTCCCTGGAGGGCTTCCCGCTACAATACCACCCTCCTCTCGGGCCAGCTAGACGCTCCGAGGGGGGCGCAACTCCCGAAGCGATCGCCCGTTCACGCTCTCATCGCAGCAGCCAATACCGCCGGTACCCGGGTCCAGCTCGAGTGCTCCTCCAGCGCCGTCATCCGCTGCATCAGCAGATGTGCGCTCCGATGAGTGGGGAAATACGACGGCTTGGGCATCGCGGTGATCGGATGCCGCATCACCGCCTTCTCGATCCCTTCCAGCATCGGGGTGTTGTGCACCCAGCCTCGGCCGCTTTGTATGTCGGCCAGAGTCGAGCTGGGATGGGCGCCCCAGGGCGGCGTCCCGAAAGCGAACAGGTACCCCGACCAGGCGTTCACGTTGACCGAGCCGTAGCGCAGCTTGGTGATGGCGCGCTCCACCGCGGCGCCGAGCGTGGGGTCCTTGCTGGTCTTGGGATGGACCACCAGGCCGGCGGAGAGGGTTCCCCACAGCCGCTCGTTGGCGAAGGTCACCGCCGAGTCCAGGAACTCGACCGGATCGGCGCTCCCGATCTCGGTCTGGAACAGGATGGGGCAGAACGACTCGGCGGCAAAGCCGGGCTCGCTCCGGTTCTCCGCGTCCACGTCCCGGACCAGGGTCCAGGGGAGCACGTCCTCCGACGCAGAGCCGAACCGGCGGATCGAGGGACGCCCCTTGGAGTAGCTGAGCCAGCGATCGCGAGCGCCGGGGTAATAAGCCCGGCGGGCGGCGGCCTGGCTGAGGGCGCGCTCCACTCCGGCCAGGAACTTGTCCCGCTGCTTCCACCCCTTCGGCAGGATCAGCACCTTGTTGGCGTTGCAGTCGAATGACGCGTTGAAGGTGAGCCCCGCAGCGGCGTCTTCCGCCTGATATGCCAGCTCCTTATCACTGTAGGGGCCCGGCACCACGATCACCGGCGATACGTTCCCCAGCTCCGCGGTAACCGGCTTGTCGAGCACCGGTCTCCCCTCGGCCTTGCGACGGTCGCGATCGGGTCCGGGCGGTCCCCATACGATCTGATCGAAGGTCTTGTCCGATCCGGTGAGGTGCACCTCGTCCACGTCGCGATGATTGGACAGGTACGTCCCTTCGGCCGGCCCGCCGTACACGACGGCGAGGAAACCTTGGCGGATCGGTTCGGCAAACGCGTCCTCCAGAAACGGGCCGACGTAGGCGTTGACCGGATTCATCTTCAGGATGCAGACCTTGCCTTCGTTGAACATCTTGGTGAGCAGGTCCTTGGTGGGGATCCCGCTGATGTTGCCGGCGCCGAGCACCAGGACCACTCGACCCTCGTGATCGGGCGACTTGTAGAAGCTGGCTCTCCTGGCGTTCATCTCCTCCTCAGTGACCCCGGACTGCAGGTGCACGTCCACCCGGACTCCCCTGAACAGCGTTCCGTCGATGGTTCCGGCCGGGAAGACCTGCACCGCGAGCCGCTGGTCGGCGGTGCGGCCAATCGGTCCGATCGGAGTGTTGCCCGTGTGCTTGAGCGAGAGGAGGGACTGCTGGATCAGGCGGAGGGCGCGGACTACGAACCAGGGGCCCAGGGTCCACTCCTCCCCTTCGAGCGGGGTGCCCAAGGGAATCCCCTTGGCGGCGCAGGCTGCCTCGACGCTGCCCCGGGCTACCCGGAGATATCCGGCCTGCATCGAGCGGGCGAGCTGTACCCGATCGTCGAGCGAGAGCCTGGTGAACTTGCGGGCGTTCTCGCGGAGCCTTGCCACCGCGGCCTCGAGCTGTGACTGGCCAGTGGGGGCCGGAATCGAGACGGGAGAGCCGCGGGTCTGCCGGGACGAGGCTACTGTGGAAGCGGTCATGGATCATCCCTCCTAATAGGAGATCTCGCCCAGCATGGTGAGCTCCACCTGGGTTGCGATTGGTGTCTGAGAGAAGTCGGCCTGCTCGGTGCCCGACATCGTGGTGGTGCCGGTCGCTTCGGTGAACCTCCCGGTGCCGCCGGTGAAGGTGAGCGTGCCGGTGATAGCGAAGATACCGATTGGAGCCGGCGGCTGGATCACGCTTGCGCTGCCCACGTATGTGCCGAAGAGCTGGTCCCCGTTGGCGGCAATCTTGAGGAACGTGCCGTTGGTCAGGGCTCCGGTGGCCGGATTGAGACAGTGAGAGTTCACAATATCGTACTTGCCGGCGTGCGTGGCGATACCACCTCCCTGATAACTCTCGAGCAGGAGGGGAGCGGGGCACTGGGCGTCGGCGGTGATCGTGCCGGTGGAGTGGTACGACTCCTTCCAGGGTATTGCCCCGGCCTCAGTTGCGATGGTGGACTGAGAGACCGGTGAGGTCTGGTCGCAGCCGAGGAGAAGGCTCAAGGCCACCAGGCCGCCGCGGGAGAGATGATGGGAGCGCATGAGCCGCCTCCTGATCGGGTGTTGCTTGCCGAGTGAATTGACGAGGGCTACAATAGCCGGGACCCATCAGAGCACTATCAGATCGATGTCAGATGCGGATCGTCCCAGAGTGCGACTGAGGGCTTTCGGCGCCCCTGCGGTGGAGGGCCCCGAAGGTCCGCTGGGAGGGTCTGCGGCTCAGCCTCAGTCGCTCGCGTTGCTCACGCTGCTGGCCGTCGCCGGCGAGCGGGGGATGAGCCGGGACAAGATCATCGCGCTCCTCTGGCCCGAGTGCGACGACAAGCGAGCTCGTCACCGGCTCAGCCAGCTGGGTCACGCGCTTCGGCGGAGTCTGGGTGAGGTCATCACTACCGCGGCGACCGAGCTTCGGCTCGATGCCGGCCGGATCACCAGCGACGTCGCCGAATTCAAAACCGCGGCTGCCAGAGGAGACTGGGAGCGCGCGGTGGCGTGTTATGGTGGCCGGTTCCTCGATGGCTTTTTCTTGAGCGACGCTACCGAGTTCGAGCGATGGGTCGAAGGTGAGCGCGTAGGGTTGGCGAGAGCGTTCACCGAGATCCTGGAGACCCTGGCGATCGACGCGGAGACCCGGGGTGACCGGCCCGAGGCCGCCCAATGGTGGAGCCGGCTCGCAGAGCACGAGCCGCTGAGCTCGCGAGTGATCCTCAAGCTGATGTCGGCTCTGGCGGCGCATGGGGAC
>DASSED010000013.1:0-3109 GCA_035695405.1 Gemmatimonadales bacterium
TCTTTGAGGACATTCTGCCAGTCGTCGACCCGCAAACCCGCCCCGAAGGTCAGAATCCTGAGATGGGGATTTGCCACGAGGATGCGCTCCCGCAGATCGTCCCTGAGCCCATTCATTACGCCGAGGACTACGATCAGTGCAGTGACCCCGACCGCGACGCCGCCGGTCGAGATGACGGTGTTGAGCGAAGCCGTCCGAGAGTTCCGCCGGCTTCGGAGATAGCGGCGCGCAATGCGCCACTCGAGCCTGGATGGCCACCGGAACGTGGCTCGTAGATCCCGCAAAAGTTCGCGCAGCTTGGACCACCGTCCCTTTGCCGCGCTCACCTGTTGCCCCGCCGTCATGTTCCCTCCGGGCGCATGGCCGGAAAGATGATGACGTCGCGAATCGAAGGCTGGTCGGCAATGATCATGAGGAGCCGATCGATGCCGACCCCTACCCCCCCGGCGGGTGGCATGCCGTATTCCAGAGCCCGGATAAAGTCGGCGTCATATGCGTGGGCTTCTTCATTCCCAGCTGCCCGCTGCTGGGCCTGATCCTCGAATCGCTGCCGCTGGTCGTCCGGATCGTTCAGCTCGCTGAATCCGTTGGCTAGCTCCTTCCCTGCAACGAACAGCTCGAACCGCTCGGTTAGCGTGGGGTCGGTTCGGTGTTGCTTAGCGAGAGGTGAGAGTGGCTTGGGGTAATCCACCACGAAGGTCGGCTGCACCAGGTGAGGCTCGAGCACGGTCTTGAATACTTCGTCCTGGAGCTTTCCTCCCTCCAGCTCTTCGACAGCCTCCCGCTCCGCTCCCGCACGAAGCAGGACCGAGCGCATCTCCTGCGGCGCGGCGGTTCTCAGGTCGAGTCCGCAACGGCGGCGGACCTCATCGATGAAGCTGACTCGTGGGAACGGAGGGGTGAAGTCCAGCGAGACACCACCGCGTTCGAGTTTGCTGGTTCCCAGCGAGTCCAGGACGGCTCCGGCTATGAGGGCTTCCGTGAGCGCCATCATGTCGGTGTAATCGGCATAGGCCTGATAGTACTCCAGCATCGTGAACTCGGGGTTATGGGTGCGATCCATCCCCTCGTTCCGAAAATCGTGCCCGATCTCGTAGACTCGCTCCAGCCCGCCCACCAGCAGCCGCTTGAGATACAGTTCGTCCGCAATCCGCAGGTAAAGCGGCATGTCGAGGGCATGATGATGGGTAACAAAGGGCCTGGCTGCGGCACCCCCATACAGGGGCTGAAGCACCGGCGTTTCCACCTCGAGAAATCCGCGCGACTCGAGGAATTGCCGGATAAAGCGGATGACCCGCGACCGAAGGACAAAAACGTCCCGGACCTCCCGGTTGACGGCCAAGTCGGCGTAGCGCTGCCGATAGCGCAGTTCCGTGTCCTGGAGAGCGCCATAGGTCACAGCGCCCTCGTCGGTTTGTCTAGTCTTCCCTCGGGGAAGCGGCCGAAGCGACTTGGCCAGGAGCACGACTTCCGATGCACGAACCGTGATCTCGCCGGCGTTGGTCCGAAAGACCATTCCCCTGATACCTACGTGATCATCCAGGTCGAGCAGCTTGACCAGTTCGAAGCCGGCTCCCAGGTCGTCCTGGCGGAAGTACACCTGGATCTTTCCGCTGGGGTCCTCGAGATCCCCGAACACGACCTTCCCCTTGGGTCTCCAGGAAACGATGCGACCGGCGATGGCGACAATCGCACCCGAGTGGTCGGTACCCTCCTGAAATGATTGCCGGGCCTGCTCTGCGGTATGGGAGCGCTCAAAGCGATAGGCGAACGGTGCAACGCCCAGCGCTTCGATTGCAGCGCGCTTCTCTCGCCGGGCGGCTTCGACATAGGAGCGCTCCTCCACCGTGCTCACGCCGCCTTGCCTCCAAATCGCTTCAGGTACGCCTGGATGAACGGATCCAGATCTCCATCCATCACCCGTTGGACATCACCAATCTTCACCTCAGTTCGGTGATCATTGACCATGGTATATGGCTGGAACACATAGGACCGGATCTGGTTCCCCCAGGAGTTGTCGGTCTTGGTTGCCTCGATGACGGCTCGGGCCGCTTCCTGCTCCTCCAGCTTCTTCTGATAGAGAGCCGCTCGGAGCATCTTCATGGCGGTAGCCCGATTCTTCGTCTGACTCCGCTCCTGCTGACAAGAGACTACCGTGTTGGTCGGCAGGTGAGTGAGACGCACCGCGGACGAAGTCTTATTGACGTGCTGGCCGCCGGCACCGGATGCTCTAAAAACGTCCATCTTGATGTCTTCGTCGCGGAGGTCGATCTCGATCGTGTCATCGATATCCGGGTACACGAACACCGAAGCGAACGACGTGTGACGGCGGGCCTGCGAGTCGTACGGAGATATCCGGACCAGGCGGTGCACCCCCTTCTCAGCCTTGAGATAGCCGTAGGCATACTGGCCCTTGATTTCGATGGATACGGACTTGATGCCGGCCTCCTCCCCAGGCAGCAGGTCGAGCACGGTCACCTCGAACCCGTGGCGCTCGGCCCAGCGGACATACATCCGCATCAGCATCTCGGCCCAGTCTTGCGATTCGGTCCCTCCCGCTCCCGGATGGATGGTGAGCAACGCGTCCCGCTCGTCTTCCGGCCCCTGGAGCATGGCCTGGAGCTCAAAGTCCTCCACTGACCGCTCGATCTCCTCGGTTTCGCGGGCCAAGTCGCCTTCTAACCCGGCATCGGGTTCGGATTGGACCAGCTCCGCCATCTCGAGAGTCTCGTGGAGCCTCTGTTGCAGAGTGTCGTAGGGGGTGAGCCAGTTCTTGAGGGATTTGATCTCTTGTACCGATGTCCGGGCTGTTTCGGGATCGGCCCAGAATCCCGGCATAGCCTGCCTGGTCTCGAGCGCGCTCAGTCGCTCGGCCTTGCCGGACAAGTCAAAGAAAGTCTCGAAGTTCAGCGACTCGCCGCTGGAGGTCGGTAAGATGATCCACGAGCTCGGACATGCGGGAACTCCCCAGTGAGTACGGCTTGAAATGTAAGAGGTATGAGGTGAGAGATTCGCTGCCTCTCACCCCTCACCTGTCACCACTTATCTAGAAGATCTGTCTGCCACCTGCCAGGATCTCGTTCAGCGCCTCACGAAAATAGGGGGTCGA
>DASSED010000014.1:0-29018 GCA_035695405.1 Gemmatimonadales bacterium
CGACTCGGCCTGCAACGTGTCCAGCGCGTGCGCCGTGCTGGTGTTACAGGCGATGACCACCGCCTTGACTCCCTGTCCCAATAACCAATGCAGAATCTCGAGACTATAGCGCCGAACCGTGTCGGGTGACTTGGGTCCATAAGGAACCCGCGCGGTGTCGCCGAAATAGATGGTGGATTCATGGGGCAACCGCTCGTAGAGCGCACGGGCGACCGTCAGCCCTCCAATACCGGAGTCGAAGATTCCGATCGGCGCCCGATTCATCGCACCCCGAAGGGCAGCGCCATCGATGCTTCCACCCCCCCCGGAACCGCTTCGAACCGAAGGTCACCCGGAAAATCCGCAAGGTGCGCAGAGACGTACGCCTCGAGACCCGAGAACAGATGGTTGAAGGCCAGCAGGACCAGCCAGTCCTCGTGCTCCTGGCGTTTGGCGTCGCCCCGGCCCGAGCCGATCCGCCGCAGGTAGTTGAGCTCGCTTCGAGTCTTGAGCGTCATGCCGAGCGTGACACCTTCCCAGGCCACGAAGATGCCACCGGACAGTTTGCGATTGAGCCGGGCCTGTCCCCATCCGGGAAGCAGAAGCGAACGCCACAGCGCATTGGCGGGACTGATGTATTGGCGAGTAGTGGTATCCCGAGCCCCGGGAGCTGGACGGGGAGCGGCGACGGAATCCTGAGCCATGGCAGTGCCGGCCCAGGTGAGGAGCGCAAGAACCACCCACGCGTAATGGCGCGGGTGGCGGGAGCGTGTGGGAATCGAACCCACCGGAGCCGCCGAAGGCGCCTCCATCGCGGTTTTGAAGACCGGCCAGACCACCAGGCCCGATCCGCTCCCAGCTGGAAGGTAAGCGGTGAGCGGTAAGCAGTAAGCGGGTCGCTCCGCGGCCGGGGCAGGTAGCGCTGACCGCTTACCGCTCACCGCTCACCGTGGCAATTACCTCGATCTCGACCCGCGCTCCGCGAGGGAGGGCTGCGACTGCCACGGTGGAGCGAGCCGGACGGTGCTCCCCGAATGCCTTACCGTAGACCTCGTTCATTCCGGCGAAGTCGGCCATGTCCACCAGAAAGACGGTGGTCTTCACCACCTGAGAGAAATCAGAGCCGGCCTCCCGCAGCACCGCCCGCAGATTCTCCAGGGCACGGGCAGTCTGCTCCGAGATTCCGCCGGGAATCAGCTCTCCCTGGGATGGGTCGAGCGCAACCTGGCCTGCCGTGAACAGAAAGCCGCCAGCGATGACGCCCTGGCTGTAGGGACCGATGGCCCGGGGTGCTCCAGAGGTAGAAACAAGGTCGAGGGCCATTAGAAGAGTCCCTCGATGGTGCCATCCGGCAGCACCCGGATGGCTTCCGCGGCAGGAACTTTGGGGAGACCGGGCATGGTCATTATGTCTCCGGCCAGCGCCACCACAAAGCCGGCGCCGGCGGAGGGGTATATGTCGCGGATGGTGAGGCGGAATCCGGTGGGCCGGCCCAGCTTGGTAGGATCATCCGAAAAGGAATACTGCGTCTTGGCCACACAAATCGGGGTTCCGCTCAAACCCATGGCGTCGCACTGGGCGATGCTCTTCTCGGCGGCGGCGCTGTAGTCTACCCCTGCCGCCCCGTAAATCTCCCGAGCTATCGTCTCGATCTTTTCCTTGATCGGACGGGCGGCATCATAGAGTGGCTTGAACGCCGCCTTCTTTTCGTCGAGAAGAGCGAGAACCTCTCTCGCCACCGCCTCTCCTCCAGCCCCTCCCTTGGCCCACACGTCGCTGAGAGCCGCTCGTGCGCCCCAGCCCCGGGCTGCCTGGAGCACCGTCTCGATCTCCTCTTTGCTATCCGAGTTGAAACGATTAAGCGCCACCACCACCGGCACCCCGAATTTCTGCACATTCTTCACATGGGCCTCGAGATTCACCATGCCTCGTTTCAGGGCTGCGACATCCTCCTTACCGAGCGCGTCCTTCTTGACCCCGCCATTCATCTTAAGTGCTCGAACCGTGGCCACTACGATGGCGGCTTCCGGTTTGAGTTCACCAAAACGAGCCTTGATGTCGAAGAACTTTTCCGCGCCGAGATCAGCACCGAACCCGGCCTCAGTGAGCACGATCTCACCCAGCGAGAGCCCCAGCTTGGTAGCGACGATGGAATTGCAGCCATGCGCGATGTTGCCGAAGGGACCGCAGTGGACCAGCGCGGGGCCCCCTTCCAGCGTCTGGACCAAATTGGGAAGTATGGCATCCTTGAGGAGGAGGGTCATGGCTCCGGCGGCCTTGAGATCCGCGGCCGTGACCGGCTTCCGGTCGCGGGTCAATCCCACGATGATCCGGCCGATCCGGGTCTCGAGGTCCGCGAGATCGCTGGCCAGTGCCAGGATGGCCATTATCTCGCTGCCCGGCACGATGACGAATCGTTCCTCCCGCACCGGCCCGGCGTTGATCCCGCCCAGGCTGATCACCATCGATCGCAGTGCCCGATCGTTCATGTCCAACGTTCGAGGCCAGCTGATCCGCCGAGGGTCGATACCGAGCGCATTCCCCTGGTGCATGTGGTTATCGAGCATCGCGGAGAGCAGATTGTGGGCCGAGGTGATGGCGTGGAAGTCACCCGTGAAGTGCAGGTTGATCTCATCCATCGGTACGACCTGGGCATAGCCGCCACCCGCTGCTCCCCCTTTCACACCAAACACGGGGCCGAGACTGGGCTCTCGAATGCACACGATCACTTTCTTCCCCAACCGGCGAAACGCCTGGCTCACGCCGACCGTGACCGTGCTCTTTCCTTCACCCGCCGGGGTGGGGTTGATCCCGGTGACCAGCACCAGGCGGCCCTTCGGCTTCCGCTTCGCAATGGCCTCAGCGGTGATCTTGGCCTTATAGCGTCCGTACAGCAGAATCTCGTCGGGGCCGAGCCCGGCCTCAGCGGCGACCTCGGCGATGGGCCGGAGCTTAGCGGCCTGCGCGATCGCGATGTCGGAGGGGACCGGCGTTGCGGTTGCGGTCACAGCAATCTCCGGGTCAGGGGTCTGGCGTCTGGAGTGTGGCCCGGGAGCGCTGACTGCCGGCTCCCTGTAGCTGAAACACCCGCTCAGCGTTCGTTCCGGTGGCAGCAATGAGTTCGTCCACGGTCATGCCTCGCACCACAGCGACTCGTTGGGCAACCTGGCGGACGAATGCCGGCTCGTTTCGCTTTCCCCGATAGGGAACGGGCGCCAGATACGGTCCGTCGGTTTCCAGCAGCAAACGGTCCAGCGGCGTTTCGCGAATCGCGTCGTCCAGACTCCAGGTCTTGAAGGTTACCATCCCACTGAAGGAGACATAGTGGCGGAGGAGTAGTCCGGCTCGCAAGAGCCCCATCCCGCTGCTGAACGAATGCAGGACGGCGGTAATGCCAGGTTGGGAAGCGAGGATGGCGGCAACATCGTCATCCGCTTCTCGGGCATGGATGATGGCGGGTTTCCCGGTCTCGGCGGCGAGCGCCAGCTGGGCTTCGAAGGCGCGATGCTGAGCTGGTCGAGGCGAGTGGTCATAGTGGAAGTCGAGCCCGATTTCGCCGACCGCGACAACCCGAGGATCACGACACACCTCGCGGAGCCAGGCCTCGGACTCGGCACTCCAGAGCCGGGCGTCATGGGGGTGAATGCCCGCTGTTGCCCTCAGCCGCTGGTCCAAGCGGACCATGGCCAGGGCGGCCTCAGCCCTGGCTCGCGACTCCCCGATCACGACGATGCGCGACACTCCTGCGGCCCAGGCGCGCTCCAGAACCTCGGCGCGATCGGCGTCGTAGGCGGAGTCAGCGAGATGGCAATGGGTATCGATCAGCATGACGGACGCACGGGAAAGTCCGTGAAGGATTGTGATCGAGTAGGACCAGGTGACAAGCCTTGCCGCCCGGCACGTCCTTCCCGGGTTCCCGTCTCGCTACACCGTCTGGGGCTTGCGAGCGGGCGCGGCTGCAGGGGCTTTCTTAGGAGCGAGATGCCCCCGGGCTGCGGGACCGGGCCAGCGCTTTTCGATTGCCATCAATACCGGCGAAGCGATGTAGATCGATGAGAACGTGCCGGTGAACACCCCAAAGAGCATCACCAGGGCAAAGGGCCGGATCACCTCGCCGCCAAAAATGGTGAGGGCAATGAGACTGGCCATGGTGGTGCCGTGGGTCAGCACACTACGGGGAAGAGTCTCGTTGATGGATCGATTGAGGATTTGCTCGAAGGACTCGTGCTTGTGCCGGTAAAGATTCTCTCGGACCCGATCAAAGATGATGATCGTGTCATTTAGCGAATAGCCGACCATCGAGAGGACCGCCGCGACTACCGTCAAGCTCACCTCGAGCCGGAGCACGCCGATAAATGCGATAGTCGCGAGAATATCGTGGGCCGTCGCGACCACGGCCGCCAGGCCAAACCGCCACTCGAAGCGATACGCCAGATACGCCAGCACGGCGAAGAACGACAGAAAGATGGCCAGAAACGCTTTCTGTCTCAGCTCACCCCCAACCTTGGGCCCCACTGCTTCGGTGCGGACCACGGCATAGTTCCCCGAACCCAACACCGCATTGAGGGCCTGGGTCACAGCAGTCGCCGTCGCCTGGGTATCGTTGGCGTCGCTGCCCGGCTTGGCTACCCGAGCCCGGATGACGTACTCGTTCTCAGCGCCGAAATTCTGGATCTCCGCCCCGTGGATGCCCTGGCGGTCCAACCCGGTTCTGAGCTCCGCCACATTCACCGGCTTCTTGCTTTGGATTTGCAGCAGAGTCCCACCGGTGAACTCGATGCTGTAGTTCAGCCCTCGAACCAGGAGATAGAGCAGTCCCGGCACCAGGATGAGTGCCGTGAGGGCGTAGGCATAGCGGCGGAGACCGATGAAGTCGTACTTGGCGTTGGAAAAGAGTCTCAGCATGTCAGATACTCAGCGTGGACATGGTGGGGCGCCGCTGCAGCCAGATCATGAAGAAGGTCCGGGTCACGAACACGGCCGTAACCATCGAGGCCATGATACCCAGAATGAGGGTGACGGCGAATCCCTTGACCGGGCCGGTGCCGAACTGGAAGAGGAACAAGGCTGTGAGCACGGCACTCACGTTCGAGTCGATGATCGCGTTCATCGCGTGACGGAATCCCTCGTCGATCGCCAGCCGCACGGTCTTGCCGTGGAGCAGCTCCTCGCGAATGCGTTCGAAGATCAGCACGTTGGCGTCCACCGCAATGCCGATAGAGAGCACAATCCCCGCCAGCCCAGGGAGGGTGAGCGTGGCGTCCACCATCGACAGGGCTCCCAGAGTAAACAGGATGTAGAGACCGAGCGCGAGAACCGCCAGGGCGCCGCTCAGTCGATAGAAGACCAGCATGATCAGAATGACGAGCGCGGTTCCGACCAGTCCGGCCTTGATGCCATCATGAATCGAGTCGCTCCCCAAGCTGGCGCCAACCTGCCGCTCTTCGACGATCTTGAGGGGAATGGGCAGCGCGCCCGCTTTGAGCGTGAGAGCCAGATCCTGAGCTTCCTGCAGTGTCTTGCCCCCGAGGGTGATCTGGCCATTGCGTCCGATCCGGCTCTGAATCACGGGCGGCCGGCCCTGGACCCTTCCGTCGAGCAGGATCGCCATGTAGTCCCCGACGTGTTTGCCGGTCTCTTCACCGAACTTGCGGCCGCCCGCGCGGTCGAGCTCGAAGGTCACGATCGGCCCGTTCGTGAGAGGATCCAACTGAGCTTGGGCATTCACCAGGCTGCTCCCCGTAACGATGCTCTTGTCCTCGAGGGCGTACAGGAAACGAACCGGCTGGACACCGACACTCGTGGGTGCGGCACTCCAGCGAAGCACGACCCCGCGAGGTAATTGCCGAGCTACCGTGGAGATATTGAGGAGACTGTCGACTCGAGGATAAGCGGTTTCCGGCACCATGTATTCGCCCGGTACCGCACCGGCGCCGGAGGGCTGGATCAGCCCGCTGAGCACCCCGCCAAGAACCGGGGAGGTGTCCGCAGCCGAGGTATCCTTCACCGAGCGGTGTGCAGTGTCCTTGGCCTTGGCCGCACCGGACTTTTTGGCGCCGCTCGGGGCCGAGTCGTTGGCGGCAGGCTTGGTCGTGTCCCCCCCGAGCAGCTCCTGCACCGCCGAGGGCTTGCTTGGCTCCGTCGGGGTTTGCCCCTTGATCCCCAATCCGCGCAGGGTGCGATCCATCGCGGGAATAGCCTTTTCCAGCGCATTGGTCTTGTCGGTCATCCGGAACTCGAGAAACGCGCTGCGCTGAACGATTCCCTTGGCCCGGGCGGGATCGGTGATGCCGGCCAACTCCACGACGATGCGGTCGTCGCCCACCTTCTGAATCAATGGCTCTTCGACGCCGAACTCATCGATCCGCTTGCGCATGACGGTCAAGGCCAGATCCAGATCCTTCTTGGGATCGGCGGACACCTGCTTGGATTGGTCCAACTCCAGTGCCAGGTGCATCCCCCCTTGAAGGTCGAGACCCCGCTTGAGCGGAACCCGGGTGACGACGGTATCGCGCATCACTCCGTTCGCACCCCGCTCGCGCAGCGTAATGTTGCGGGGAAACAGGAAATACACCGACCCCAACACCAGCAGGGCGATAAGCAGGAGACGTGAACGAATGGTGGAGAACATCGTCGATCAGACTCTCAGGCGTGGGACACGCGGTTAAGGTTGATTCCGGCCCGGTGAAGCACGGCCTGGGCCTGGGTACGGTCTCGTTCGAGTTGCTGCCTCAGGAGATCGATTGAGTCGAAGGGTTCAATATCCCTGAGACGCTCGATCCATTCAATGCGTACCCATTCATCATACAGATTTCCCTCGAAGCCGAAGATGTGGGCTTCGAGCACCCGACGACCATCGTGAAAAGTAGGCCGAGGTCCCTGATTCATCATCCCGCCGCCCTGGCCACCCCGCCACTCCACCCGGACTGCGTACACCCCATCGGGCGGCAGAAGCTTTCGGGACGAGAGCTCGCTGAGGTTGATAGTCGGAACTCCCAGCAGGCGGCCCCGCTGCTCGCCCTGTCCTACCCGGCCCACCACTCCGTAGGGCCGTCCCAGCATGGCTGCGGCACTTGCCAGATCGCCGCCGGTAATCGCTCGCCGAATCCGGCTACTGGAGACGGGGAGGCCGGCATAGTCCACCGGTTCGACCACGTCGACCTCGAAGCCCAACGAAGCCCCCAGCTGTCTCAAGGTTTCGACGTCACCGCTCCGGCCGCGGCCAAAGCCATGGTCGTGGCCGATGACCAATTCACGCACCTGACACCGGTGGAGCAGTACTTCCCGAACAAACTGATCCGGCGTCAGTCCCGCCAGCTGCCGATCGAACCGGAGGATAACCACGTAATCAAGCGGGGATTGGGCCAAAATCTCCAGTCGCTCCGGGCCGGTCGTCAGCAGGGGAGGTGCCGCAGCCGGATTGATAACCTCCAGCGGGTGGGGATCGAAGGTTACCAGCACGCTGGCTCGCCCCGCCTCGCGAGCTCGTCCGGCGATCTCGCCCAGGACCGCCTGATGCCCCAGATGGACCCCATCAAACGACCCCACAGTCACGGTGCTCCCGTTTGGCAACCGCGGCAGTGTAGCCGACGGCCCATGAGGCGAGGCCCAGATCATACCGATTCGAGCACGACGGTGGGATGCAACCAACCTGCCCCGGATCGCGCGATCGCGATCAGCTCACCGTCCGCCAGCAATGCCACTGGGTCGCTCTCATTGGCAATTGCCGCCCTGCTGTCGAGGACGGCCCTACCGTGGCTCACGGCCTGCCGCTCCGACGGGTCGAGATTCACGCTCGGCAAGTGCCCAATGACGCGTTGCGGTGGCAGGAGGGCGGCGGAGCTGACCTGCTCCAGGGTCACCGCCTGCTGCACGCGCATGGAACCG
Organism: Gemmatimonadales bacterium; assembly: GCA_035695405.1. Taxonomy (GTDB): domain Bacteria; phylum Gemmatimonadota; class Gemmatimonadetes; order Gemmatimonadales; family GWC2-71-9; genus CAVVWJ01. Next base: position 7,867 of record DASSED010000014.1, read on the forward strand.
ACAGCCTCCCGCCGAAGACTGGTGAGGTGCGCGCCCACGCCGAGTCGCTCGCCGAGATCCCGTGCCAGTGCGCGCAGGTACGTTCCCGCACTGACCGTCGTCCGGAACGTTGCCAGTGGAGGCTCGTAGGCCACCAACTCGATCCGGTCCACGGTGACACTCACCTCGTCCAACTCCACGAGCTCTCCCCGACGCGCCTTGCGGTAGCTTCGCTCCCCAGCGACATGCTTCGCCGAAAACTGAGGCGGCCGTTGGCGCTGCACGCCGTGAAAAGCGGCGAGCACCTCGCGCACCCGAGCGATGGGAACTGGCTGAGTGGATGAGGCTCCCAGGGGCTGCCCCGTCAGGTCGTCGGTCGTGGTCCTGATGCCGAGCCGGGCGGTGGCGAGGTAGGTCTTGGACTGAGCCTCGAGGTAGCGCGCGAGCCGGGTCGCTCGGCCAACCAGCATCACCATCAACCCGGTGGCAAAAGGATCCAGGGTTCCCGTGTGGCCGACCGCTCTGGTCCCAAGTATGCGGCGGACGCGCTGCACCACATCGTGCGAGGTCATGCCGGCGGGCTTATCCACCAGCATTGCTCCGGTCAGTCCGGGCCCTCCCGCCGAATCGTATTCAAGAGTTCGTTGATGCGCGCAGCGTGCTCCAGCCCTCGATCCAGCTCAAAGTGCAGCTCCGGAACGGAGCGTGTCGTCAAGGCTCGTGCTGCACGGGAGCGGAGAAAACCGGCGGCGCTGTGGAGCCCTTCCAAAGCGCGGTCCTTGTCGGCCTCTTCCCCGGGCACGCTGACCATGACCCGGGCATGCGAGAGATCGTTGCTCACCAATACTCCGGTTACGGTGAGGAAACCCACGCGCGGATCACGGACCTCGCGAGCCAAGGCATCGGTGATCACCTGACGCAACGTTTCGCCCACCTGCTCCGGCCGGCGCGAGGAGCCTTTCATCGGAAATCCGTGACGGTATCGACGATCCGGACGCCGTCGGTTTCCTCGACCAATCGGTCAGCCGCCCGCAGGGTTTCCTCCACGATCTGGCGAGCACTCCCGACGACCGCGCAGGCGATTTCCGCGCGCTGCCACAGATCCTGGTGATCCGTTTCCGCGACCGATACGTTGAGCGTCCGGCGAAGCCCCGCGGTGAGCGGCTTAAGCACGCCGCGTTTCTCCTTGAGGGAGTGACATGCAGGCAGGTGAAGGTCCCAGGTGGTGATGGCGACGACCATAGTCAGGAGTCAGGAGCTAGGAGTCTGGAGGAGCGACATTGGGTCGATTTCACTCTGCACCGGAAGCTCCCAGCTCCCGACTCCTGACTGATCTCACCCCGCAGCCCCCGATGCGGCCGGCTGCAGGGTGCGCTTGATCTCTTCCATCCGATACGATTCGATCCGATCACCGACCTTGAGATCGTTGAAGTTCTCGATCCCGATACCACACTCAAGTCCCTCACGCACTTCTCGGACGTCGTCTTTGAAGCGTTTGAGGCTTGACAGCGCTCCGGTATACACCGTGGTGCCGTCCCGGATAACTCGCGCCTTGGCGGTGCGCTGAATGGTTCCGCTCCGGACGGTACAGCCCGCGATGGTCCCCACCTTGCTGACCTTGAAGAGCTGAAGGACTTCGGCTTCGCCCAGCACGGTCTCGCGCTCCTCTGGTTTGAGGAGTCCTTCGAGGGCGTTGCGGACGTCCTCGACCGCCTCGTAGATGATGCGATAGGTCCGGACATCGACCTGCTCGCGCTCAGCCGCGGCTCGGGCATTCGAATCGGGTCGTACGTGAAAACCGAGGACGATCGCGCCCGATGCCTTCGCCAGGAGGACATCGCTTTCGGTGATGGCTCCGACTCCGCGGTGCACCACATCCACCCGCACCTCGTTGGTAGTGAGCTGCGCCAGCGCGTCGGCCAGGGCTTCTGCCGGGCCGCCCTGGTCGGCCTTGATGATGATGCGCAGCATCGAGACCTCGCCCTCCTTGAGGGCGCGGCTGAAGTCCTCCAGCGAGGTGCCCTTGGCACTGCGGCGGTTTTGGGCCTCCCGTTCCAGCCGCTGGCGCTTCTGGGCGATATCCCGAGCCTCGACTGCATCGGTGACAACGGCGAAGATGTCCCCCGCCGCGGGAACCCCCTCGAATCCCAGAATCTGGACCGGGATCGAAGGCCCGGCTGCTTTGACCGCCTTGCCCCGCTCGTCATACAACGCACGCACCCGGCCGGAGAATTTGCCGCAAATGAAGTTGTCGCCACCGGTGAGTGTACCCCGTTGCACCAGGATGGTCGCCAGCGGGCCCTTGCCCGGGTCGAGCGTGGCCTCGAGCACGGTGCCATGGCCCTTGCCGCCAGGATTGGCCTTGAGATCCAGGATCTCGGCCTGCAGCAGAATCTGCTCCAGCAGGTGATCGATGCCGGTGCCCTTCTTGGCCGAGATTTCGGCGGAGAGGACCGTGCCACCGAACTCTTCCAGCACGACATTGTGCTGCAGGAGATCCTGCTTGACCTTCTGCACGTTGGCCGTGGGCAGATCGATCTTGTTGATGGCCACGATGATCGGCACCCCCGCATTTCGGGCGTGGCTGATGGCCTCCACCGTTTGGGGCATGACCTGGTCGTCGGCCGCGACGACCAGAACCACGATGTCGGTCACCTGAGCGCCGCGGGCGCGCATGGCGGTAAAGGCCTGGTGGCCTGGCGTATCGAGGAACGTGATCCGCTTATCGCCCGGCAGCTCGACGTGATACGCACCAATGTGCTGGGTGATACCACCGGCTTCACCGGCCACGATGTTCGCCTTGCGGATGTAGTCGAGCAGCGAGGTCTTGCCGTGGTCGACGTGCCCCATGATGGTGACGACCGGCGGCCGTGGCATCAGCTCCTCGGTGCTGTCGGTCGTCTCCTCCAGGGCCGTCTCCGCGGCGTATTCGTCCTCCTTGACGGCCTGGAAGCCGAACGCCGACGCGATCAGCTCGATCTGATCGAAATCCAGGCGCTGATTCACCGTTACCATCAGACCCAGCTCCTTGAACGCGAACTGCACGATCTGGGTAGCGGGGACCTTCATGGCGCTGGCGAGCTCGGAGACGGAGACGAATTCGTTGACCCGAATGAGCGTCTTCTCCCGCTCGCGCTCCTCGGCCAAACGCCCGGCCTGCACTTCCCGGAAGGAAGGTTCGTCGGTCCGACGCCCTTTGCGTCCGGCGGGACCTTTCATCCCCTGGAGGGTCCGCAGGATATTGGCGTGCACCGCTTCCTGGTCCACCGATGACCGCTTCCCTTTCTTGCCTTTCTTGCGCCCACCACCCTTCTCGGCATCGGGGCCGAAGGTACGGACCGGGGGTGCACCCCGGTCGGGTCCCGGGCGAGCGGGCATCCCGGTCCGGTTACCCGGGGCAGGCCGGGAAGGAGCTGGTGGCGCGCTACTGCTGAACACCGGCTTCGGACCGCGGGGTGCTGGCGGCCCGGTGGGGCGCTGGACCCGAGGAGGAATGAATGGTGTCCGTGGTGCAGCCGGCGGGGACGCACTGGAGCGGAACAGGGGCGACTCCGGAGCGCCGCCGTTCACCGGCTCCTCCTCGGTGGCCACCTCGACCTCGTCACTCTCCGGGGGAGCCGGGGGCAGATCCTTGAACAAGGCGCGGGCGCGCTCCTCCAGCGTCTGGGCCGTGGTGGGCTCCTCGGGCTCGTGCAAAACCGGACGCTCGAGCTCGAGCGCTGCCAGCTCAGCGGCTTTCTCGGCCTGGACCTGCGCCTCAGCCTGGGCCACCTCGGCGGCAGTGCGGCGCCGCTTGGCGGGCTTGGCTTCGGCGGCTACCGGCGTCGGTTCCGCTTTGGCCGCCTTGCGGCGACCCTTCTTGACGGCCGGCTCCTCGGCAGTGCGGCGCTTCTCCCGCTCCCACCGCACCCGGACCGCGGAGACCTGATCGCTCTCCAGGGCCGACAGATGGCTGCGCACGAAGATGTTCATGTCCTTGAGCATGCTCAGGAGCTGCTCCGGAGCGACCCCGAATTCTGCTGCTAAATCGTGAACTCTGGTTTTGACCACTCATTCCTCCATCAGCGGCGAACGGGCGCCAGTTGCACCATGCCTCCGGCCAATGCCCGATCCCGCACGCCTACCGCCATAACCGGCGGTCTTCCCAGTTGGGCGCCGATCGTTGCGGCGCTCGGACCCGACAGCAACGGCACCCCCTTGGCGGCTGCCAGCCGGACCACTTTTTCCTTCGCGCGGGGACTGGCATCTTCCGCCACCACCACGCACCAACACTTTCCCGCCTGCACTTCTCTACGAACTGCGTCCACTCCGACTACTACCCTTCGCCCGCGGTACCCCAGGCCTATCAGCCGGAGCAGCCTCAGGTCTGGGGACGGGATTCCTCGCCACCTTCCTCATCGGTGAGCTCCGCCAGGAATCCCATGAGCTGATCGGCCGCCTCTGACGTCATGCCCGGAACCTTGTTGATGTCCTCCCGCTCCAGGTCGAGGATATCGTTTAGCGTCTTGTAGCCGGCGCTCTCCAGAATAGCGGTCAGCTCGGGTGACAGCCCCTTCAACTCACTGAGCGGCACCTTGCCCGCCATCTCCTCCTCCGGGGGCAACGGCGCGAAGAGCGGCCCTTCCCCACCGCGCTCCAGCCACTCGCGGCTGGAGTAGAGATCGATCTTCCAGCCGGTCAGCTCCGAGGCGAGGCGCACGTTTTGCCCGTTCCGCCCTATGGCGAGAGACAGCTGGTCTTCATCCACGACGGCCTGGATCGTCTTGGCCTCGGGATCGGAGAACACCTTGGCCACTCGGGCGGGTGCCAGCGCCAGGCGGGCAAAGCGCTCGGGGTCCGGCGACCAGGGAACGATATCGATCCGCTCCCCGCCCAGCTCATTCACCACGGCCTGCACCCGCGATCCCTTGAGTCCCACGCAGGCTCCCACCGGATCGATCGCATCATCCCGGGAGATCACCGCGACCTTGGTCCGGCTGCCGACTTCCCGGGCAATGGCCCGGATCTCGACAACCTGTTGCTGGATTTCGGGAACCTCGAGCTTGAAGAGAGCTTTCACGAACAGCGGATCACCCCGAGACAGAATCAACCGGGGGCCCTTCGGTGTTTCCTCCAGCCGCTTGAGCACCGCCCGGATGGTGTCGCCCTGGTGAAAGTGCTCCCGGTGGTTCTGCTCTCGATAGGGCACGATGGCTTCGGCTTCCCGGAACTTGTTGAGCATGATCACCAGCTTGCCCCGCTCAATCTGCTGCACTTCTCCCGACAGCAGCTCGCCCACCTTGGAGGTGAACTCTTCCCGGATGCGAGCCCGCTCACCTTCTCGCACCCGCTGGATAATCCGCTGCTTGGCGGCCTGGACGGCGAGGCGTCCGAACTCCATGAAGGGAACTTCCTCCTCCAGCATGTCGCCCACAGCGAAATCGGGGTCTTCGTATTGCGCTTCTTCCAGCGAGATCTGCCAGCTGGGGTCTTCGACCGTCTCCGTGACCTGGCGAAGACGCACGACCTTGATCGTGCCCTGCAGCTCATCCACGCTCAGCTCGAACCGCACGTTGGGCCCGAACTTCCGGACCAGGGCGGCGTGAATGCCGTCCTTCAGCAGCTCCAACAGATCGGATCGCTCCAGCTGCTTTGCCGTCGTGAGCTCACGAAACGCCGCCAACATCTCAGTCGAACCAGCCATCCATTCACCCCCTACCGCGGTTACTAAAGAACTCCGAATCATCGATTAAGGTCGCGTCCCGGATGGCGTCAAGGGCCAGCGTAAGTTCTGATCCGCCTTCGAGACGCACTACCACGTGGTCCGCATCAGGGACTGCTACGATCTCCACCCGGCTTCGGCCCGGCAGGGACGCGGCGCGGATCCGCGCCTGCCGTCCGACGAAGCGACGCCACTGCTCGGGCCATCGAAGCGGACGCTCCAGGCCCGGCGAGGAGACCTCCAGCACATACCGGGACCCGACCATCGCTCTGGATTCGAGAAAACGCTCGAGGGACCGGCTGATCGTGGCACAGTCGTCGGCCGTCACTCCGTGGCCAGGCCGGCTGTCCGGGCGGTCGACCCGCACCTGCAGGATGGGGCGCTGCAGCGTTCCGGTCCGCCTGAGGTCAACCAGCTCGAATCCGAGGCCGGTGATGTGATCGCGAATCGAACTCAGAAGCGCGTCGGCGGACATCGGCAGAGAAGAAAAAAAATGTGGGGGAACTCCCCCACATCGACAGTCGGCCCAACGACAGGCCGTCCGGACAGCGGTTAAATATTACGAGGAATGAGTTTGGATGCAACCACCCGCTACCCCGCCGTCATTCCGATGTACCCTACCATACGGCCATCGGCGCCCTGCGACGCCCGATGACTAAAGAAAGAGGGCCGATCGTGGGCGGAGCACCATGAGGAAGTGGTGATTTGGCGGATCCCGATCTGCCGACCCTGGCCAACCAGCTGATCTCTCAAGTCGAGGTGCCAGGGGCCGTGGCCGTCCAGCGGGAGACCGCAGGCCTCAACAACCTCAGACCCTACTTCATAGCAGGGACCGCAAATCCCAACGCCACAGTGCATTATGAGTTGGGACTCTGGCGTGTTAGTCGCCCGGCCAAGCCCCTCGATCCCTCGTCTCAGAATGCCTCCCGCAGTGCCGCGCCACCCGGCGTGCAGCAACGCGACCCCCCGGCCTGGGGCAACCAGGTACACCGGAATACAATCCGCGACTGTGACAGTGAGAAGAATTCCGGGCGCAGTAGTGATCCAACCGTCGATGCCCTGAATCTGGATCCAGCCGGTACCGGTATCAACCTGCATCAGCTCCACACCATGTACCTGGTTCCCCAGAACAACGGCGGGGAACTCCGGGAGTGCTCGGCGGAAGGCAACCCACCGGTTCATCACCTCGCCTACCGGTGCCCGGCTCCAGAGACCGAGGTCGAAGTCGCGGCTGGGCTCCTCACCTCGAGCCGTGATGCCGGCCACGACGCCAAACCGCGCTCGCCAGCCGGGTATCTCGAACCGGGGAACCGGCCCCGCGAGCGGTGTCTCCCGAATAGTGGATGGAGTTTCTGACTGTGCGCTGCTCTTGACCGAGCTGCTGCTTCCCTGCTGCCCTGCCTTCCCGCTTTGCCGCTGCTTACCCATCCACCCGCTCGATCTCCGCACCGAGGGCACGGAGACGCTCGTCGATCCGCTCGTAACCGCGCTCGATTTGTCCCACGTTATGAATCGTGCTGCGACCCTCGGCCGCCAGTGCGGCCAGCAACATCGCCATGCCGGCCCGAATATCCGGCGACTCGACCGTTCCGCCCTTGAGGGGCGAAGGACCGGAGATCACGGCTCGGTGGGGATCACAGAGGACGATGCGCGCCCCCATGCTGATCAATTTGTCCACGAAGAAGAGCCGGGATTCGAACATCTTCTCGAAGACGAGCAACATGCCCGAGCATTGAGTGGCGCTCACGATGGTGGTGGACATGACATCCGCGGGAAAGGCCGGCCAGGGCCCATCTTCGAGCTTGGGCACGTGGCCTCCCAGATCGGGACGGATGCGTCGCTCCTGGCCTGGCGCAATGCTCAGCCGCGTCCCCTCAATGCGGGGCCGGATGCCCAGTCGTTCAAACCCCAACAGCGTGCTGCGCAGATCCTCCGAGCGCACCGGCTCGATGGTGACATCGCCGTTGGTGACCGCGGCGAGACCGATGAAGCTCCCGATTTCAATGTGATCGGGACCAATGCTGTACGACGTACCCTTGAGGCTTTTCCCGCCCTCAACCGTATAGATGTTCGAGCCGATACCACTAATCTCAGCGCCCATGGAGACCAGCGCGCGGGCCAGGTCCTGCACGTGCGGCTCACAGGCCGCATTCCGTAACAGCGTGCGCCCCTTGGCCATCACGGCCGCCATCAGCGCATTCTCGGTTCCGGTGACACTCGGCTCGTCGAGAAAGATGTCGTCGCCCTTGAGTCCTTTGGTTTCCAGCTCGTAGCGATCGCCGACCATGACCGCCGCGCCGAGGTGCTCCAGAGCCAGGAAGTGAGTATCGACCCGGCGCCGGCCGATGACGTCTCCCCCGGGCGGTGGCAGTGTTACGCTGCCAAAGCGCGCGAGCAACGGTCCGGCCAGGAGGATGGACGCACGAATCTTGGCGCAGAGACCGGGGTCGAGTGGCTTGGGCCGGGCGCTACGGGTGTCCACGCGAACGGTATTGGTCCCCGTCCAGTCCGCGGTGGCACCCAGATCCACCAGCAGCGCCAGCATGGTTTCGACGTCGCGGATTCGGGGAATGTTGTCCAGCTCGACTGGACCGTCGGCCAACAGTGTCGCAGCGAGGATCGGCAGGGCGGCGTTCTTGTTGCCCGCGGGGCGCACGGTGCCGCGCAACGGACGTCCACCTTGCACTAAAAATCGTGGAGGCATGGCCAAAGCTGACGCAGGCAGGGAATTGCGTCAAGCGGAAGCGAGGGGGTTGCGATGTGGTCGCGACCGCTTTGTATTAGCGAGTGGGACACCGCGGCCCATCCAACGCTATGGACGTCCGAGCAGCCCGGAGGAGGTCAAACCACATATGTTGGCACTCGCAATGGTGCAGGTCGGCGCGTCCCCCGCTTGGGTGGGCCCGACCGTAGCGATTTCGCTCGCCATCATCGCACTCTCGTTCATAGCTATCGCCATTGCCGTCGCTATTGCCGCCCTGAAGATCGCCGGCCAGACCAAGAGGCTCGGCACCCTGGTGGAGGGGTTCCAGGATGACGTGGCGCGCACCCTTCAAACCGTCAGGCGCCTGGCGGAACAGGGCGAGGACGTGATGGTGGTCGTACGGCAGGAGACCGGGGCCTTTGCCCAGACGGCCCGGCGGTTGCGGCGCAAAACGGTGCGGGCCGTTGACCGGGTCGAGACCAAACTGCTGGAGCTGGAGACGCTGTACGAGGTCATCCGCGATGAAGTGGAGAGCGCGGCGCTGGATGCCGCGGCGGCACTCCGCTCGGTGCGCCGCGGCAACGGAATGCTGGGACGGGTTCGGCGCCTGTTGGTGCCGAGCCGCTGATGACCCTGTTTCGCCTTACGCTCGCGGTCGTGGGCGTGGGGTTGCTGTCGGTGTTGGTGCCCGAACAAGCCCATGCCTGGACGCCGGGAACCCACATCTATCTGGGGGAATCGGTCCTCGCCAACCTCTCGTTCCTCCCGGCAGCGGTGGCCGATCTGCTCCGGGCCTTTCCTTTCGACTTCCTGTACGGCAACATCGCCGCGGATTCCTCGATCGCAAAGCACTACGCCCCTCTGGGACGGCACTGCCACTACTGGCACGTGGGGCAGGAAATCCACGATCTCGCCACCAGTGATGCGCTTCGGGCTTTTGGCCTGGGCTACCTGAGCCATCTCGCGGCGGACACGATCGCCCACAATTACTTCGTACCCCGTCAACTCATGCTCACGAGTAGCACGGCCGCAGTGGGCCACTCGTACTGGGAGACGCGGGTCGAAGCCCATCTGGGCGATGCCTATGCCAAAGTTGCCAAGGATGTAATCCAGCTGGATCACACACCGGCAGACGCGCACCTCGACCGGATCATCGCTCCGACAATCTTCAGCGTACGCACCAATCGGCGGCTCTTTCGTGGCATGGTCCACCTGACCGAGACCACCTCCTGGCAGCGCGCCAGCCAGGTCGCCCGGGAGTACAGCCGCTGGCCACTGACCGACCAGGACGTCGAGCAACACCTGGGCCTGTCCTTTGACTTTATGCTCGAGCTGTTGGCGGAGACGGCGGCATCCGCCCGGCACCTCGATCCATCGGGCGAGCGTCCGCTGAAGACGGCAAAGGAAATGCGGCGCCGGGTGATGCGCGAAGCGGGACGACGGGATATCACCCGGCTCCAGGATGCCGCCCAGGAGCAGTTCGGATTGCCGGATCGGCAACTGACGTTCTGGGGCAAGCTGCAGCGGCGTCTGCCTTGGCGGGCCCCGGAAGGTTCCACCCCCCCACCTACCGTGCTCGTGAGCAGCGACCGCTGACCCCGCAGCACAATCCACGCTCAACCCCAGGCGGCCTCGGCCGCTTGGCCGGCGGCGCGCTGGTGCTCGCCAGCGTTCTCCTGCAGCCCCTTCAAGCCCAGGATCCATCTTGCCTGGTATCGCTGGCGACCAGTCCGGCCACACTCACCCAGGGCATAATGGCGTGGCTCGACGTTCGCCTCCTCCACGGAGGACGGATTGGCTCCGGTGAAGTTGCCGGCGAGCCACTCCATTTCGAGCGACGGCCAACCGGCGGCCTGCGGGCCTTGATCGCCATCCCAGTCGACGCAGGCGATACCGTTCCGCTTTTGATCGTGCTCCATCGCGGCGACGCCACCGACACGCTTGCGCTCTCGCTCCCGGTGCGACCCGCCGACTACGCCAGCGAGCTTCTGTCGGTAGCACCGGAGTACGCTACTCCCGACAGCGCGGCCACCGCGCGGATCCAGACGGAAATCGCCCAGAGCCGGGCACTCTCCCGCCGATCCCAAACCCGGCCTCGGATCTGGACCGGTGGATTCCGGGTGCCGAGAAAGGCGCGGATCACCAGCCGTTTCGGGACCGCACGGGTGTACAACGGCCAGGTGCAAAGCCGACATCTGGGCACTGACTTTGCGGGCACCATCGGAGCACCGGTGTTCGCGGCTGGGCGGGGCGTCGTGGCATTGGTAGCCGATTTCTACCTTGCCGGCCACGTGGTGTATATCGACCACGGAGCTGGCTTGATGACCGGCTATTTCCATCTCAGCCGAATCGATGTTCGAAAAGGTCAGCGAGTAACGGCAGGCCAGCTCATTGGGGCAGTGGGGAAAAGCGGGCGGGTTACCGGACCCCACCTCCACTGGGTGGCACGCTATGGAGCAATCTCGGTAGACGCGATGAGTCTGTTGACGCTCAAACAGCTGGACCAGAAATAAAAATCTAGGACGCCTGCCCAAGCCGCTCCTGCAACAGGGGCTGTACCGCCTTGGGATCCGCCTTCCCCTTACTTCGCTTCATGACCTGTCCCACAAAGAACGCCATGAGCTTGGTCTCTCCGCTGCGAAAGCGGCTGACCTCCGACGGATGACTCGTGAGCACCTCATCGACCCAGCCGATGAGGCCTGCCTGATCACTCACCTGAACCAGCCCCAGACGCTCAGCCGCGGCGCGAGGATCTTCCCCGGGGGAGCGAACCAACTCGGCGAAGATCCGCTTCGCCGCCTGCAGGCTCACGGTTCCCTCCCGCACGAGATGGATCAGCTGGACCAGTGTCTCTGCGGAGACCGGGAAACCGCCGGTCTCGTTGTAGGCGGTCATCACGTCGCCCATCACCCAGTTGGCCGCCCCCTTTGCGTCGGCCCCTGCGCCCACAACCGCTTCGTAGTAATGCGCCAGCTCCGCCTCGCTGGTGATCACCCGGGCATCATACGACGGCAATCCATACCCGGATTCCAGCCGAGTCCGTTTGGCTTCCGGCAGCTCGGGCAAGGCGGCCCGCTGCTCTGCAATCCATTGGTGGGCGAGCACCAGCGGAGGAAGATCGGGATCGGGGAAGTAGCGATAATCGTGGCTCTCTTCCTTGGACCTTGTGGGCTTCACCTGGCCGGTACCGGCGTTGAAGAGGAGGGTCACCTGCTCCACTCGACCTCCTGACTCGAGGAGAGCGACCTGCCGGGCTCGTTCTGCCTCCAGGGCCCGTTCCACGTTGGCAAAGGAGTTCATGTTCTTGACTTCCGTCTTGGTGCCGAGGCGGGTTTCACCCGGCCTCCGTACCGAGATATTGGCGTCCACGCGCAGGCTTCCCTGCTCCATGCTGCACTCGCTCACCCCAGCATAGACCAGAATCTGGCGCAGAGTGGTCAGGTAGGCCCGGGCTTCCGCGGGAGAGCGAAGGTCCGGTTCACTCACGATCTCGGCCAAAGGGATCCCCGCACGATTGAGATCGACGGCTGTCTTACCGGGGAACCGGTCGTGGACCAGCTTGCCGGCGTCTTCCTCCACATGGAGACGCGTGATGCCCACTCGCACCCGGCCCCGTTCGGCCGAATCGAAGGTGACATTGCCGGCGGTGGCGAGCGGCCGATCGAACTGGGAGATCTGGTATCCCTTGGGCAGGTCGGGATAGAAGTAATTCTTCCGGGCAAAGACGCTGGTCTCATGAATCGTGCACTCGAGCGCCAGAGCAGCCCGCGTCGCCAGAGTGATGGCGGCTTCGTTGGGTACCGGCAGGGCGCCGGGCAATCCGAGGCAGACGGGACAGACGTTGGTGTTCGGAGGATCACCGAAGCTGGTGCGGTCGGCGCAGAACATCTTGGTGCGAGTGCGGAGCTGGACATGGACCTCGAGGCCGATCACCGTCTCCCATTGCATCAGCGAACCTCCGCCTCGCCCGGTAGGATCCGCTCCAGCGCCGCGGCGGCCCCAAGGAGCCGCTCCTCTTCGTACGCTCGAGCGATGAGCTGCGCCCCGACCGGTAAACCCTCGCTGCGACCAGCCGGAAGGCTCAGGGCCGGCAACCCGGCGAGGTTGATGGGGCACACGAAGATGTCGGCCAGATACATGGCCACGGGATCCTCGGTCTTTTCTCCCGCCTTGAATGCCGGAGTCGGGGTAGTCGGGGTAAGCAACAGGTCTATCCCCGATGCGAACACCCGGTGAAAGTCCTCTGCAATCAGCGCGCGCACCCGCTGCGCTTTGCGATAATAGGCGTCGTAATACCCGGCGCTCAAGACATAAGTACCGATCAGAATCCGGCGTCGGACTTCGGGGCCAAAGCCCTCACCCCGGGTGGCGCGATAGAGCGAGCGAATATCACCTTCCGGGCCAATCCGGCGCGGGCCATAGCGAACTCCATCGTATCGGGCCAGGTTGGCCGCGGCCTCGGCCGGCGCGATGATGTAATAGGTGGGCACCGCGTACGAGGAGTTCGGCAGGGACACATCGCGAACCTCGGCGCCGAGCTCGCGGACCCGGTCGATAGCTCGCCGGACCCCGGCGGCCACTCCCGGGTGCAGGTCAGGCGGGAAGTATTCCCGGGGAATGCCGACCGTGAGGCCGCGTAGATCCGTCATGGGCTCCGGCACTCCGATGGGAGGTCGATCGACGCTGGTGGCATCGAGCGGGTCATGACCCGACATAGCGCCCAGCACCCGAGCCGCATCGCTCACGGTTCGTCCGAATGCGGAGATGCAGTCCAGTGAGGAGCCGAACGCCACCAGGCCATAGCGGCTCACTCGTCCGTAGCTGGGCTTCACTCCCACTACACCGCAGAAGCTGGCGGGCTGCCGTACGGAGCCACCAGTCTCCGATCCGAGCGCGGCCGGCACCACACCGGCCGCAACCAGCGCGGCCGATCCTCCCGATGAGCCCCCCGGTACCCGAGTCGGATCTAGGGGGTGTTTTACCCGGCCGAACGCGGAATGTTCGGTGGACGAGCCCATGGCGAACTCGTCGAGGTTGGCTTTGGCGGCGATCAGCGCGCCGGCGGCGCGAAGTCGTTCGACGGCCGTCGCCGTGTAGGGCGACTCGTACCCCTGCAGAATTCGGGATCCACAGGTGGTCGGCTGCTCGACGGTGACGATGTTGTCCTTGAGCGCGATGGGGATACCGGCCAGAGGGCCCGGCGTTGGCATCCGGTCTACTCGTTGCGCCTCGGCATCGAGCAGCGCCTGAGACCAGTGCAGGGTGGCGTTCAGCGATTCGCTTGCGGCGAGCTTGGCGCCGGTTTCCCGAGCCACGGCGGCGGCGTTACTCCCCCGCTGGCCCGCCGGCTTACTCACAGCTGTTCGGCTCACTGGTCCTCCATGGCGCCATGGCGCGGCACCAGGAAGAAGCCATCGGCGAACTCCGGTGCGAGTGCCGCGGGAGGACGAGCCAGAGGTACGGCACCTTCTACATCGGGGCGCAGGGTCACTGATGGGGGTCCGGGAAGAAAGGGTTCAGCCATTCGGTCGGCAGGCACGCTATCGAGCTGGGCGACGTAGTCCACGATGCGGTTCAACTGCTCGACTAGTCTCTCCAGCTCGTCGTCGCGAACCGCCAGCTCCGCCAGTCGCGCGACATGCAGAACTTCCTCCCGGCCGATGCTCATGCGCTCTCCCACTCCCGTTCCAGCCCGGCGTAGGCAACCAGGAGCTGTTTCACCCCAACCGCCTCATCATCGAAGTCCACCGACACCTTGAGCTCCCGCCCGGTTCCGGTCAGACCCCTGATCGTCCCGCTGCCAAACCTCCGGTGCCTTACCCGCTCGCCTTTGACGTATCGAGGGCTGTCCTGAGAAGCTTCCTCGGGGGGACTGTCGGGCAGGCGGACCGAGGGATGGCGCTCGGTTCCAGCTCGGGACCAGCCCAAGCTCCCCAAGCGGCCATCCGACCGGCTGCCGGTCCGGCTCGCCGACCAGTCTGGTGCCCAGAGCGCGGTGGTCCGTCGCTCCTCGAGGATTCCGGGAGGAATGGCCGTGAGGAAACGAGACGCGATGCCGGGTCTCAGCTCGCCACCGCGACGCCGGGCACGAGCCCAGGTGAGGTACAGCTTGTCCTTGGCGCGGGTCAGACCGACGTAGCACAATCTGCGTTCCTCCTCCAACCCGCCACTCTGCTCTTCGGCGCGGGTGAGCGGAAACAATCCGTGTTCCATTCCGGTCAGAACCACCACCGGCCATTCCAGTCCCTTGGCTGTGTGCAGCGTCATCAAGGTGACGCCTTCCTCCTCGCCGATGGTCGTATCCGCGGACGAGAGGAGTGCGGCCTCGGCCAGAAATCGTTCCAAAGGCGTGGTCCCATCGTCCTCCTCGGGAGACGCTTCCTCCGACCAATTGGCAGCGCTGGCCATGAGCTCCCGCACATTCTCCCACCGGTCGGCTCCCTCGGGACCCTCGGCCTGGAGCACCGCCTCGTAATCCAGAGCTCGGATGAGGTGATCGAGCAGATCGGCCGGCGCGAGCTGCTCCAGACGGGCCGCGCCTTCGATCAGCCCGGCAAAGCTTCCAAATGCGGCCCGGACGTTGGGTCTAAGATCCGGGATCCGATCGGCGATGGCGGCCGTGGCCAGCAAAGGCTTTCCCCACTGAGCGGCCATTTGAGTAAGCACCCCAAGGCTGGTGTCGCCAATGCCCCGGCGAGGCACCCCGATGGCGCGCAGGAACGCCTCATCATCCGCTGGGTTGGCTACCAGACGCAGATAGGCCAGCAGGTCCTTCACTTCACGGCGTTCGTAGAAGCTGATGGCGCCGATCAAACGATACGGCACTCCGGCGCGGCGGAATGCCTCCTCCAGCGCGCGAGACTGCGAGTTGGTACGATAGAGCACCGCCATCTCCCGGTACTGCCAGTCGGCCGCTGCCGCCCGCTTCTGGAGCTCCCGTACAACCCATTCGGCTTCATCCCGCTCATCAGCCGCCGCGACAAGTGTGACCGACTCACCCCCCCTCCGGCGGGTGGTGAGCGTCTTTCCGATCCTTCCACTATTCTCCGCAATGACGCCGTTTGCCGCATCCAGCACAATCTGGGTGGAGCGATAATTCTCCTCCAGACGAATCAGCTTGGCGCCGGCGAAGTCTTTGAGGAAGTCCTGCATGTTGCGCACGTCGGCGCCACGCCAACCATAGATCGACTGATCATCGTCTCCCACGGCGCACACGTTCCCGTGAACGCCGAGCAGCCGCACCAGCTGGTACTGGGCTCGATTGGTGTCCTGAAACTCGTCCACCAGGATGTAGCGGAACCGGTTCTGATATACCCGCAGGCGATCCGGGTGCTCGCGAAAGAGTGTCAGCGGATGCAGCAAGAGGTCATCGAAATCCATTGCGTTGGCCGCCTTGAGCGCCGGACCGAGCGCGGCGTACACCTCCGCGGCCACTGCCACCAGCCGGTCGAACCCGCCGCTGGCCGCCAGCTCTGCCGGTCCGGTGAGGCGGTTCTTGGCCGCCGAGATGACCGACTGCACTGCTCGAGGAGAAAAGAGTTTGGTCGAGTGCCGCTGCTGGTCCATCAATCGCCGGATCAGGCTCAGCCGGTCGTCTTCATCATATATCGTGAAGCGGCGGCTGAAACCGAGCAACTCGGCTTCACGCCGCAACAGCCGGGCCGATAGAGCGTGAAAGGTTCCAATCCAAAGACCCGCAGGATCGCGCTTCAACAGATGGCCGATGCGCTGCTTCATCTCACCGGCCGCCTTGTTGGTAAAGGTCACTGCGAAGATACGATCCGGGGGCACCCCATGACGGTCAATCAAGGCCGCAATCCGCATGGTGAGTACCCGAGTCTTCCCTGAGCCCGCACCCGCCAGGACCAGCAGCGGCCCATCGACGTGCTCGACCGCCTCCCGCTGTGCCGGATTGAGCGCGTGATCCAGCGCGGGCTCGGGCGCTTCGATCATGTCTCCGGCCCGGCCAGCGGCACTCGAATCAAGAAGCAGGTTCCCTTCTCGGTTGGTTCCAGTGTCAAACTCCCCTCGTGAGCATCCTCGACGACGCGGCGAGAGAGTGCCAATCCAATTCCCCACCCACCCCGTTTCGTGGTGATGCCCGGCTCGAACAGCGTCCGCCGTAGCTCTTTAGGTATGCCGGGACCGTCATCAATGACCCGAACGGCACCCATCTTATCCTCGGCGCTCACCCGCAGGATAATGCTGCCTGGTCGGCCTTGCAGCGCGTCGATAGCGTTCTTGACCAGCGCTTCCAACGCCCATTCCAACAGCACTGGATCTCCCAGTACCGTGGGCCCGGCGCCCGCCGCTTCGACTCGAAGATCGATGGTGTTGGCGTGCCGCGGAAGCCGGGGACGGAAGTACCCTGCCACTCGATCGGCCAGGGCACCCAGGCCGATCGGCTCCCGCTTTGCCGGGTTGCCGATCCGCTCAAATCGCTGGGCCACGCGGTCGAGCCGCTCCGCGTCAGCCGAGAGGTGGTCCGCCAGCTCTGGCGGTGGGGTGGAACGGGACCGAACCCGCTCGATCCATCCCTGAAGACTGGTGAGCGGTGTGCCCATCTGGTGCGCCGCCTCGCGAGCCATGGCCACCCAGAGCCGATCTCGCTGCGCCGACATTCCGCTCCGATAGGCAAACACGGCCACTGCCACCATCACTGCGATGGTGAGTCCCTGGAGCACCGCCAGAGCCGTAAGGTTTCGCTGGGCCGGCAGCGGCCCGTAATGCACGGTGCCCACTGCTATGTCAACGATCGGAGGGTTCTGCCGGTCCAGCCGGGCAGCGTACTGCTTCACTCGCGGATCATCGATAGGGGCACTGAACGGGAGGTTGGCTGCGGCCGTGACTCGGCCGCTATCATCGGTTACCACCAGAGGCAGTCCCAGCGCCCGCACTTGTTCGCCCAAGCGCAGGAGAGCCTCGGCTTCCGCCCCAGCCCGGGGGTCGTTCAACCCGCCGAATACGCCCGAATAGAGCCGGCTGGTGGCGGTAGCGTCGGCCTGGAAATGGCGGAAGATCAGCCAGCCGGTGCCGAAGCTCAGGAGCGCCAGAACCGCGACCGACGCGACCACCATGGTTGGCGCGAAGCGCTGCAGCCGCTCACTAACCACGGGGTCTCAAGCGATCGACACCCAGATACGGGACCAGGACCTCGGGGATCCGTACCGAGCCATCGGCGGCTTGGTTGTTCTCCAACAACGCGATGATGGTGCGGGGAAACGCAACTCCCGACGCATTGAGTGTATGGACCAATTCTGGCTTGGCTTTGGGTGCCGGGCGGTACCGGATATTTGCCCGTCGAGCCTGAAAATCCGTGAATGTGCTGGAGCTCGAGACTTCGAGCCACTCCCCTACGCCGGGAGACCAGGCTTCGAGATCATACGTTCGAGCGCTGGCGAAGCCGGTGTCGCCCGCTGCCAGCTCGACTACCCGGTACACCAGGCCGAGCCGCTGGAGCACCGCCTCCGCGTGCGAGGTAATGCGCTCGTGTTCCTGGGCCGAATCCTCTGGCCGCACGATGCGGACCAGCTCGACCTTGTCGAATTGGTGGAGCCGAATCAATCCCCGCGTGTCCTTACCGTGAGAGAACGCCTCGCGGCGGAAGCAGGGCGAGTACGCCACGTAGCTGGCCGGAAGCTGTGCCGCCTCGAGAATCTCGTCCCGATGGATGTTGGTGACCGGAACTTCCGCCGTGGGTATCAGGTAGAGGTCATCCGACGCAATCGTGTAGACCTCCTCCGCAAAGCGGGGCAACTGTCCCGTTCCGGTGAGAGTCGCGCGGTTGACCAGGTAGGGTGGCGACACCTCGAGATATCCGTGCTCCCGGCTGTGCAAATCGACCATGAACCCGGCAAGCGCGCGGATCAGCTTGGCGCCCAAGCCGGTAAACAGCGGAAATCCAGAGCCGGCAATCTTCCCACCTCGCGCCAAGTCGAAGAGGCCCAGCGACGCACCCAGTTCCCAATGCGGCTTGGGGGTGAAAGCCAATCGGGTCGGCTCTCCCCAGGAGCGCACTACTCGATTTGCCGCGGCATCCCCCTCGGGGACCTCGTCGTGGAGGAAATTAGGAAGGGCGAGCAGGCGCCGATCCAGCTCGGATTCGATCTCGCGGAGACGAAGATCGAGGCCCTTGACCTCATCTCCGGACTGCTTCAGCTGCTCCATCAGATCGTCGGCGGACTCGCGGTTTCGCTTCCGGCGGGCCACCTCGTCACTCGCGGCGTTACGGCCGGCTTTCAGCGTCTCGACCTGCACCAGAAGATCTCGCCGCTGGCGATCCAGCTCCAGCATCTCATCGATCGTGGTGGCGAGCGAAGGATCTTCTCGCCGCAAGAGGCGGGCACGGCTGCCGGCCGGGTCCTGGCGGAAGCGCTTGATGTCAATCACGGTCAGTTGTCGGGAAGACCGGGCTGGAGACCTTTGAACCCGCAGTTGTCGTCGACCAGAATCCTGAAGGTGACGGTCTTGACCGCATCATCGTAGGTGAGGACTTCCAGCTTGGCATACTTGGGAACACCAATGCTGCAGGTGACCCGGCTGCGGACCACGAATCGATCGCCCACTGCAAAAGGCACGGCATTATCGGTGATGTAGCCGTTGCTTGGCGCCGCGGTGATGTCTTGAAAGCTCTCGACCCGGGCCAGAAACCCGGGACTCACGGTGTTAGCCGTATCGATCCCCAGCGCGGCACGGGGCAGGAACACGTGTTGCCCGTCGCTCTGCAGGCTGTAGACAAAGTCGAACGCGTCGGTCTGGTCCGTTCGTACCAACCGTTGCCCCTCGAGCGCGTACCCACTGGGAGTGGACACCGGAGTTCCGATCAATGAGTACAGCGTCTCGGTGCGCTCCACGTTGGGCAGCGTGGGTTCGCCCAATCCGTTGGAATCGCTGCAGCCGACGGCCCCCAGGAGGAAACACAGGCATAGTGCTCTCATGAATCGGGAAGGATACGCGCCACTCGAATCGGAATCAACATTTTTCTTGACTTCACCGGGGGCGACTTCTACGTTTTGGCACCTTTTTACAGAGATGCAGGGAATGGCCGACCTGGGCGAGCTGGTGCGAAGTCTTGCCACGCGCGATGGCGTAGAGGCGGTGCTGGTTCTTAGCGCCGATGGGCTTCCCATCGAGCACTCCGGCCGCGTTCCGTTCGAGCCCGAGGCCGTGGCGGCTCTGACAGCCACGCTGGTGCAGTATGCCACTCGTCTCGGGCTCGGCGCCGGTCGGGGGGCTCCGCGCACAGCCGTCGTCGAGTATGAGCGTGGCATGGTCCTCGTCGCTCAGGTTCCCTCCGGAGATTCCCTTGCCATCCTAGCCGGGAGCGACACCGACATGGGTGAGCTCTTGTACGATCTGCGGCAGCATCGACCAGCACTGGCGGAGCTCTTGTAGGAAGCGGATACTCGGGAAGCGGAGTGCCTGAGCCGGGTCTACATTCTCAGCCTTCCTGTTTAAATTCCCCTCGTCGGAATGTTGCCCTCCTGAACATGTGGGTTCTCGGAGCTTCTATACTGTGACGCGTGGTGCTTCCCCGCTTCCCAGCCTTCCCGCGTACCGGCTGCTATGAGATGGGCTGTCGTTCTCGCCGGCGGATCGGGCACGCGCTTTTGGCCCCTCAGCACGCCGGCGAATCCCAAACAGCTGCTTCCGCTGACCGGATCGACCTCGACCGCCGAAGAGACGATCGATCGATTGGTCGGTCTCATCCCGCGCGACCGAATACTGGTCGTGAGCGGCGCGGGGCTGGCCGAGCGATTGCAGCAGCGCCTGAGTCTTCCTCAGTCGAACATTCTGGTAGAGCCTCGACCAGCCTCAACCGCCCCGGCGCTCATCTGGGCCACGGCCGAGGCGCAGCGTCGAGATCCTGATGCGGACGTGTTGTCGCTGCACGCGGATTGGGCTGTCGGTGACGCCGCGGCGTTTCGCCGAACAGCCGAGGCGGCGCTCAGCACCGCTCGCGAGTATGACCGACTGGTGACCGTCGGGATCGTTCCCTCGCGTCCGGAGACCGGATACGGCTACATCGTGCCCGGCCCTCCGCTGGGCGACAGCGCCCGCATGGTTGCTCGCTTTTCTGAGAAGCCCGATGCCGCCACCGCCCTCGACCTCATGGCCGCGGGAGCCCTGTGGAACAGCGGACTCTTTGCCTGGACGGCGGAGCGGCTCTTGCGGGAGGCGGAGACGCATACCGTCGAGGTGGCCCGGCAACTGCCGCTCCTTCGAGCCGGAGAGGTGGAGCGGTTCTTCCGTGAAGTCACACCGATCTCGATCGACATTGGCCTTCTGGAACGTAGCGCATCGGTGGCCGTCATCCCCGGAGCCTTCGCCTGGGACGATGTGGGTACCTGGCAAGCCCTGACCCGAGTCCGACCCAAGGATCCCGCGGGCAACGTGGTGGTGGGAAAAGCCTTTTTGCACGACTCGGCAGATTGCGTAGTGTGGGGAGGTGCCGACACCGTCGTGTTGAGCGGCGTGCGAGATCTCATCGTGGTTCAAGCCAATGGCCGCATTCTCGTCATGCCGGCCGAGCGCGCTGCCGCGATCAAGCAGCTGCTGGATGATCTCCCGCCCGACATCCGCGACGTGAGCTCATGACCCAACTGTTTTTGCTGGAGCCGGAAATGTCCGGCGGGGCATGGGCTCCTTTCGCGGGAGTACGTCCAGTCGCAGAGCTGCGGGCCGGCATCTGGAAAATTCGGGAGCGATGGGAGGCCGCGGTCGGGAATGACTCGACCGCGGTACTCGGCTCGCACAGTGGCTCGTTCA
>DASSED010000015.1:0-32210 GCA_035695405.1 Gemmatimonadales bacterium
AGTCCCGCCGAATGGCCACTGGCATGGGGAGGGTGGTTGCCGGTTGATTCCGCTGTGCGCCCGCGTCCCGGCCGCTTAGAGCATCGCTGAACTCGCGCGCCGTGCCCCAGCGATCGGCCGGCAGCTTCTGCAAGGCAGTGAAAATCGCGGACTCCACTGCGCCCGACACCGTCGGCCGTTTGGCCCGAAGCGGCGGCGGATCCTCGGTCAGCACCTTGGCCACGATTGCCTGCGAGGTAGGCCCGGTGAACGGCGGCTCGCCGGCGAGCATCTCGTACGTCATCGCCCCCAGCGCGTACACGTCGCTCCGCGCTCCGATCTCGCGGTCCCCCATCGCCTGCTCCGGCGACATGTACGCCGGCGTGCCGAGCGACATCCCAGTCTGGGTCATCCGGCTGCCGCCGGCCTGGTGCACCGCCAGCGCGATCCCGAAGTCGGCCACCAGCGCCGCCCCGTCCTGGAGCAGAATGTTCTCCGGCTTGATGTCGCGGTGGACCACGCCTTGGCGGTGGGCGTAGTCCAGGGCCGACGCGACCTCCCGCGAAAGCCTGAGCGCCTCTTCCACCGGCAGCTGCCGCTCTCGACCCAGGCGGGCGCGGAGCGATTCCCCCGCGACGTAGGGCATCACGTAGTACAGGAGCCCGTCGGCCTCGCCCGAATCGATTAGCCCGAGGATGTGCGGATGCTGGAGGTTGGCGGTGACCTTGATCTCGGCCAGGAACCGCTCGCTCCCCAGGATGGCGGAGAGCTCGGGGTGGAGCAGCTTGATAGCCACTCGCCGGCCATGCCTCAAGTCCTCGGCCAGATAGACGGTGGCCATCCCGCCCTGGCCGAGCTCGCGCTCGACCCGGTAGCGGTCGGAGAGGGCGGACGTGAGTCGCGCGACGGCGTCGGGCGTGAAGACCTCACCACTGAGCGATGAAGGAAACGACGGGAATATGACTCCGGCGAGGGCAGCCAGCCAGCGGGCCACCTCGTTGGGATCGGCTCCGAAGGGCACGTCAGCACGAGGGGAGGAGACCGGCGATGAGTTAAGGTATGCAACTGTGACGGGAGTCTGCCGGGCTCCGACCATCGAGTGCTGCAGGGCCCGGAGGAGCCGACCCAACGAGGTGAGTACAGCAATAGCGAGCTACCCGTCCTGAGGCCGCGCAGCGAGTGGCGAACCGGCGTCGCAGCTGGCATGTTCCAGAACCGCTCAGCCGCTCGGCACCACCGGAGGGCTGTCCCATGGCAGCCATCAGCACGTTCGACATCTTCAAGATCGGGGTCGGCCCGTCCAGCTCCCACACTCTCGGCCCGTGGCGGGCGGCTCAGCAGGCAGTGCGGCGGTGGCAGGAGCGTGGCGTCTTCGGGTCGATCGTCGAAGTCCGGGTAGAGCTCTACGGCTCGCTCGCCAAGACCGGCCGAGGACACATGACCGATATGGCCGTCATGCTCGGCCTCTCGAATGCGGACCCCGTGGCGTGCGATACCGCTGCCATCCCCGACCGAGTCGAGGCGATCCGCCAAACCCGAACCATCCTGCTGGGCGGTGAACGCCCGGTGCGCTTCGATCCTGCCACCGATTGTCGCTTCAACGCTCGCATCAGTCTCCCCCAACACCCCAATGGTCTGACCTTCACCGCCATCCTCGCGGACCGCTCCAGCGTCGCCGAGACCTACTACTCTGTTGGTGGCGGCTTCATCATCGAAGCTGGCGAGTCGGGCGAGAGCAGCCCCTTGGTCACGCTCCCATTCCCGATTGAATCGGCCAGAGATCTGCTCCGCCACTGCCAGGCCCACGGGCTCACCGTGCCGGAGGTCGTGTGGCGCAACGAGCTGGTCTGGCGCACATCGGAGGAGATCCACCAGAGCCTGGACGCGATCTGGACCACGATGAAAGAGTGTGTCTTCCGGGGCTGCCACACTCGCGGCGTCCTGCCGGGTGGCCTGGGTGTGGTCCGCCGGGCTGCCGGACTCAGCGCCGGGATGCTGGGGAATACCATTTATCCGGATGTCGACGGCTGGATCCAGGCCATTCGGCAGAGCCGCCCCGCGTTTCAGGAGACGCTCGCCTGGGTCAGCTGCTTTGCGCTGGCCGTGAACGAGGAGAACGCTGGATTCGGCCGGGTGGTCACGGCGCCCACCAACGGAGCCGCCGGCGTGGTTCCGGCGGTGTTGCTGTACTACCTCTGCTTCTGCGACGCCGACGAGACCGGCATCGAGCGTTTTCTGCTTACTGCCGGAGAGATCGGCAGCATCATAAAGAAGGAAGCGACCATTTCCGCGGCGATGGGTGGCTGCCAGGCCGAGATCGGGGTCTCCAGCGCCATGGCGGCGGCGGGACTCACCCAATGTCTCGGTGGCTCTGCCGAGCAAGTCGCGATGGCGGCCGAGATCGCCTTGGAACACCACCTCGGCCTGACCTGCGATCCGGTCGCGGGCCTGGTGCAGATTCCCTGCATCGAGCGCAACACCATGGGAGCGGTCAAAGCCATCACCGCGTCCACCCTTGCCCTTGCCAGCAACCCCGCCGAAGCGAAGATCGCGCTCGATACCGTGATCAGCACGATGTGGCAGACCGCGCAGGACATGAACGTCAAATACAAGGAGACTGCGGAGGGTGGTCTTGCCCTCCAGATCGCCGTGAACGTAGCGGAGTGCTGAATACTTCGGTGAGAGGTGAGAGGTGAGAGGTGAGCGGTGAGAAGTGAGCGGTGACTAAACTGCTCATCCCGAGCGGAGCGAGGGATCTACTCAGCGAGCACCGTGAGCCCCTGGGGTAGATCCCTCGGTCGCTGTCGCGCTCTCGGGATGAGGTACTCGCTCTTCCTGCCTTCCTGCCTTCCTCATCTCACCGCCACAGCTTACCGCTCACCGCTCATATCCTGGCCGACCGGTGCAAGCGTGCGGGAACTCCCAGGAATCGTCCGTAACGCGCCGTGACCTGAGCCAGCCCACGCTGCTCTCCGGCGGTGAGTCTCCGCTGTGCCGCCAACTCGATCGCAACGCTGGTCGCACCCGGGATCACTCTCCAGGTGCCCACCACTCGTCCCGCGATCACCAGAGCGTGCTGCAAGCCGCCGCGATCATAGGCCGGCCGGGGCACGGCCCGCCGGTCCCGGTACGCCACCAGGTACTCGTCATAGATCGGTAAGAGATGAACCGCTGCTTTCTTGGCCGGCCCAGCCGGTGCAGACCGGCCCACGCTCCAGTACCTCAATCCGTCCACCTCGCGCGACCGGGCCCGGATCATCTCCAGTCCCCGTACGGCATCGGAGGTCCTGAGCCCCGACCACCAGACGAAGTCCCTCACCGTGGCCGGCCCATGGCTCCTGAAGTACCGCCGGCTCAGCTCGGCCAGCGCTTCGTCCCGCTGAAAGCTCCGACCCGGCGGCGCCCGGTGCGCCAGCAGGCTATAGGTGAACTGCTTGCCCCGCCGCGGGCCGCTGCAGATCACCCCCTCCAGCTCGGCGTACATCATGATCTGCGCCAGCTCCATTCTGCCGGCCGGCAGCCCCGCCCGCGCCAGGTTGATTCCCAGCTCGGCTCGCGTAAGGCATCCACCGTCGCCCAAGACCCGTTCGATCACGCCGATCGCCCGGGTCACTACCGGAGCATGGAGGCCGAGGTGTTGGTGGTACGTCGCGATCCGGCGATGCACCGCGGGTGCCGTGAGCTCCAGCATCCAACGGAGATCGTCCCGCGCGACGAAGTGCCAGGTGGGACGGAGCACGTGGGTCCGGAGTATCCGCCCCTGCGCCACCGCCCGCTCCACGTCGCTGTCCCTCGTCCCGGGCGATGAGCGAAGCGCGAGTCCCCACTTGGCAGGGCCGTACTCCTGCGCCTGCACCGCGCCGAGCCAGGCCACGACCCAGTCCACTCGGCGGGAGCCGGGCCGGGTGATCAGCTGATGGCGGAGTCTCTGATCTGCGATTCGCCGGTGGTCGGTCAGCCAAGATCTCACGCCTACCCTACGAACCGGCGAGCGCGGGAAAGAGCGCCGGCAGGTCAGCGATTCGCTTCCATCCCCCGTCTCGCTCCACCGCCTCCACTGAGATCTGCTCGAAGTACCGGTCCAGCACCGCGGCCCGTTCCTGGGCCAGCGGTGGCCGGCAGTAGTCTTCTTCCTCCCACACCGCGGTGCCGTCCGGCCGTCGCCGGGCACTCTCCAGCGATGCGGTCAGCGCCCGGCCGAAGGGCTGGAGCCCCTCGAAGGCTCGCTCGCTCAGCTTGCTCTCGAGGTCTTCCATCCGCGGGACGATGGGCTTGGCGGAGACCAGATAGTACGCCATATCTCGGTCCTGTTGGGGTTCAGATTGGTAACTTAATGCGACGGCACTGTCGGCCCTCCCTCGAGCTTCGAGCCTATGCACGAGCCCGCCACTCTCATCCATCCGGAGCCCCGCGAGAGCCGGCCCGGCATCTCGTCGGGACTTCCCGCCGATCTCCTCATTCAATCGGCGGGACGCCTGCGGGTGCTGGCCCTGCTCTATGCCTTCGTCTTCTTCATGGCGGGGATCTTCCCGGCGCTCTTTCTTCCCGCGGTTCGGGCCCAGTTTCTCGGCAACTTCCTCTACTGGGGGCCCGGCGTCATCGGGGTCCTGCTCGGCCTGGGCATGGCGGCGCTGGTCGGCCGTCCCGGGCTGTCGGCCGCCTCGGCACTGAGGATCGGCCTCGCCTTCGAGATCACCAGCAGCTACGCCATCGCCGCAGCCGAGTTCGCCGATCCCATGATGCTGCAGCAGCACCAGGGTTTCATGGGGTTGTCCTGGGTCGCCGTCTGGGTGGTGCTGTTCACGGTGGTGATCCCCACGCCACCACGCCGGGCAGTCGTGGCGGCGCTGGCCTCGGTGAGCTCGGTCCCGGTCGTCATCGGTTTCATTGTTGCGATCGGCCTCGGCTCGGTCAGGATCAATCCGGGCGAGTTCTTCTTCGGGCTGGTGTTCCCCTATCTCCTGGTCGTGGGCATGGCTTACGTCGGCGCCCGCGTGGTCTATCAGCTGGGCACCGAGGTCAAACGCGCCCGTGAGTTGGGGAGCTACCGGCTGGAGGAGAAGCTGGGTGAGGGTGGAATGGGCGAGGTCTGGCGAGCCCGGCACCGCATGCTGGCTCGGCCGGCCGCGATCAAGCTGATCCGGCCCGCTCTCGCCGGGAACGGCGGCGTGTCGACGGAGATGGTCCGGCGGTTCGAGCGCGAGGCCCAGGTGATCGCCGGGCTCCGCTCGCCTCATACCGTGGATCTCTTCGATTTCGGGATGGCGGACGACGGCGCGTTCTACTACGTGATGGAGCTGCTCGACGGGCTGGATGCCGACTCGCTGCTCCGGCGCTTCGGGCCGATCCCGCCGGAGCGGGCCATTTATCTGTTGCGCCAGGTCTGCCACTCGCTGTCCGAAGCCCAGTCGTCCGGCCTGGTGCACCGCGATATCAAGCCGGCCAACATCTTTCTCTGCCGCTACGGCGAGGAGTACGACTTCGTCAAGGTGCTGGACTTCGGGATCGTGGGCGCGGCGCGCGACTCCGCCGAGCCGGCGTCGATGCACACCCGGGAGAACGTGGTGAAGGGCACGCCGGCGTTCATGGCCCCCGAGCAGGTGATGGGGACCGGGCTCGATGGCCGGGCCGACATCTACGCCACCGGCTGCGTGGCCTACTGGCTCCTGACCGGGACCTACGTGTTTACCTCGGACACCACGATGGGCCTCCTGCTCCATCACGCCCAGACGCCCCCAACACCTCCGTCCGCCCGGACCGAGCTGCCGATCCCCCCGGCGCTGGACCAGCTGGTGTTGTCGTGCCTGGCCAAGGATCCGGCGAAGCGTCCCCAGACCGCGCGCGAGCTGTCTCAGCGGCTGGCGGAGCTGGAAGGCGCGGACCCGTGGACCCAGGAACGGGCCCGCGACTGGTGGGAGCGACATCGGCCGTGAGCCGGAGATCTCTGGCTCGATTGCTCCGGGTCAGGTCGCGGGGCAGGCGTCGTCTGCGCGATCGCGAGTTAGCAGACTCCCCTCGGGATCGAACGGCTGTTGAAAGCTGAAGGCGTGAGCGGTGGGACCGTGGGCCTCGAGGTGAGCCAGGCGGCTCACGGCCTCTGCCACGGTGGGATGGTGCCCGGCGGGAACCCACCACAGGGCCAGGTACACTCCCTGGAATCGCTCGAACCACTCCCGGCGTCGCCGCATCACCGCCGCGTGCGCGCTCCGGAAGACGTAGCTTCTGAGTGAGTCGAAGTCGGCCCAGACCGACATGTTGATCATGACCCGGTCATCGTTATAGGGCCGGATCGCGGTCGCGTCCCCATCCTCGGTCTGGAGCCGCCAGACGAACCCAGGACTCCGCTCGGCGAGCGCATTGATCTCGTCCAGGCGGGCCATGAACTCCTGCATGATGGGTTCGGTGACAGCGCCCCGGGCTCGGCCGATGTTCACCTGGGCCAGCTGCCACTGAGCGTCAGTCATGGGCTCGCCTCCTGTCATCCTGAGCGAAGCGAAGGATATCTCAAACACCATCAATTCAGGATGACACAATATAGAAGAAAGCCGCCGTCCGGAATCCGACTCCGGACGGCGGCAGACCCTACCCATCTGGCGACCGATCAGGCCATCACAGCGGCGTCAACTCCGCCAGACGAGCCGACCGATAGGCCGGATCTCTGAGCTTCTCGCATTCCCGACACCGCCGCCTGCAGCGGTGGCCCCGCATCCGGTACTTCTCGTCGATCTCTCTCCCCCGGGGACAATGATTGTCGTCATGGTACACGTGTCCGTCCCGTTGGCGGATGGAATGCCAAGGTAAGATCTGTGCCACTAGCGCGACCTCACTTTGGACCGCGGCCGCTTCCTCGGGCTCATCTCCGGGAAGAGTTTCCCCGCGATGTCCAGAAACATCTCCGGATCGATGTCCGGACCCACCGGAGCGGTCAACTGCGGCTCGGCGTCGAGCTCCGGCGGATCGAACCCCTCCGGCGCACCCACCTGGACCCTGAGCTCACTGCCGTCTTCCGGATGGGTGCCGTTCCAGATTTCGCCCGCGCGAGGATAGTCCTGGGGGCTGAACTGGTACAGGATCTGGTGCAGCCCGCGCGCCTCGTGCTTGGCCGCCTCGGGGAAACGCTGGTTGCTGATGTCCGGAATCGGGAGCAGCTTGCCCACATCCACCCCGGTGAGCTTCTCCAGCGCCTTGGCGTAGGCCACGATGTGAACCCCGCCCCGAACCAGGAGGAACCCGACACAGGCGCGGGCGGTGGGATCGTCCACCGTCTCGTAGACCCGGATCTTGCTTGCCCGGGCGCCGCACTCGAGAAAGAAGTTGTGCAGCAGGTCCAGCTTCAGGTTCCCGCTGGAGAACACGTTCGCACCAGTCCAGAAGTTGCCCTGTGAGTCCATCGGGAGCGCCTGCTGCCCGCTGGCAAGGAAGTGATAGCTGTTCCTGGCATCGGCCGCCGACTCGAGCGGGGTTGCGGAAGGGTCGTCGCCCCGCTCCGTGGTCCCCGTGAGGAGGAGATTGATCGCGTACGACACCAGCTCGATGTGCCCGAACTCCTCGGCTGCGATGTTGGCGATGAGATCGTAGAACGGCCGCATTTCCTTGCGACCCCGGAAGTTGAACGACTGGTACGTGTAGTTCATGAAGGTGGACATCTCACCGAACTTGCCACCCAGGAGCTCCTGCACGGCGGCGGCTGAGTTGGGTGATGGATTTTTCGGATGGGGCAGCTCGGTCTGGAGCTTGTCAAAGCGAGTGATCACGTCGAAAACTCTCTCTCGATAAGGACCTGGGTAAATAGAAAGGGCCTCGGTACGCAGCACCGAGACCCTGTAAGGCTTGGGCACTACCAGACCCGCCAAGCTAACCCTGTTGTAGCCCCGGTGATGTGATCCAGGACCCCGCCGGCGTCACCTCGATCCTCAGACCGCGTGAGCCCCGGCCAGCTGCGACAGCAACGCCTTGGCCGTGGGCTCCGAAGAGGCGGGGTTCTGCCCGGTGATCAGGTTGCGGTCCATGACCGCGTGCGACTGCCAGTCCGCGGCCTTGGAGTACTTCCCGCCGTTCTCTTTCAGCATGTCCTCCACCAGGAACGGCACCACATCGGTCAACCCGGCCGCCGACTCCTCGGTGTTGGAAAAGCCGGTGACCGACTTGCCCCGGACCAGGGGAGAGCCGTCGGGAGCCATGGCACTGCGGAACGCCGCCGGGCCGTGACAGACGGCGGCCACCGGCTTGCCCGCGGCATACATCGACTCGATCAGCCCGATGGAATGGCGATCCTCCGCCAGATCCCACAGAGGCCCGTGACCACCGGGGTAGAAGACCGCCTCGTAGTCATCGGGCGACACGTCCGACAGCTTGACGGTGTGGGCTAGCGCCGCCTGCGCCTCCTGGTCGCCCTTGAACCGCCGCATGGCCTCGGTTTCCGAGGTGGGATCGTCACTCTTGGGATCGAGGGGCGGCTGCCCGCCCTTGGGTGAGGCCAGGGTGACGTCGAGCCCTGCATCCTTGAGTATGTAGTAGGGGGCGGCGAACTCCTCCAGCCAGAATCCGGTCTTCTTGCCCGTGTTGCCGAGCCGGTCGTGCGACGTGAGGACCATCAGCACCTTGCTCATATTTACCTCCACTGATCATTTCGTCCTTTAGCGAATGGAGGCGGCGCGCCGGCTGGACCAGCGGCCGCGCTGCCCTGGCACTGATCGGTATATAGTGATTGGAACCGAGTCCCGCTACGCTTCGTGATCGCTGGAGTTGCCGCCGTACCCGGGCCCACGCACAATTGAGCACGATGAACTCGCCCTCAAGCACCCAACAAGACCGACTCGGCGCCGCCCTCGCGGGCCGCTATACCATCGAGCGCGAACTGGGCCGCGGTGGCATGTCCACCGTCTACCTGGCCGACGACCTCAAGCACCACCGCAAGGTGGCTATCAAGGTCCTGCGGCCCGAGCTGGGCGCCTTGCTGGGCCACGAGCGGTTCACCCGCGAGATCCGGATGGCGGCCTCACTCTCGCATCCCCATATCCTGGCGTTGTACGACAGCGGGGCCGCGGGGCAGTTGGGAAGCGGGGAAGAGCTGCTGTGGTTTTCGATGCCTTATGTGAGGGGCGAATCGCTCCGACATAAGCTCTCCCGTGAAAAGCAGCTCCCGGTGGATGAGGCGATCCGGATTACCCGCCAGATCGCGTCGGCCCTGGACTACGCCCATGGCCACGGCCTGATCCACCGCGACATCAAGCCCGAAAACGTCCTGCTCTACGAGGGCGAAGCGATGGTGACGGATTTCGGGATTGCCCTGGCGGGCAACTACAGCGGGGAAGCGGGGACGCGGGGAAGAGGGGAGGCTGAGAGACTGACGGGTACGGGCATGACGCTCGGCACTCCCGAGTACATGAGTCCGGAGCAGGCCGCCGGCGAACGCACCCTCGACGCCCGGAGCGACATCTACAGTCTCGGCTGCGTCTTGTACGAGCTGCTCGCGGGCGAGCCGCCCCATAGCGGCGGCAGCGCCATAGCGGTGCTGGCTCGGCGCTTCACGGAAACGCCGCCGCGGGTGCGCCGCCAACGCCCCGAAGTCACAGCCGTCGTTGAGCAGGCCATCACCCGCGCCCTCGCGGTCGATCCGGCCGACCGGTTCCCCAGCGCAATAGCCTTCGCCGACGCGTTGACCGCTACCAACAACGGTGAGCCCAGGCCCCCCTCGGTGGCGGTGCTCCCCTTCGCCAACTTCAGCGCCGACCCGGAGAACGAGTTCTTCGCCGACGGGATCACCGAGGACGTGATCGCCCACCTGTCGAAGATCCGCTCGCTCAAGGTGATCTCCCGCACCTCGGTGATGCCGTTCAAGAAGAGGGAGCAGAGCCTCAAGGAGATCGGTGCCAAGCTGGACGCCTCGACCCTGCTCGAGGGAAGTGTCCGCCGCGCGGGGAGCCGGGTCCGGATCGTGGCCCAGCTGATCGATGCCGAGTCGGACCGGCACCTCTGGGCCGAGACCTACGACCGGGAGCTGACCGACATCTTTGCCATTCAGACCGATGTCGCGCTTCAGATCGCGGATGCGCTCCAGGCAAAGCTGTCCCCCGAGGAGAAGCGCCGGATCAAAAAGCAGCCGACCGACGACGTTCAGGCGTACCAGCTCTACCTGATGGGCCGCCATTGCATGGTCCGCTGGACTCAGGAGGGACTGGACCAGGCGCTCGATTACTTCGATCAGGCGGTGAAGCGGGATCCCGAGTACGCTCTGGCCTACGCGACGATGGCTTATGCCTACGCCGACATGGCGACCGGCGTGGCCGGCTCACTCCCGCCGGCCGAGGCCTACAAAAAAGCCAAGGCCGCCGTCGCGCGCGCGCTCGAGCTCGACCCCGGGCTGGCCGAGGCCCATGCGGTCTCGGGCTATCTCAAGTACATCTCCGACTACGACTGGGTCGCCGCCGAGCAGCAGCTGAAGACATCAATCGAGCTGAACCCGAACAGCGGTGAGGCCTACGACTTCTATGGGCTCCTGCTGGCGGCCCTGGAGCGCTACGAGGAGGCGGTCGCGATGCAGCGGCGGGCGTACGAGGTGGACCCGCTGGCCCACCGGATGGACATCGCCACCACCTTCATCCGGGCCGGCCGGTACGATGAAGCCGAAGCGGCGTGCAAACGGGTGCTCGCGGTCGATCCGCATTTCGCGCTGGCCCACGTGACCCTGGGGTGGGCTTATCTATTGAAGGGGATGGATGACCAGGGGATCGGCGAGTTGGAGCGGGCGGTGTCGCTCTCGCCCGAGAGTACCATCTATCTGGGACAGCTGGGACAAGCCTACGCCCGAGTGGGCCGGACCGATGACGCGCGCAAGGTGCTGGGCCGTTTAGAGGAGATGTCCACTCGGCGATACGTCTCGCCCTATCATTTCGCCTACATATATGAAGGATTGGGTGAGCAGGACACGGCGATGGACTTCCTGGAGCGAGCCTTCGAAGAGCGAGCCGGCGGGATCTTCGGCATTAAGGGATCTTTTCTCTTCCGATCGCTCCGGGGGCACCCGCGCTTCCAGGCGATGCTCCGGAAGATGAACCTCACGTAGTCGAAAGGCGGTCACGTATGGCCCCAACGCTGCAGCCAGGAACCGACGAGTACGCCCCGTCATTCGCCGACTACGTCTCCCGCATCGGTGACAACGAGGACATCGTGGCGGTACTCAGCGATCAGATCGACAGGCTCCTCGCCTGGCTGGAGCGGGTTCCCGAATCTCGGGCCGAATATCGCTACGCTCCGGGAAAGTGGAGCATCAAGGAAGTGGTGGGACACCTGTCCGACACCGAGCGGGTGTTTTCGTACCGCGCGCTTCGGATCGGACGGGGCGACACGACTCCGCTGCCGAGCTTCGACGACCAGGGCTATGTCAGCAAGCAGCGGGCCGGCGATCGCACCCTGGTGGAGCTGGCCCAGGAGTGGGTCGACATCCGCCGCGCCACCCTGTCGCTCTTCCGGAACTTCCCTTCAGACGCCTGGACCCGGCGCGGCACCGCCAGCGATCAGCCGGCCAGCGTCCGCGCCATCGCCTACGTGATCGCGGGCCACGTGCGCCACCACCTCGAGGTCCTGGAAGCGCGCTACAGCGGGCGAATCACTGAGGGAGAGCCGGCGCCGGCTTCCATAGGTTGGCTGGACCCAAGCTGACTTAGGCTGTCATCCTGAGCGAAGCGAAAATCCCTCAATATCCCGAGAGATTCTTCGCCTTCGGCTCAGGATGACAGGCCCCGTTCAGGCTGACTCGTCGCTTGGCTCAGGCTCACCAGTATCAGCGGCAGGGCGAGCGCCGCCAGCAGTGTCAGCCTGGGGTATCCCCAGGCGTTCACGATCAGGCCCGAAACCGCTCCGGCCGTGGCACCGGCCAGTCCCATGATCAGATCCGAGAGCCCCTGGGCCGAAGGGCGAAGCTCGATTGGGATCGAGTCACTGAGCAGCGTGGATCCGGCGATCATGCTGGCCGACCAGCCCAGTCCCAGCGTCATCAGCGCAACGGCGAGCCGTGCGGAGCCTTGCCCCGCCGTTCCTGCGAGGGCACAGGCGGCGAGCAGCAGCGCGATCCCCGCGACGATGATCGGATACCGGCCCAATCGGTCGGTCAGCCAGCCGACCACCGGCGCGAAGGCGTACATCCCTGCGACGTGAAAGCTGAGCACCAGCCCGACGATGCGGAGCGTGTGGGCCGCATCGTGGCCGGCGCTCCGGATGTGCACTGGCGTCATGGCCATGACGGCGACCATCACGACGTGACTGGCGGCCATGGCGCTCACGCCGAGGCGGGCCGGCGGATTCCCTCCGATGACGCTGAGAGCGGTGCGCATTCCGCCGGCATTCGTCGCCGACAGGTGAGGCTGCTCCAGTGCGGAACGGGCGACCACCGCCGGATCCGGTCTCAGAAATACGACCAGCAGAACTGTCGCGAGCCCGAAGAGCAGCGCCGAGAAGACGAATGGGCCGGCCAGGGTGGGGACGCCGAACTGGCCCACGGTTGCGCCGGCCAGTGGTGCGAGGCTGGGTCCGATGATGGCACCCAGCGTGGTCGCCCACACGATGAGTGAGAGATGGCGGCCCCTCAGTGCCTCGGGCGCGAGATCCACCGCGGCGTAGCGGGCCTGGTATCCCGCGGCCGAGGCGCAGCCCACCAGAAAGAACCCCAGAAACAGAAGCGCGATCGAGCTCCGCATCGCCGCGATGACGACGATGATCGCTCCCACCGCCGCGACGAAGTAGCCTGCCGCGAGACTCGGCCGGCGCCCCTGGCGATTCACGATCGCGGTGGCGGGAACCGCGAAGAGGGCGGCGCCGACCACGAAAGCGCTCTGGCCGACGCCGGAGAGACTCACGCCGGCGATATCGGCGGCGAGCAGTGCGCCCACCGACGCGCCGATCGCGGCGCCGATGCCGCTGATGATTTGGGTCAGGAACAACACGCGCAGCGTGCGGCGCTGAACTTGGGCGATGTCCATCGCCCAACAGTACCCCGAGCGGGCCGACAATCAACTGGAGAACTGAATCGAGCTTCGTACTCTGCACTGATGCCGATAACTGTGCACTTGGCCACGAGATTCTTTCCGACGTGCTTCACCGTTTCTTCACAACCCGACCTCGATATTGAACCCTGGTGAGGTGGTCTCACTTTCTCAGGGATTGGAGTCATCATGCACCAGATCCTGATTGCCTATGGGACGACCGAGGGCCAGACGGCACAGATAGCGGAGTACCTGGCAGATGTGATCCGGGGTAACGGCCATGTGGCGCACCCGGTGGATGTCAGACGCTCCGATGCTCCTGCACCCGATGGCTACGATGGCGTCATCGTGGGTGCCTCGGTGCACATGGGCCAGCACGAGCGTTGCGTCAGGAAGTACGTCCGGGAAAACCGCGACGCGCTCGAGCGCCTCCCGTCCGCCTTTTTCACGGTCAGTCTGGCGGCTCATGAGCCCACCGAAGGAGCCCGCTCGGAAGTCCACCAGTACCTGGCGAAGTTCATCCAGCAGACCGGCTGGTGTCCTCCGCGCATCGGCATCTTTGCCGGCGCGTTGCTCTATACCAGGTACGGTTTCTTCACCCGCTGGATCATGAAGAAGATCGCCCGCAGCAAGGGGAGCCCGGACCTCGATACCTCGCGCGACTACGTGTACACCGATTGGGATCGGGTGCGGCGTTTCGCCGAGGAGTTTCTGGAGACGCTGGTGCGGAAGGAGGCGCCGGCGCTCTTGGAGGTAGAAGCATGACGTCATCCACCGCGGTACCCGTCGAAACCCTCGGCGCAGATCGGGTGGTCATCGAGACCGCTCTTGGCAAAGTCCGGGGGAGCGTGAAGGATGGCGTGAGCCGGTTCTACGGGATTCCCTATGCGGCTCCGCCGTTTGGCCTCAATCGGCTCCGTCCTCCCCAGCCGGTCCAACGCTGGAACGGAGTGCGTGACGCTCTCACGTATGGGGCAAAGCCGCCCCAGCTCACGTATCCACCGCCCTGGGACGTCCTCATTCCCGAGCGCGGCCCACTGGGCGAGGATTGCCTCAACCTCAACATCTGGGCTCCACAGCCCGGCTCCGGGCCGCATCCGGTGATGGTCTGGATCCCTGGTGGGATGTTCGAGTGCGGATCCGGCGCGACGTACGACGGGAGCCGGTTTGCCCGGGACGGCGTCGTTTGCGTCACCATCAACTACCGGTTGGGCGCCGAGGGCTTCCTCTATCTGGGGGACGAGAACGCCAATCGTGGCCTGCTCGATCAGGTGGCCGCGCTCCGGTGGGTGCAGGACAACATTGCGGAGTTCGGCGGCGATGCCGGGAACGTCACCATCTTCGGCCAGTCGGCCGGTGGAATGAGCGTGGGCACCCTGCTCTCGATGCCTCGGGCCAAGGGGCTCTTCCGGCGCGCCATCGCCCAGAGCGGAGGCGCCCACCAGGTCATGGCGCTGGAGTCCGCCCGGAAGGTGGCTCGGAAACTAGCCGACCGGCTCGGCGTCAACCCCACCCGTGAAGGGTTCGCGAGTGTTCCAGTCGAGCGGATGCTTCAGGCCCAGGCCGAGCTCAAGGCCGACCTCATGGCACATCCCGATCCGGAGTGCTGTGGTCTGGAGGTGGTGCGCGATGTCCTGCCCTGGCAGCCTGCCATCGATGGGGACGTTGTGCCGGCTCGACCGATCGACCGGATCGTCGCCGGAGCGGGCGGGCAGGTCGATCTGATGACCGGCTCGACCACCGAAGAGGGAAACTTCTTCACGGTGCCCTCGGGCGGAATCGATCAGATCACTCCCGAGGCTCTGGCGGGCGCCATCGCGGCCTACGGTCTCCCACTGGAGCCGGCGCTGGCCACCTATCGCACGCTTTATCCCAACGCCACTGCGGGTGAGCTGCTCTCGGCGGTTCAGGGCGATTGGCTCTTCCGCTTGCCCGCTCTCCGTCTGGCCGAGGCCCACGCGCCCGGCGACGCCGCCACCTACATGTACGAGTTCGCCTGGCGGTCACCGGAGTTCGGGGGACGTCTCGGCGCATGTCATGGAGCGGAGATCGGGTTCGTGTTCGACACCCTGGGTGAGGCGTACCAGGAGCTGGCGGGGAGCAGCCCTCCGCAGAAGCTGGCGGATGCGATGCACTCTGCCTGGATCAGGTTTGCCACAGGTGGGAATCCCGGGTGGCCCAAGTACGACCTGACCCACCGCGCCGCCATGCGATTCGACACCAGCCCCGAAGTCATTGATGACCCGCAGTCTGCCCAGCGGGTATTGTGGGAAGGGGTACGGTAGAAAGGAGTTCTGTATGCTGAAGAAGACACTGCTCGGTTTTGGGATCGTCTCCTCACTGCTCTATGTTGGCATCGATCTCCTGGCTGCGCTCCGATTCGCCGACTATCACAGCTTTACCTCTCAAGCCATCAGCGAGCTGGGAGCGGTCGGCGCGCCAACCAGATCCATGGTCGAGCCGCTTTTCACCGTCTATGGTCTGCTCCTGATGGGGTTCGGTGTCGGCGTATGGGCCTTGGGTCATCGCAAACCGGCCTTGCGCATCATAGGCATCCTGCTGATCGGGATCTGGGCCGTCGGCCTGCTGACTCCGCCGATGAGCGTGCGCGGCACCGGGACTATCTCCGGCGACCTGCCACACATCGTGCTCACCGGGGTGATCGTACTCTTCATCCTGTCGGCGATTGCCGTGGGTGCTTCACTTTATGGAAGGACATGGCGCCGCTACTCGGTGGCAACCATCCTGACAATCGTCGTGTCCGGCGCTTTGACCGGCGTCGCTGCCGGCCGGCTGGCTGATGGGCAGCCGACCCCATGGCTCGGGATTACAGAGCGGATCAACATCGGAGCTTACCTGCTCTGGGTCGTCCTGCTGGCAGTGAGCCTGCTTCGCGATATGCCGCCAGTGATCAGCATCAGCGCACGGGGTGGTGAGATCAGGCCCGCCGCCTGACAGCAATTGATCGCGACGTGGCGGCGAGTGTCAACTTGCTGAGGCGAGCCTATCGCTGTGGAACCAGCCGGCTCCGGTACCCCGGACCCGCGTAGATCCAGCCAACTAACCCGCCATAGATCAGGTGACCGAGGAGACTCCCGGCCAGGAGCTGGGGGTCTCCCCGTGAGAAGAAACCACCCCCGACCAGTGGCATGAACACCAGCTGGGCCACGAGGAACACCAGAAACCCGAAGAGCAAGCCTCGCGTCAGCGGTGCTCCCGGAAGCCGGCGGTCGAGGTATCCGGCATAGATCAGCGCCAACAACATCCCGATGATGAGATGGAGGAGCCAGCCGAGAGCGGCGCCCGTTGCCAGGTGAGCCGAGGTCAGGCCCAGGGTCGTGCTCAGCACCTGCCCCATGGCGATCTTCGGCAGCCCGACTGAAGGCTCCACCAGGAGCAACGCAGTCATGACTCCGGTGCCGATGAGACCTGCGGCGGCTGCCCGCGCGGGGTTGATGGTCGGGGGACTCATCAGGGCTTGGTCTTGTGATGGCTCACGGCGTACACGTAAGACGCGACGAGGAACACCTGCGACTCGGTGATGCCGCCCGGGTGCGGCACCATGAGCGTGCCCGGCAGACCATTGTCTACCCGGTCGATGATGGCGTCATAGGTGCCGGTGATGTGCCGCCAGCTGGGACCGGTGAGCGCCGGCGCGACTGGGCCCCCCTGAAGCTTGTCTCCATGACATCCCGAGCAGGTTCCCTTCCCGTGGAAGATCTTTCGCCCGGCATCGATCATTTCCGGCGCGAGCATCGCGGGCTCGGGCTCGGCGCCCTTCACCGCTGTATCTACCACCTGCGCTGCCAATCGCCGGCTCGCGAGAGCCAGGGTTCCCCAAAGAAAGACTCGCAGCAGTGCTGGTTTCATGATCCATAGTTGTGTCGTCCGACGCCAGAAGACAATAGCCGGGGGGTGACAAACTGTCCCACTTCGGAGGAGCGGAGTCTCAGAGGAGATTCATCCTCTCTTCACCTCCAGAGGTGAAAGATTGCGCATCTCCGATCCTGGAAGGTCGTATGCGCGCAATCAGTCAAGTCCTATCGGCTCTGTGGCTCGTCTTTCCGGCTTCACTCACCGCAACGGACAACCCCAACGCCTTGGTGCGAGCATATGTGGTCTCCCATACCCGGGACATCCACCTCCCCAGCTACGCCCGGCAGACGGGACTCGCTTGCAGCGCGTGCCATTACCAGTTTCTCACGCTCACGCCGTTCGGGCGCAAGTTCAAGCTGAATGGGTATACCCTCACCAATCTTCCACCACTAGTCGAGAAGGATTCCTCCACCAACGGCGGTAGGTTGAGCCTGTCGCCTTTCTCCATGCTGTCAGCCATGGTCACGGCGGCAATGACCCACGTCAGCGACGACCTCCCCGACACCCAGAACGATGCGGTCGCACTGCCGCAAGAGCTGAGCGGCTTCCTGGCGGGACGGCTCACTCCCAAGATGGGACTCTTTTCCCAGTTCACGTACGCCGGTGCGGACGGGGCCTTCGGTATCGACAACGTGGACATCCGCTACGCCGACAAAGTGACTCTCGGCGGGCAGGAGATGGACTATGGCGTCACGCTCAACAACAGCCCTGCGGTCCAGGACCTCTGGAACACCACGCCAGTGTGGGGCTTCCCCTTCATCGGGTCGGAGGGCGCGCCGGGCGGCGCGGCCAGTACTCTGATCGATGGTGGGCTCGCGCAGAACGTGCTGGGACTCGGCGGCTACAGCATGATCGGTGGGCTGGTGTACGCGGAGCTCTCGTTCTACCGCTCGGCGTTTCAGGGCGCAGCCGCACCGTCCTCCGCCACCGGTGCGATCCACGGAGTAGCGCCGTACTGGCGGTTGGCGCTCCAGAAAGAATGGGAGCACCGCTACCTGATGCTGGGGACGTTCGGTCTGCACACCAGTCTGTTTCCCGATGTACTCAGCGGACCACGAAACACCTTCGCGGATGTGGGCGTTGATGCCCAGTTCGAATCGAGCGCCGGCACCGGCAACGTGGTGGTCAGGGGAACGTGGATCCACGAGCGCCAGACGCTGGATGCTACCTTCGGTGCCGGGGGTTCAGCCAATCCGAGCAATACGCTGAAGGTGCTGCGACTCAACGCCTCCTATTATCCGCGGCAGTGGTTGGGTGTAAGCGGCGGCTACTTCGATACGCGGGGCTCCACCGACGCCGCGCTTTATGCGCCTGCTGAGGTGGAGGGCAGCAGCAGCGGTAGTCCCAAGACAAATGGCTTCCTGGCTGAGATCGACCTGAACCCCTGGGAGAATACCCGTCTCGGTTTGCAGTACACCGGGTACTCGAACTTCAACGGTGGTAAGACCGATTACGACGGGTCCGGCCGGGACGCGTCCGGCAACAATACGCTCTACGCCTTTGCCTGGCTCGCGTTCTGACCGGTGACAGCCGTAGCCGGGACTACCGTCCCTTGACCAGCACCGTCTGGGCCGTGTTCCGTACCCGGCCCCGGTTGTCCACCACCAGAAGCTCCAGGGTGTAGGCTCCGGCCCTGGTCGAGTCGAGGCTCACCTGCCGTTCACGGCGGCTCGCCGGGCCGCTGACGGTGTCCTTGAAGGTGACCACCAGCGCCTTGGACTTGGGCCGCTCTTTCTTGGCCCGAACGTTCGACAGCCTCACTCGGCCGCTGTACGGGGTTCCCTCCGGTAATCCGCAGACGTCGTAGGTGATGTCGATCTTGGCCCCTCGAGTCCCGTCGGCTACCGGCTCCATCAGCAGGAGAAACGGTGTCTTGCCGTTTTTGGGAGCGGGACAACTGGATCCGGCGCCGGTGGCGCTCAAGGCGTAGGCGCCGATCAGCGTGATGGCGATCGCGCCACTCACGAGGCCGATGGTGCGGGGGTGGCGCTTCCCTCGCCGCCACAGCTCCTGGCCCCAAAGCTTGGCGCTCCGCAGCGCCTCTTCGGAATAGGGCCCAACCAGGCGCAGGGTTCCCTTGATGGCCCCCTGGATCACCCCTGGCTGGATGCTGCGCTTGAAGGGACGCGGAGTCCCTGGATCTGGAACGCCCAAAAATGGCTGGCTCATATCCCTCAGACCTCCAGGACCCTGGTTTGCTCGATTGCGGGAGGAGGGAATTGGAGCAAGGATCGTGTAAGGACGAACGGTGCGGCGCTGCCCCAGAGACCGGGGCGCAATCCCATATTCTCCAACTAGATAATTCCAGGTCCCGGAATCACCGGGGAGACCGCGCACGCGGTTGCATCGGCAATGTGCGAGGAGGGCGGGCGGACGGTGGGAGGCG
The DNA here is from genome assembly GCA_035695405.1 of Gemmatimonadales bacterium. GTDB lineage: Bacteria > Gemmatimonadota > Gemmatimonadetes > Gemmatimonadales > GWC2-71-9 > CAVVWJ01. The sequence continues at coordinate 19,222 of DASSED010000015.1, forward strand.
GGCCAAGGAAGCGGGGAAGCGGGGAAACAGGGAGAGGTAAAGCGTCATGTCCAGTGATTTTCTCGTCCACTCAGAGAAAGATCAAAAAAGAGACCGCCGCCGAGGCGAACCCCGACGGCGGTTGTTGCATCATTCTGAAGTTTTCCCAATTGCCGTCCGCTAGGACGGCTGCATCTGCTGCGAGAAGAACGCGTCCGCGTTCCGCTTGATCTCTTCGGGGGTGAGGTCCTGAACGTGCTGAGCCAGCCACCAGTGATGCCCGAAGGGATCCTCGAGGCATCCGGCGCGATCGCCCCAGAACTGGTCCTGAAGCGGCATGATCTCCTTGGCGCCCGCGTCTGTGGCCCGCTTCCAGGCCGCATCCACGTTGTCGCCATACACGAAAAAGCTTACCGGGGTTCCCCCGATCGATTTCGGGCCTCGGGCCCCGTGCTCCGGCATCTCGTCGCCCAGCATGATGACGGAATCGCCCACCTTGATCTCCGCGTGCATCAGCTTCCCGCCGGGCCCGGGAAAGCGCATCACCTCTTCGGCGCCGAAGGCCTTCTTATAAAAGTCGATAGCCTTCGCGGCCCCGGCAACCATGATGCTGGGGGTGACGGTGTGATACCCGCGGGGAATTGCCTGCGCTGCTTTAGCCATGATGAGACCTCCTGCTTCCGGTGAAAAGTGGCAGCCCGCAATATCGAGCGCGGTTGCTGGGGGATCAACCCGCTGTGTCTCGGATCGCAACGTCCACTTGTCACAATTTCGATTGTGCTGGAAGCCACGCTGTTCCCGATAGTTGACCGACCCTCACGGGGACGCCGCCAGAGAAATCCCCAGCTACCTGGGAGATAGCTGGGGAATAGTGGCTTGCAGCTCAGAGCAGAGGGTTACCAGGAGCGGAACCCTCTCCGGTAAAAGAACGGTCGGTACGCCAGCCCGAACCCGAACCTGGTTGATACCCCACCAGGGGTCATAGCTCCACCGGTACGGATAGAGGTACTGTCCCCGCACATACTGGTCGGCCACGACATAGGTCGCAACGTCGTAGTCGAAGTGTTCGGTCGACGGCTTCATCCGCTCGACGAGTCTGTAAAGAACACCACGCCGGCAGGTAAGTTCCCTATTGACGCCGATTCTGGCGGGCTCCGTCGCCTCTTTGAACGCCATCGCTCCAAGGGCCGAGCCGCACTGGCTGCTGTAAACATCTCGTACAATTCGGGCTCGCTCTGCCATCCAATCTGCAGGACCAGCAGAAAGAAATCGTTGCGACGCTTTCTGGTTCGTCGTGGAGGCGCTACAACAGCAGCTTCGAAACCATAGAGGACTGCTCGCCAGTTCTTTGACGGTGACTCATTCTTCCGCGTCGGTGAACCCGTAGCCGCTGCCGTCCTTCCGAGCACCCTGCAATTCGCTGCGCGGTCACTGGCCGCCCAGCTCCAAAATCGGCATGCCGGTTGCCTCCTCTACCCCGGCCGAAGCTAGTCGCCCGTTCACTGAAACAATCTGCAGCTCGGGTCTCGAGGCAGGCCGGAACCCGATCCATGGCACGCGAGGGAGTCGTTGTCGTCCCACTCGTACTTGCATGGAGGTTGGCCGTGAAGCGTTTCAGCCGGCTACTTACCGTCATCTGCCTCACCATCAGCGCACTGCTGGCGACGGCATGTGATGAAACCGTCACGGCGCCCGAGACCGAGCCGGCTCAGTTCGCCCGTTCGGTGTTGCCGGGCACCTCGTTGCCCATTGCGCCGGTCGGCTTTACCCGCTGCACGCCCCAGCCGGCGGATTCGAGCTCCGCTCGCATCGGACCTAGCGGCGGCGTGCTCCGGGCCGGCAAGCACATGCTGAAGGTTCCGGCCGGTGCGCTCAAGCGTTCCGTCTTGATAACCATGACGGCCCCGTCCGACACCCTGAATTACGTCATCTTCGGTCCCGAGGGCCTGACGTTCGCTCCCGATGCGCAGCCCACATTGACGATAAGCTACCGCAACTGCGCCGTGACCCCGCCGGGCCAGGCATCGCTCGAGATCGTCTATACCAACGATGACCTGACTGCAGTGCTCGACACCACCGTGGCGGTTGCGGCCGACACCCTGAACGGCACTGTCGGCGCGCGGCTCAGGCACTTCTCCGGCTACGTGCTGAGGTCGAAGTCCCGTTACGCAGTCGCCTACTAAGAAGCGCCGGAGATGACCCCCTACACCGACGGCGTGCTCCTCGTTCCCAGCGAGCGCCAGCTGCTAGATGATGGCCGGTGTCATGAGTTGGCCGGCCGATCCAACCAAGCGATGGAGTGTTACGCCGCGGTCGTCGATCTGACGGCGACCCAAGGAGACCAACCAGCCCGGGCCGAGGCTCTGCGGCGGCTGGCGGTTTTGCACCATCTCCGGGCCGAGCCCGAGGTCGCTTCCGACTTGTGCCGGCGGAGCCGTGAAGTCGCCGATCGAGCCGGGTCTCAGGAGCTGGCGGCGGATGCGAACAACGCGCTGGCGGGGTTTGCCCTCGAGCGGGGCGACCTGACGGCGGCGTGCGAGCTGTATGGATCGGCGCTCCAGGTGGCCGGCTCCAACCTGGCTCTCGTCGGCAAGATCGAGCAGAACCTGGGCATCGTCGCCAACATCCGGGGCGCATGGGCCGAAGCGCTGGAGCACTACCAGCGTTCGCTGGAGGCCTATCGGTTGATCTCCGACAAGCGCGGCTGCGCCATCGCGCATCACAACCTCGGAATGATCCACGCCAAGCGGAAGCAATGGCTCGAGGCCGACCGGCACTACCGCAGCTGTAACGGCCTGGCGGAGGTGGCGGGCGATAAACATCTCGGCGGACTGGCGTCGATGAACCGGGCTGAGGTGAGACTTGCAATCGAGGATTACGACGGCGCCCGGGCCGGAGCGGAACAGGCGCTCGCGATCTTCAATCAAGTCGAGGCCCGCCGCGACAAAGCCGGCGCCCATCGAGTTCTCGGTATGGTGTTCCGGGAGCGGGGCCAGCCCGCGCTGGCGGAGTCGCACCTGCGATCTGCGTTGGAAATCGCCGCCGGGGCGGGATGTCCCCTGACCGAGGCGGACGCGGCTAAGGAGCTGGCGCGATTATACCGGATCCAAGGTCGGTCTCACGCAGCGCTGGAGCTGCTCCGGCGGGCGGAGTCGGTCTATCTCCGGCTCGAAGCGACGGCCGATCTGGCCGACGTCGCAGAGCAGATCGCAGCGTTGACAAGCAGCAATCCCCCAAATGAATCACCCGATACGCGAGGGCCCCATGCGTAACGCGCGCAGCTTTGTCCTGGCGGTTGTTGCCGTGATGGTAGCGGCCTGTGCCGACGGCGGACCAACCAGCCCAGCCGGCGAATCCCCCAGCTTCGGGGTGGTGGGAACCGAGGCGCAGATTCGGCATCAGGAGCTGAAGCAGCAGCTTGCGACCGAGAGGGCGCGGCTCAAACGCGAGCGGGAGCTGGGCAAGGAAGACTTTGAGATCGCAGAGCGGGAGTGGAAGGCATACCGGGAGCAGCTCAAGCGGAGCAAGAAGCTTAAGGACGGCTGGGTGGTCGAGCTGCTGCGCTGTCATCCGCGGCCGTTCGAGGGTGACGCCGAGATCATTGGGCCGGATGGCGGCACCCTGCACATAGGGGAACATCAGCTGGTCATCCCGCGGGGGGCGCTTACCGAGGAACAGCTGATCGTGGCCGAGGCGACCACGTCATCTCTGGTCGACGTGGAGTTTTCGCCCGAGGGACTGCAATTCCAGCGTCCGGCCCAGCTCACGGTGAGCTACAAGAACTGTGATGTGCCGGCCGGCGTGGATCTGCGGCTGGTCTATCTGGGAGTGGGGAACCGGGTCCTGGAGTGGCCGTCGTCAGATGACGACCGGACGACATCCGAAGTCACCGGCGAGATCCATCACTTCTCGAGGTATGCCGTCGCGTACTAAATGACCGGAACGGCTGCGGCAGCCTCGCCTTGATGCCGGCTTGACCCCGATTGGCGACCTTGCTGGCGTACATATGGGGAGACCCTCTTCCCAGCGTCACGCGCCAGAAGACGATCGGAGGTCTCAATGGCACGGCTGCTCCTGCAAGCTCTGGTTTCGATAGGACGACTGTTCCTGCGGACCGTTCTGACATAGTTGTTCGGGCCGATATACCGCCACTCGGCTTCCGTGACTTTCGTGATCTTGACACGGGCCTTGACCCTCAACGCGTACGGCTATCCCGAGGTGGAGATACTCGGCAACTGGCGGATCTCGGAAATCATCCCCTTCGAGTGAGCCGCGCCGAACGGTAAGCTGGCATTGCCTGACGCGCTTCCCGCGCGTTGGTATGATGCAATCTTCGGCACTCGGGTAGCTTCAGGAATGGCACGGGAGTAGCACCGCAGCATCTCTCGCAGGTCATTTCTCCACTGCACAGACCAAAGCCTTCAGCAAACTCCAACCGGTGAACGCCGGCGTACGTCTGGTATTCCGGCGCATTTAGACCAGCTGCAGCCGCTCCGACCGAGGCATCGATGACCGTCAGGACATTTGTGAGATTCGCTGGCGTAACCGCAACGCTGTGGCTCATCGGCTGCGGCGAGAAGATTACGGATCCATCTACCACCGGGGGCACGCGCCAGCCCGAGATCCAGGCGGCGACCGCCGAAGTCTCAGCGCTTGCCGCCGAGGTGCGGCAGCTGGCGGCGGATCGCGGTCTCGTACCGCTCCAGCGCCCAGCGCCGGTCCGGCGCGAGCTCTCGCTCCTGGGTCAGGCGCTCGCCTTCGATAAGATCCTGAGCGGGAACCGGGACATCTCCTGCATGACCTGCCATCTCACCGGCATTGCGACCACCGATAGTCGGAGCGTCGCCATCGGCCAGGGCGGCACGGGACTCGGCGCCACCCGGGTACACCCGCAGAACGTCTTCGTGCACCGGAGCGCGCCGCCGTTGTTCAACCTGCAGGCGACCAACACGCTCACCTGGGACGGTCGGGTGTCCCGGAGCCCGTTGGGTGCGGTCCGGACACCGGAGAAGCTCACGACGGCCCAGAAGGCGGTCCTGGAGTTCGGCGCCCTGTCGGCGCTCCCGATGTTTCCGCCGCTTTCACGGCCGGAGATGCGGGCCACCGCCGGGAATGAGCTGGCGTCCATCCCCGACACCAAGCCCCAGACCGTCTGGAATGCGCTTATGCTGCGGCTCGGCGCCATCCCCCAATACCGGACCATGTTCGAGGCCGCATACCCGGGCGTGCCCTTCGACAGCATGAGCTTTGCCCACGCGGGGAACGCGATCGGTGGATGGATCACGGCGGTGTTCAACTCGACCAATACGCCATGGGACAACATGCTCCTGGGCAATGACGACGCCATGACCCTGCAACAGCTCCAGGGCGCCAAGCTGTTCATGACCACCGGACGCTGCTCCCGCTGTCATATGGGTGCGATGCTGAGCGACGGGAAGTTCCACAACGTCGCGGTGCCACAGGTGGGGCCCGGCTTCGGCGACGGTCTCAACGGCAAGGACGATTTCGGCCGGATGCGGCAGACCAAGCTTTTGTCCGACAAGTACAAGTTTCGGACGCCGCCGCTCAGGAACGTGGAGCTGACCGCGCCCTACGGGCACGACGGCGCGATCGTGAGCCTGCGAGCCTGGGTGGACCACTACAGCCGCTCCGATCTCAAGCTTCAGAGCTACGACCAGACCCAACTCGAGCCGCTGCTCCAGGGAACGCTTCAACCCACCGTGGCCGACATCCTTCTGACCCGTGACTCGCGACTCACGACGCTGGTCTTGAAGCCGGCCCAGGTCGACGCGATCACCGAGTTTCTCAAGGCTCTGACCGACCCGGCGGCGCGGGATCTCTCGCGATTCGTGCCGGTGTCGGTGCCGAGCGGGCTGCCGATCGATAACTTCGTACCGTGAGCGGGGTGGGGAGGGCGGGCGGTCAGGCGAGTGGAAGGGTGTCATCCTGAGCCCAGCGAAGAGCCTGCTCCGAGCCTTGCGAGGGGATCCCTCATATAATTGATCAGATGACTCCGCGCCCTGTTGTTGGGCTGGTTCTACTCAGCTCTCTGGCAGTGATGAACTGTGGCACCGAAGTGTGCGCCTGCGGGCTGGTCCGGGTCCCTGCCTACGTGCGGGGCACCGTCCTCCACGAGGACTCTAGTCCCGTGGCTCGGGCGCAGGTCCACGCGTACAGCGCTCCAGGGCAGGGCTGCTCTTCTCTGGATGAAGACTTTGGATTTATCCCGACGCTCTCGGATGGGAGCTACAACATCGGCTTGGCGTCGGGCGCGACCCAGGAAAACGTCTGCATTTTCCTGTTCGGCAGGCCACCGCAAGGAGCTTCGGGTGTCGGAGACTCCGACACCGTGTTGGTGGTACTGGATTTCCACCAGGACGGGAGCCTGGACAGCGCTCAGGTAAACCTGGTATTGCGGAACCAGTGAAAGTCGCCTTACCCCGCCTACCCACCCCTCTCCACCCTCACCGGCCTCGAATAGCTCGGCACCTTCTTGGAGCCGTTCTGGATGGACTTGGCGATGCAATTGGCAAAATAGGTCTTGACCTCGCCCACCGCGCCGTGGCTGTCGGTGCTGTAAGAGAGTTGGAACCGTGCCGGGCTGCTTCCCGCCACCGGCGTGCCGTCGCCGATATACTCGGTCACTCCTCCACCGCTTTCCTTATAGAACTGGACCTTATCCACCACAGAGGACCCGGTGCCCTCGCGGGGGTTTACCGTGATCTCGGCCTCGAGGTCGATCGTCGTGGCGTCGGCTTGGGAGGAGTAGATATCGGTGCTGTAGTCCACCGGCGTCCCCGCCACCGAGGTCATACGGCAGAAGGGTGGCGGGAAAAAGAACGCCTCCTGCACCGGGTCGACCACCTTCTTTCGGGGGCCCACCGTGGAGAAGTTGACCGCTCCGCTGGATACGCCCCAGTTGTTTCCCCAGTTCGTGCCCGAGCTGCAGCTGGGCGAGGTGCCGGTCCAGCCCTGGCGGCATCCATTGGTCGTGAGGTATGACGCGCCGTTCGCGTTGTTCTCGCCCTGGCGCACGATGATGGTCGCGGTGAGCGGATCGTTGATGAAGATGTTGCTGTAGTTCCCGCCGTGGCCGAAGGTCTCCTGCGACAGCCGCCGGTGTCCCGCGTCGGCGGTCCACATGTCCATCGAGTTGTTGTTGTAGACCACACCCCAGCCGACCGCCGCGGCCGCGGCAATGTCGTCGATCGCCTTGGTCATGAGATTCCAATAGCGTACCGGCTCCACGTTCTTGTTTTCCCAGATGCCGAGCCGCCCGGCGAGCCGGAGCACGCCGGCGCCATCGAGCCCGTTCCACTTAGCGATCCCGGTGCTCTGGTTGAACTTGTTCCCGCCGTCGGTAGAGATGACCGGCACGTTGTAAGCAGATCCCATTCCCCACTGTTTGATGTATTGATCGTAGATGTCGGTGAGCTTCATCCCGCAGGCTCGCTGCACCACGTAATTCAGCAAGGAGTGGCCCACATTGCTGTACTCGAACACGCTGCCGGGGTCCAGAGCCGGCTCCCGGTTCTGCTCCGACTTGGCTCGGGCGATCGTGAACAGATCCTTGGGATAGACGTAGGTGGTCCCGCCGGCTCTGGCCTTGTCGTACTGACTTTGCCAGCCGCTATTCTCGTTGCTGCACACGGTGCTGGTGTTCTCGTAATCGCACACACCACTGGTGTGGCTGGCGAGCTGCTCCACGGTGATGCTGGACCAGGGGAGGTCACTGTCCCAGCGAGCCCCATAGCTGTCGTGTCCCAACCAATTCGCCGCTGGATCATTGAGTCCCACGCCACAGCGACTCATGGCGTACACCAGGGTTGGCGCCCCCAGCAGTCCCTTGGACGCGGAATACGCGTGATAGGGGTTTGCGTTTCCTCGGGTGAAGATCACCCGATCGTTCCGGATGACAATGAAGCGTTTGGTGTTGTAGATGGCGGCGTGGATGGAGGTCCAGATCTGCGCGAGGGTCTTGGTGCAGCCGAGTTGTATGGTCGAGCCGCACATCCCCTGGCTCTCGGGTGTCGCGGTTCCCCAGGTGAAGCCGCCGGTTGTGGTGATGTCGGCGGTAATTGGCCTGGGGGGTGGCGCCGCTGGCGGAGCGGTGGGCTCGGGGCTGCTGCAGCCGGCCGCCACCCCCAGCAGGAGCAGGGGTATCGATATGTGCCTCAGAGGGGACCTCCTGCTTCAACCAGCGCACTGCGCTGCGGTAGCCGGTTATGCGGGCGAGGCTAGGGTAGAGCGGTTTTGCGGGACTGTCAAGCAAATCCGGCAACTTCGGTCGGGCATTAGTGTTGACCTGAGGGCTTTTGCGACCGACTATGGGGAGGCTTTTCCGATTCGAGCGACTCGCCGGAGGATCCATGACATCTCGATATGTGCGTCTCTCCCGCGGGTCCCTGCTCGCCGGATTGTCGCTCGTCTGCGCGGCCCTCGCCTGCAGAGACAGCACCGAGGAAAGCGCTCCAGCTCCGGAGCAGCCCTCGTTCGCCGTCTCAGGCCCGATCACCTGGGACACCAAGTCCCAGATGAAGCAGATCCCGAGCAGCAAAGGTTGCGACTCGTATACCCCCACCTGGGCACCGGACGGGAATCTCTACACCGCAGTGGGCGACTGCCGACCCAAGAACGTGCCGGTCAAGGTCGGGATGGGCTTCGGGCGGATCAGCGGATCCAGCGCCTACAGCGTGACGTTCGCCGCCGTGGCGACAGGTGACCCGGCCGATTGGGACGACGCACCTGACGGAGCCGGCGCGGAGGCTATGGGCGATGGACCAGCCTCCGAAAAGGCGTCAGGGATGCTTTACGTGGACGGACGGCTCTATGAGTGGATCCGCAACATTTTTCCCGGCGGGATCGGGACTCGGCTCAAGTACACCAGCGATCTCAGCGCCACCAATCCCCAATTCACCTGGGTCGACTGGAGCGTGCCCGAGGTGGGCTACGCCTCGTTTGCACAGTTCGGGCAATCGTTCGCCAACGGGCCGGCATATGTGTATGCTGTCATCCCGATGCGCTCGGTCACGGCGGGTAGCGTGAGCAGCAGCGCGTACGATCTGGTACCGGGCTTTGGCTTGATCCGGGGCTCGCGCACTGATCTCACGCTGCAGGGTAACTGGGAGTACTTCTGCGGCACCTCGAGTGTCCCAGCCTGGTGCTCGTCGCCCGCCTCGGCCACGCCGATCCTCAACAAGTCCAAAAAGTTCAATCCCCGGGCGGGCATGAGCTGGAACCCGGGCATCGGCCGCTTCATGTTGTCGCTGACCTTCGATCCCAGCCCCTCCACTACCACCGATGATCGCCGCTTCAACGGGGGCTTGATGGTGCTGCTGTCGAGCCATCCCTGGGGCCCCTGGCAGCTGGTGTTCTCCAGCAGCGGCGCCTGGCCCGGAGGTTACAACAGCAGCGCCTGCGACACATCCAAACGTTGGGGCGCCGGCGAGCGGGCCGACATTCCGCCCAAGTTCATGAGTGCGGATGGTAAGACGTTCTACCTGTTCAGCTCGGGCGGGGATTGCTTGTCGATTGCGCGGGGAAGACTGCCGTGAGAATTAATGAAGAGTTTCTCGACTCTCGACTCACTCATATCGCCGGATTAATCTGCAGCTCGTAGCGGACGGGCAGTGCCGTCTCGTCGCCGGCACCCTGGATCCGGTACTCCACTCGACGTTCCTCTACACCAGCCGGATGAGCATCGTCGGCCACCACGACTGACGAGCCTTGAATCACTTCCTGAAATTCTCCGCTCACCGAGCGCACCCAGATCCGCGCATCGGGAGGGAATCCGCCGCCCCCGCGTACCACTAGGCGATAGCCGCTGTTGGCCGACACCCGAAGGGTTACCGTTCCGCCGTGTCCTTTACCGGGGAGGCCTATTCCGGGCTGGATCAACAGTCCCTCGAGCGAGCCTTGGAGTGGCACCCGCGCGAGCAGCGTTACCGGTACCGCGGAGGAGCTGATTCCTACCTGAGCCTCGAGGCTGCCAACCAGGACCAGAGACCCACCCAATACGAGGGCGGTGCAACCGATCAGGTTGGCGAACTTAGGTAGCGGGGCCACGGGACTCCTAGCTAGGTTGGCTCGTACCTCGAAAGGCAGAGATCGGGCCGCCGCCGCGCTTCGTGGTAAGTTGATGTTTATAAATCTCTTAGCAGTTTGGGCAGCGCTCGAAACACGATCGGTGTGGCGTCAATGGGGGCGACAGCTGTCGCGATGGTGTCTCTAAGTGCTTCTGTTTCCTGGCGGAAACACTCGACTCGGGCGCCGACCAGATTCACGACGCCGGTCGAGCGTGACGCTTTCCTTCGCCAACCTACCTCGTCCCAACCCCCCTCGTTAGCCCTCCCAAGTCCAGGTGAGTCGCTCAACGCTAAATTCCCCTGACCTATGTCCCGGCAAGCTCATACCGCCCTCCCCCGGGTTGCCCCGATCCTGGTGTCGCTGCGCGACCAGCCGTTCAGCAGTCCCCAATGGCTGTTCGAGCCCAAGTACGACGGGTTTCGGGGGGTCTTTTATCTCACCAGGCATGGGTGCGCCATGTTTTCCCGCCGGGGAAATCACTTCCGGCGGTTCGAGGAGCTGTGCCGCCGAATCGCGGCCGAGTTACCCCGGCGCGAGGCGATCCTCGACGGCGAGGTTGTGTCTGTCAATAAGGAAGGCCGGGTGGATTTTTACGGATTGATGAGGGGCGAAGGGCACCTGGCGTACGCGGTGTTCGACGTGCTCTGGTTGAACGGGCGGGATCTTCGGCCACTTCCGCTCAGAAATCGAAAAAAGCGACTGGAGCGGCTGGTTTCGGGCACCGGCGACACGCTAGTTCGGGTGCCGAGCTTCGAGGAGCACGGGCGGGAGCTGTTCCGGGCCGCATGCCAGCTGGACCTGGAGGGGATCGTAGCCAAACGGACGTCGGATCCCTACGCGACGGAAACGTCATGGTACAAGATCAAGAACCCCGCCTATACCCAGGCCGAAGGAAGGGGCGAGCTGTTCGAGCGCCGCATTTGACATCTCCCTTCCACCACTCCACCTTGAGATTTCAACTCATCCGAGGAGGTGGAGGCCATGAAGGTCTATGGCTCCAGCGCCATAAGAAACGTGGCGTTCGTCGGGCACGGGGCCAGCGGTAAGACATCGCTCGTCGACGCGCTCGCCTTCGTATCCGGCGCCAGCCGGCGCCACGGCTCGATCAAAGACGGCACCACGCTGACGGATTACTCCCCCGACGAAATCGAACGCAAGCACTCCATCAACCTGGGCCTCGGCTACGCCGAATGGCTCGACACCAAGATCAATCTCATCGACACCCCAGGCTATCTCGACTACTTCGGCGAGGTCGTCACCGGTCTGTACGCGGCCGATGCCGCCGTCGTCGTCCTCAGCGGTACGGGAGGGGTGGAGGTGGGCACTGAAAAGGTCTGGGAAGTCTGCGACCAGCTGCACTTGCCCCGGGTCCTCTTCGTCTCACTCATGGACAAGGAGCACGCCGACTTCGAGCGGGTCTTCAATGACGTGAAGGCCCATCTGACACCCAAGGTCGTCCCGGTCGAGATCCCGATCGGAGACGGACACGATTTCCACGGGATCATCAACCTCTTCTCCGGCCACTGCCACTTCTATAAGAAGGGGACTAAGACCGGGGAGTACGAGGTGGTGCCGATCCCTGACGAGTACCAGGCGCTGTTCCGGCAGTACACCGAACAGCTGACCGAAGCGGTGGCCTCGACCGACGACGAGCTGATCGAACGCTACCTGGGCGGTGAGGAGATTCCCCGCGAGCAGTTCATCAAAGCGGTGAAAAAGGCGGTGATCGAGGGTGCAGTAGTCCCCCTCTTTTGTGGCAGCGGGGAGCTGACCTACGGCACCCGCACCCTGCTCAAGAAGATGGTGGAGCTGTTCCCCTCACCCGCGGAGGTCAGGCCACCGGCCGAGGCGCCGCTGGTGGGGCGGGTCTTCAAGACTCTCTCCGAGTCGCACGTGGGCGACGTGACTCTCTTCCGGCTCTACACCGGGGAGGTCAAGAACGGGAGCGAGGTTTTCAACGCCGAGCACGAGACGGTGGAGAAGCTGAATCATCTGTCGGTGCAACAGGGGAAAGAGCGATTCGAGGTGGAGCGGCTCGCTGCGGGCGATATCGGCTCGGTGGCCAAGCTCAAGGACACGCACACCGGCGATACCTTCTGCTGGCGTGAGGTGCCGGTCCGCCTCCCGCCCATTCCGTTCCCCCAGCCGGTGGCGACCTCGGCCGTCGTGGTGAAGCAGCGAGGCGAGGAGGACAAGCTCGCGGCCGGGCTGCACAAGCTGCACGAGGAAGACCCGACCTTTCACTTCGAGTATAGCTCGGAGCTGGGCCAGACGCTGATCCACGGCATGGGCGAGCGGCACTTCGACACCATCCTGAACCGGCTGGAACGGAAGTTCGGAGTGCACGCCGAGCTGGTCCGTCCTCGAGTGGCGTACCGCGAGACGATCAAGGGGAGGGCCGAGGGGCAAGGGAAGCACAAGAAGCAGTCCGGCGGGCGGGGGCAGTACGGCGATTGCTGGATCCGGGTCTCACCTTTGCCGCGAGGCTCCGGATATCAGTTCGAGGATCAGATCGTTGGCGGTGTAATCCCCGGCAAGTACGTCCCGGCGGTCGATCGCGGCGTGCAGGAGGCCGCAGTGCGGGGAGTGATCGCGGGGTATCCGCTGGTGGACTTCAAGGTCGAGTGCTACGACGGCTCGTACCATGACGTGGACTCGAACGAGATGTCGTTCAAGATGGCGGGGATTCTCGCCTTTCGAAACGTGACCCCCAAGGCGCGGCCGGTGTTGCTGGAGCCGCTCATGGAGGTCGAGGTCTGGTCGCCCGAGGACGTCCTGGGCGACGTGATGGGTGACCTCAGCTCCCGGCGGGGCCAGATCCTCGGCACCGAGCCCGATGGCCGGCTCACCCGGGTTCGGGCGATCGTACCCGAAGCCGAGCTGTACAAGTACTCCACCACGCTGCACTCGATCACCCACGGCCG
>DASSED010000016.1:0-6540 GCA_035695405.1 Gemmatimonadales bacterium
CCCAGTCGTCCAAGCTCAGTTCCTCGAACGGCTTGGCGATCAGGATGCCGGCGTTGTTGACCAGGACGCCGATCTCTCCCAGACGGCTGGTCACCTGCTCGACCGCGCGCTTGACCTGCTCCGGCTGAGCAACGTCCGCGGCGGCACCTGCAGCTTCTATGCCCTCGGCGGCTAGCTCCTCCAGCGTGCGCCGGATCTTGGCCTCGGTCCGGGCGACGATACCGATTTTGTACCCGGCTCGACCCAGCGCAAAGGCGGTGGCGCGGCCGATGCCCTCGGTGGCACCGGTAACGAGAGCAGTTTTGGACATGGGGCTGCAATGTAGGCAGGACGGCGAAGGCTGTCATCCTGAGGATCGCTCTTGCTCGCTTCTCGCTATTTCACCCGATCAGCCCAATTAGTCACCAAGGTGAAGAGTAAGGGATCCTCGCGTCCAAATCCGACGAACCGCTCGCCGTCAGCGGTCACTTCGAACGAGCGGGCCGTGCGGCTGAATGGTGGCGCCGCCAGCACGACGCGGGGTGGAGACAGCACCGGTCTGGGGCCCAGCGTCACGCCCACCGCCACGATCCCTCCATCGGGAACCCGGTAATAGAGCTCCCGGCCATCGGCCCGCCAGTAGGGCAAATCTCCCCCCGCGTTCGACACCCGCAGCGTCACCCCTGATCCCGACACTGGTCTCAGGAACACCTCGGGCGCGCCGGTCTCGTCCGAGACGTAGGCCAGCCAGCGGCCGTCTGGCGACCATCGGGGCGACGAGAGGTTGGCCGATGTCTCCCAGGCCCGAGTCGCCCGCTTGTCGAGCAGCGAGTAGATCCAGATTTCGTCGTTGGGCGCTGAGTCCCCGGCGGAGAGCTGGAACGCGATCCGCTTGCCATCGGGCGACCAGTCGGGCGTCCTGAGATTCCTGTGCCCCAGGGAAAAGAGCGAGTCCGACGAATCGGTATCGAGGTGATGGACTCGAAGCATCAGGGCGCCGGCGAACAAGGTGCGATAGGCGATCAGCGAGTCGCCCGGATCCCAGGTCGGTTCGAGGATTCCCTGACCCGGGACGCTGCCGGTATGCGCCTGGGTCGCGACGTTGCGGCTGCGGTCGTACAACCACAGGGGGCCACCGGCGGCGAACGCGATGCGCCGGCCGTCGTGTGCCATCCCCGCGCTAGTGCTGCCGAAAAAGGGCGCCGGTGCGCTGGGAACGGGCACCGAGTCCACCACCACCGATCTACGGTTCACCCAGACGAGGGAGCGCGCTCCGCTACCCATCTGGAGGGCGACCAGAACCCGGGCACTCGCGGCGTAGCTGGGGAGCGTCCGCACCCCGACCACCCGGTCCAGCACGACGCGCGCCTCGCCCTTGGGCTTGAGGGTCTTGAGATTGAGCCGCCGGGCATAGATCGCGCCAATGGCACTGATCTGTTCCCGGTAGAGGATCCAGTCAGGAGGCACGAACTGAGGATCGCCGGCGCCGGGTAGCACCTCGGTCATGTCGCCAGTGGGCACGTCGACTGAGAAAATCTTGGTGGCACCGGTACGGCCGCTGCTGAACAGAATGTGTCGCCCGTCCGGCAGCGTGGAGGGCCGGCGATGTACCCCGTCGTTGCCCTGGAATCGGGTGAGTACGGTGCATGGGCCACCGGTAGCCGCAACCTTGAACAAGGGGACGCTGAGAAAATCGGGCGAGTAGATGATAAGACCGTTCGGGGTCCAGGTGCCGCCGCCCGGTCGCGGTGCGGGACAGAGCGTTCGCGGACTCCCACTGCGGAGGTCGACCACCCGGAGCTGTCCGCCGGCGAAGAACCCCAACGCCGAGCCATCGGGAGACCAGAAGGGGCCCGAGCCGCCCTCGGTGCCTTCGACCCTAAACGGCGTGAGGCTATCGAGACGCCGGATCCAGAGCGCCGTCGCACCGCTCCGATCGGTGACAGTGAACGCGAGCTTGGCATCGTCCGACGAAAGCGCCAGCCCGCCGTCGGGCCGGAGCTCATGTCCCGCCGGCGCCGCGAGCGCCGCGACCACTGGACCGAGCGCTGATTCTTTCTCGCGGGAATGAGACAACATCGCGGCGACGATCATGCCCACCAGCGTTAGCGCGCCCAGATACGCCCAGTAGGTCACCTGCTTGGCCGATTTCATGGCAGTGCCGAGCGACACCGTGGGTATCGCGTCAGCCAGGTCGTCGGGAGTTCTGGTGTCAATGGCACCTGCTAGGACTGCGTCCAGCCTCCGCCTCACTTCGTCGGCCGACTGCGGCCGGTCGGCTGGGTTCTTCTCCAGCAGCTGCATGACCAGTGCGCCGAGTGCGGGCGGCACGCTGGCCCGTTGCCGCGCGATCGGCTCGGGTGAGAGGGTTGCATGTGCCGCCAGGAGCTGCTGGGCGGTGCGGCCCTCGAACGGCGCCCGTCCGGCCAGCATCTCGTAGCCGACCACACCAACTGCGTAGAGGTCGGCCCGGTGGTCCACCGTGCCGCCCAGGCCCTGCTCCGGCGCCATGTACGCCGGCGTGCCCAGCGAGATGCCTGCGGTGGTCAACGTGGAGGCGCCGTCGCCGGGTGCGTTCGGGTCGCGCGAGGCGCTGATGGCCTTGGCGATGCCGAAGTCGGCCACCATCGCGCCGCCGTCTGACAAGAGAATGTTCTCCGGCTTTACGTCGCGATGGACGATCCCGTTCTTGTGGGCGTAGGCCAGCGCGCCGGCCACGTCGCCCAGGATGCGGATCACGGTCGCAATCGGCAGCGCTCCCTCGTGCACCAGCCGCTGGCGGAGGCTCTCGCCTTCGACGAATGGCATGGTGTAGAACAGCACCCCGCTCTCGACCTCGCCGGCAGCGAGCAGCGGCACGATATGGGGATGCTGCAGCCGCGCCGCCATCCTCACCTCCCGCTTGAACCGCTCGGCGGAGAGCGCCTCGGCCAGCTCGGGCCGAAGGACTTTGACCACGACCTTGCGTCCCAGCGCCGCCTCGTCGGCCACGAACACTCGGCTCATCCCGCCGCCGCCGAGCTCGCGCTCGATGACGTAGGCGGTGCCCAGGGCTCGCTGCAGGCGGGACTGGATGTCGGGGGAGGTCACGGGATCAAATTTGGCGGGACGGCGTAACGGTGGTAAGGCAACCGGGCGGACGGGCGGGCGGTCAGGCGGGCGGGCGGTCAGTCGGTTCGAGGAGAGGCCATAGAAGCATAGAGTCGCCAGGTCAATCTACCGGCACGATCTCGCCGGTCTTCCAGGCTCGCAAAGTGTTCCGGCGCGATGACCCCACGGTCTTTCCCGAACCGCAGCAGATAGGCCAGCTCAGCCAATGACCCATTGGCAATATCGAGGTAGCGCCGGAATTCACGACGTCCACGCTTGGCGGCACCCTCGGCAATGTTCGTGGGAATCGAGAGAGCTGCTCGTCGCACTTGAGCCGTGAATTGATAACGCTCACTGGAAGGCCACGAATCGCTGAACTTGTAAATCTCGAGAGCCAGCTCGTGCGACACTTTCCAGGCTTCAAACCTTTCGTGAGCGATCACACGGGAATGTATCTCGCAACCGAAGGTGCTCTTGTACCAAAATGACGCGATGATAACCGCGCCCGTCCGTTCGGCCGCCCGCCCGCCCGCTACTGAGTCAGCCAGCCCGCGAAGGTGGTCCAGAGGGATGTGCCCGCGATCATCAGTCGCAGCGGCTGCGAGGCCACCAGGAGCAGTCCGCCCCAGATGGTGGCGGGGTGAACCTTTCGCCGAGTGGACAGGTCGTAGGCCAGGAGGGCGACGATGAAGAGGTCGGACAAGCCGAAGAAGGTGGGGGGCCCGGGAGGCAGCGGCAGGAATCTCATACGCGCGATCGGCGCGGCCAGGAGCGCGATCATGGCGAGAGTCATCAGCCGCTTGTGCGCCTCCAGTCGGTGGCGAAAGTACACCGCCGCGCTCACCAGGATCGTGAACACCACCATGTCGAAGAAGGGGATCGCCAGGAAGGAGAGCGGGGGCACCCCGGGAATGGGAGAGGTGCCGGTCTTCGCCCGGGTTATCGCGATCGTCACTCCCACGATCACCACCAGTGCGGCCAGCACCGCGCCGGCGACTCCCATTCGCCGGTGGAGGTAGGTCCTGCCACGGGCGACCAGCACGGTCTGGCTCAGGAAGAACAAGGTCCAGGTGGTGAATACCAGGCCGTGCAGGTGCTGCAGGCCGGTCAGCTCACGGGTGCCATACCAGGACTTGAGGTAGTAGCTCCGGGAGAAGCCGATGAACACCGTAAGCGCGGCGGCGATCGCCATGCCGACGTAGAAGCGGCGCGTCCGCCGCCCGGTCCGTACCGCCGCAGCGCTGACTGCCATCGCGCGCTCCTGTGCTTTCGTGGACGAATGGCTGTTGGGGACCGTCTAAGGTAGCGAATTGGCTCGCTCGCTGCGCTCCCGCCGTACCGCCCGTTCTCGGCGGGGATGGCATCGAAGCCCAGCTCCGCTCCGGGCTCGCCGATCGGAGTAGAGGATGAAGTGTCCGGCCGAGTCCTGCCGGGCGAACGTCGCACCCGACACGTTCTCAGCGCCAGGAGGTCACGAAGTCGTTGCTCGAGCTCTGGCTCAGGTTGGTGGCGCCGGAGCCGTCGGCGTTCATGATGTAGATCTGCGCCCTGGCCGCCATGCGGGTGACGGCGATCTTCGAGCCGTCGGGAGACCAGACCGGTCCCTGCTCTGCCCTGTTGCCCTGGCTGATCTTGACGTTTCCGCTGCCGTCCGGGTGGACGGTCCAGATCTGAAGACCCTCGTCATAGGCGATCAATGATCCGTCCGGAGACCAGGCCGGTCGCCGGTCCACTTGATCGCCGTTCCCCGAGATGTCCAACCCGCCTCCGAACGGCAGCTGAGCCACGAAGATGTGCATGGCGCAGATATCGAAGTTGCAGAACTTGGTGATCCGGTTGTAGGCGATCTTCTGGCCATCGGGCGACCACGCCGACTCAAGGCCGCCGCCGCCGGAGCTGAATCGGTGCGAATCGGTCCCATCGGCATTCATCACCCAGATGTTGCCGCTGAGGTGGTGAGTAAACGAGATCCTCTGCCCGTCGGGAGACCATGAGGGTCCGGAGCCATGAGCCAGCTGGGTGACGTGACTCCCATCGGCATCCATGACGTAGATGTCCGGGCCCCCGTCCCCAAAGCGCGTGAACGCGATCCGGGTGCCGGCCGGCGAGATCTGGCCCTGGCTCCCATCGAGTGGTTGGGTCAGGTCCACCACCCCGGTGCCGTCCGGCTTCATCTTGAAGAGATGCGATTGCCCGCCGGTGGTGCGCCGGTCACTGCTGAATAGGATGACATCGTGGATCACCGGCAACACCCGGCAGCTCAGGTCGAATGCAAACGGGCTGGCCGCGCCCGGAGGCACATGGAGCGTCACGGGATTGTCCTGCTGCACAGCGCAGTTCTCCGCGATCCCGATGAGCCGCACAGTGTAGTCGCCTGTCAGGAGGTTGGGGATCGAGACGCTGCCGTTGGGCGCCACCGGCACTCCCGCGCTTCCGTTCACCGAGACGAGATAGCCATCCGGATCCGGTGGATTTCCCCCGGTCGTGGTGGTGATCTCGATCGAGCCGGGAAGCTCGCAGCTGATCACGAAATCCACGTGCGCGGTCAGACCCGCGACCACCGTCACCGCCGCGGGATTGGCGCTCCCCGGGGCCACGGTGCAGTTCCCCGCGACGCCTGAGAGGGTGATGTGGTGCAGGCCGGCTGAGATCCCTGACAGTGAGAAGACGCCGTTGATGGCCACTCCGGTGACCGGAGCGCCACCGTCCAGACTCACCTGGTAGCCGTCGGGGTCCAGCCCATCCCCGGTAGTCGTAGTGGCGACCTCGAGCGCTCCGGGGTGCTGATCATCCGGGCTGCAGCTGATCTCGAAGGAGGTAGTGGCAGTCTCCCCCGCGCGGACGCTGACGCTGCGGGGGTTCTCGCCCGCCGCCGTGCACCCGGACGGCAGTCCGTGCAGCTCGAGGATGTGGTCGCCCTGGCTCAGGGTGGGAATGGTGGCACTGCCGTTGGCGGGAAGTGCTGGGCCGGCGTTGCCGTCGACCGTCAGGCTGTAATCGGGGACCGGGCCAGTGTTGCCGGTGGTCGCCGCGGTGACGCTGATGGAGCCGGTGGTCGGGGCGGCCACGTCGTCGCCGCCGCAGAAGCTGAGCACCAGGAGGAGCGCGGCTCCGGCCGATGCACGAGAAAGGTGAAAGACCGTTCGCATGAGCACCCCGATCACACCTAGTGCGGGACGCCGGAAGAGCCTTAGTGTACCGGTCGGTTGAATCACTGGCTGGAACGGTTGAGTATACCGGCTGTGGCCTAGTCCGCTAGTCCATCGCCCGCCTCGTTCGCCTGTCCGGCCTTACCTTTAGATCATGTCTCTCCCGCTCCAGCACCCCGTCATCCGCGGCAACGGCCGGGGCCGAGGGCCGGCTCCGCCCGAGGTCGGCTGGCGCGAGCGGCTCCAGGCGCTGAAGCACCTGCCCAAGCTGCTCCGGATGGTGTGGGAGACCGAGCCCCGCTACGTGGTCGGCATCCTGCTC
>DASSED010000017.1:0-7483 GCA_035695405.1 Gemmatimonadales bacterium
GGCGGGTGGGGGTTTGGGGGGGACGGCGGGACGGCGGGACGGCGGGACGGCGGGACGGCGGGTATAAGGGAACCTCATCCCGAGCGTAGCGAGGGGTCTACTGAACGACCTTCAAGTGTCCGCGGAGTAGCCGCCCTCAGAACGGCGGAGTCAAACCCAGCCCGGCGTGGAAGTGTAGGGCGATATTGAGGAACGACCCATGGCCGTTCGCCACTGGTACACGGCCGTAGGATGCCGAGACGCGGCCGTCGAGCAGGAGTGAGACTCCCAACCGAAGTGGGAACGAGCGGGTCACGCTGCTCATGAGCGTCCCGCCGGCGAGAAAGTACCGGTCGAAGAATCCACCGCCATACGGGCGATGCTGGCCCCGGATGGTGGAGAGGGGCGCTGCGATTAGGGGCCCCGCGCCGAAGGCGTAGCTCAAGTGCTTGTGGCGGAACGCTCGGCTCACGGTGATCTCGTTCATGCCGTTGGTGATCTGGAACCGCTGTACCAGGGCCGGCCGGTCGATCAGATAGATCTTGTGGTGGATGAAATCCAGGAGCCACCCCTTGTCGCCCTTCCAGAGTCCCAGTCGTCCCGCATAGTACCAGGTATCCAGGAAGGGGCGCGTGGCCCAGTGTCCGGTGAAGCGGAGGGTCGGCTGCCCGGACTGGGAAATGGAGACCGGCGATGGAAGGCTCAGCGAGCTGCCGAGGAATGCCTGGAGCTCGAGTCGGTGCCGGGACCCCTGGCCGTTCTCCAGCGCACCCTGCATGGCAGCGCCCAGAGCCGGACGTCCCACGATCAATCCGGCCAATAGCGCGATTCGCGACCCGCGATCAGCAGCTACCATAGGTCTAAACTGCGGGGAAGCGGGGAGGTGGGGAAGCAAGGAAGCGGGGAGGCGGGGAGGCGGGGAGGTAAGGCAGCGGGCAGGCTAACAGATTCTCATCCCGAATGAAACGAGGGATCTACTTAGCTGGCTCCCGAACACTCTTGTGTAGATCCCTCGCTCCGGTCGGGATGAGGCCTACTCACCGCTTTCGCCTTCTTCGATTACCTGTTCCCTGCTTTTTCTTGCCTCCCTGCTTCCCGGCTTTTCTTGCCTCCCTACTTCCCCGCCTCCCTGCTTCCCCGCTTCCCCGCTTACTATTAACCACCCCTCACCTTTCACCGTTCTCCTATGACCGCACCAACACAGGGCTCAACTTCCGCGGGACTCAGATTGGGTCGACGCGTCATCCATCAGCTCCGCGCCTCCTTGGAGCGGGATACCGGGCTCCAGGCCGCCACCTACCTGCAGGAGGCCGGCTTCGCCGGAGGCGAGGAGCTGTTCCAGTCCTTCAGCGCCTGGTTGGCCCGCACCCGCAACGTGCACCAGCCGGCCGAGCTGGACATCCAGTTCCTGGGCGAGGTGCTCTCGGATTTCTTCGCCGATCAGGGCTGGGGGCGGCTCAGTGCCACACCGCTGGGACCGGTGCTGGCGCTGGACTCGAGCGAATGGGCCGAAGCGCTGGACGAGCGCCAGGGCGAGTTTCCCTCGTGCCATCTGAGCTGCGGGCTACTCGCCGATTTCCTGGGACGGCTCTCGCGCGATGTGGTGGCGGTGATGGAGGTGGAGTGCCGGTCGCAGGGGAAGCCGCGCTGCCGCTTCCTGGCGGGCTCGCCCGATACGCTGAGTATTCTCTACGATCGGATGGCTCAGGGCGCAGGGTATCTGGAGGCGTTAGGTGTCAAAGCGGGGTAGCGGTGAGCGCTGAGGGGTAAGCGGTATGTCGACTCCTCGTCCCGAGAGAGCGACAGCGACCGAGGGATGAGGATTTGTCCGTACCGCTCACCGCTTACGGCTCACCTCTCCCCTCTCACTGATTTTTAACCAGCTTGATCCCACCGCTCCCCGTCTCGATCGCGATCTTCCCCCGTCCATCCCCGATCTGGCCCGTCAGATGATCCCGGGCATGACGCGTGACCGACACCGCGAAGTCGGTCTCGATGTCGCCGCTGCTGGTTTCGATATCCACCTGCGCGCCGAGCGTGGGCGGGACCTTGAGCGTGACATCGCCCGAGCCGGTCTCCACGCTCACGTTCCAGAGCTCGCCTTGGACATCGGCGGAGACCGCGCCGCTCCCGGTCTCGAGCGACACCTGGGGCGCGACCAGTGTGGTGACCTGGATGTCACCCGAGCCGGTGTCGATCGACAGGTCGTTACTGTGCACGTTGGTCGCGGTGACGTCGCCCGAGCCGGTGTTGACCGAGACCTCCTCTCCCTTCACGTCGGAGAGTGAGACCGCGCCCGAGCCGGTGTCCACCGACAGATCGCCGCCGGCGTTGGTGACCTGCACCGCGCCGGACCCGACATCGATATCGAGCTCTCCCTTGGTGCCCGAGGTGGTGACCGGAGCGGAGGCGGCGTCGATCGCCAGGTCTCCCTCGACGTTGCTCACCGCCACCTTGCCTACCGCGAGATAGAGCGCCACGTGCTTGCCCCGGGGGACGGTGATCCGGAGATCGGCGTGGGCGTCGAGTCCCCCGCCCTTCCCCGTGACCGTCACCCGCCTGCCGCGGGGCTTCTCATCGTCGTGCCGGTCGCCCCCGAAGGTGCCGTCCTCCCGGACCCGGACCTGGGTGGATGATCCATCGGAGAGCTTGCCGTACTGGACCCGATCGGCCGGGTAGCTCACCCTCAGCGCCTCGGAGCCGTCAATCTCGCTCTTGAGGACCTTGAGCTTGGCCGCGTCCGTCCCACCCCGGGTCAGCTCGGCCACGACGTCGGCACCCGACCCCGGCTCGATCCGGACTTCGCCCACAAGATTGTAGATGGAGACATCGCTCCCCACGATGGAGTAACGCTCGGCCTGTTGGGCCGGGAGTCCCCCTGGCAGGGCCAGCAGGAGACCGACGAGGGGGTAATGGAGGGTGGTCCAGAATGAAAATGGCGTCACGTTCACCTGCATGGAGATCGCTCCTCTAGGGAAACTGCGGCTTAGACGGACCTTAGCCCCGAAAGGTTGCAGCGGTTCCGGGGCTGGCGCCGCCCGGCCCTGACCGTATAGTAGGGTTGCCGGCGGCTTTGCGCCCCTGAAAGCCGGCTTCTCATGACCGACGCGGTTTCGCGGCTCTCCGCCGCCTTTGCTTCCCAGTACACGATCGAGCGCGAGCTCGGCCGCGGCGGGATGGCCACGGTCTACCTGGCCAATGATTTCAAGCATCATCGCAAGGTGGCCATCAAGGTCCTCCGGCCGGAGCTGACCGCCGCGCTGGGCTCCGACCGGTTCCTCCGCGAGATCGAGATCGCCGCCCAGTTCGCCCATCCCCACATCCTCCCGGTGTTCGACTCGGGCGAGGCCGGCGGGTTCCTCTACTACGTGATGCCCTACGTGGTGGGCGAATCGCTCCGGACCCGCCTGGCCCGGGAGGGACAACTCCCGGTCGACACCGCGGTCGAGATCGCGAGCGAGGTCGCCAACGCCCTGGCCTATGCCCATGCCCAGGGGATCGTCCACCGGGACATCAAGCCGGAAAATATCATGCTGGTCGAAGGCCACGCCGTGGTGGCGGACTTCGGTATTGCCCGGGCGATCAGTGCCGCGACCGGCACCTCGACCGAGCGCACTACCGGAACCGGCCTGGTGCTCGGCACCCCGATGTACATGAGCCCGGAACAGGCCTCGGGACAGCTCCGGCTCGACGGCCGCTCCGACATCTACAGCCTCGGCTGTGTGCTGTACGAGATGCTGGCGGGAGAGCCGCCGTTCACCGCCGCCACGCCGCAGGGTGTGGCCGCCCGGCACGCGTACGACACGCCGGCGCCGCTTCGGACCAGGCGTCCGGGGTTGCCGGCGCAGCTGGAGCAGGTGGTGGTCAAGTCGCTGCAGAAGCTTCCGGCCGACCGGTTCTCCAATGCGGGGGAATTCGAGGCGGCGCTGCCCCACTACCCTACGCCGCCGGAGGAGCAGGAGCCGACGGTACCTACCGCCGCCTTCCGGCGACGGCCCCACATCTCGCGCGTGGGATGGGCGTTGATCGGAGCACTCACGCTGGCCGCCGGGCTCACGGCGACCGCGTTTCATCGCCGCAGTGCGCCGAGCCTGGACCCCTCGTTGTACATGGTGCTCCCGTTCCGCCATCGCCAGCAGTCCGCGCCGATGCTCCTCAACGGCGATCAATGCGAGTCGCTGCTGCACGACGCGCTGGGCCGCTGGCATGGCGTGCAGATGGTGGACCCCCTATGGGTGGCCGATGCCCGGTCCCGCTCGGGCGGTGCCAGCCGGGTAGAGGATGGAGTGGCGATAGCCCGGGAGCGGCGTGCGGGGCGGGTGGTGATGGGCGAGGTCTGGCAGTTCCGCGACACGATTCACGTGCGCGGGTTGCTCTATGACGCGGCGGGCAACCGATTGGTCCGGGAGCAGTCGGTCCGGATCGCGCCGGATCTGAGTGATGCCCAGGCCCGATTCCAGGAATTGGCCGACTCACTCCTCATCGGCGGTGGTGCCGCCGGTGCTCCGCCTCGAGGCGGCGGCCGGCTGTCGCTGCCGGCGTGGCGCGCATTCCAGGACGGGTTCGCCGCGCTGCAGCGTTGGGACCTCGACTCGGCAAAGGCGAAGCTCAAGCAGGCGCTCAGCATCGATCCCACCTATGGGACCGCGCAACTCTGGCTGGCCCAGGTGCTGGCGTGGGCCGGCGAGGAGCCCGAGGCGTGGAAAAAGTACGCCGCCGGGGCCTTGGCCTCGGACGACAGCCTGGCCCCGCGGGACCGCGAGCTGGGCGAAGGGCTGCTGGCCCTGGCGACCGAGCGCTATCCCAAAGCGTGCGAGAAGTTCCGCGATCTGATCGCGCGGGACTCGCTGGATTTCGCGGCCTGGTTCGGGTTGGGAGATTGCCAGGGGAAGGACCCGCTGGTGCTCCGAGACTCGGTGAGTCCCTCAGGCTGGAAGTTTCGGGGGAGCTATCACGGAGCCATCGGGGCCTATCGGCGAGCCCTGGAAATGGTGCCCTCGGTCCATCTCGCCTTCCGGGGTGAGGCGTTCAGCCGCTTAACCAATCTCCTGTATACTGAGCCCAATCAGATTCGCCAGGGCGTTGCCCTCGCCCCCGACACGCTCCGGTTCGGTGCCTTCCCCTCAATGGCGCGAGACACGTTGGAGTTCGTGCCTTATCCGATCACCGAGGTCGTGGCCGCCGAGCCGGGTGCTCTTCCATCCACCATCGTCAGAGCGATCTCACACAACCGCGAGACGCTCCGCGACATCGCCGGCACCTGGGTGGCCGCCTTTCCCGAACGGGCCGACGCTCACGAGATTCTCGCGCTGGTGCTGGAGACGCTGGGCGAGCTCACTGCCGGCAAGACGAAGGATCTCTCCGCCACCACCGAGATCCGCCGGGCTCGCGCGACGGCCACCGCACCAGGACAGGCGCTGAGACTCGCCAATATTCAGACCCGGTTTCTGGTCAAAGCCGACCAGATGGCAGCGGCCCGGGCTTTAGCTGATTCCCTGCTCCAGGCCAACCTCAGTCCGAGCTTGGACGACGCGCGCCAGCTTCGTGGCCTGGCCGCGCTCACCGGGCACGTGCACCTCGCGGCCCGGCTCCAGCGACGCGCGGCGCCGGACTACACCTTTCTCACACCCACGTGGGAAGAAGTCACCGTCCCCCTCGATTTGACCGATGCCGCGCTGGGGCTCTTTGCCTATGCCTCGTTCGGTGCGCCGGTGGACAGCATCAGCTCGCTGGAGCAGCGGGTCGAGCGGTTGATCCCCAGCTATGTCCAGCCGGCAAAGCGCACCGCCGCTCGGCAGGCGATGCTCGACAACCCAGCCGTCCTGGCGTTTCCCGAGCGGGGCGTTCGCCCCATGCATCGCTCCAAGGCGGTGGGCAACTACCGTCTGATGATGCAGTGGGAGCTGGCCCAAGGAGACACCGCCGGGTTACGAGCGCATTTCAAGAAGCTCGCGGAAGTGCAGCGGGACCTCAGACCGGGCGATGTGGCGTTCGACGGGACCTACCACGAGGCATGGCTCCTGCTCGCCATCGGCGATACGGCCGAAGCCACTCACCTGCTCGATCTCTCGCTTCAGGCGCTGCCCACGATGCGCACCGACTTGCTCGACCAGCTGCCGCAGGTAGCCACGCTGGTCCGGGGCATGGCGCTGCGAGCGGAGCTCGCGGCGCGAGCCGGTGATCCGGCAACTGCCAGGCACTGGGCCAATGACGTCGTGCTGCTCTGGTCCGGCGCCGACCCGGAGCTACAACCCACCGTTAGCCGGATGCGGCAACTTTCTCAAGAACCGAAACACTGATCGGCCATCGGCAGCATACGAGGTCTCTAGAGCCCAGGAGGCGTTATGGCAAGCACACTGTCAGGCAGGAATGTCGGTCTACGCACGCTGTTCTGGTCTTTGGTGGTCGTCCTGGGGACCGGTTGCACCACCAAGGTCATCTATAGCGTGCCGTACCCGAACTTTCAGACCATGGCGTTACCGCCCGGGTGTCCGGTGAACAGTCGGCCCACCGATACCAGCCAGCTGCGAGCCTGTCTCACGGGTCTCGAGTTCGACACTACGGAGATAGCCGGTGACGAGCAGCGGCTGATGATTCGGGACGCGGGGGCGGGGCCCCGCTGTCATGGGGACCTGTTCCACGCTTGCCGCTACGGCCCGCTCGCCAAGATCGAGCCGGTGAAAGGCGCGCACACCTACGCCGATAGCGTGCTCGAGCAGGGCCGGATCATCGCCCGCATGTTTCTTCGGGCGGGCGAAACCGAGGAGTACCCCAAGTTTGGCCTGGTTCCGGGCGACACCACGTACTGGTGGGTCCAGATCGGGAAAGACAGCTCCTACTTCGTCCATTCAGTTGCTCAGAGCGATACCGTAACGGCTGTGGGGCGACCGCTGGAGAGAAACCCGCACGAGGAGGGATCGTTCCAGCAAGCGCTGGCCCGATGGGTCTGGGTCGAGGATGACGAGAAGGCCAACGGAAACTGCGGCTCTTCCTGCTGCAAATGATGGAGACGGCGGCTACAACCGGGCCGCGTAGTCGGGCCGGATGATGATCTCCCCTCCCTGGATGATCTCGCGATCCCAGGGAAGAATGATGAAGTTGTCCGTCTCGAAGGCGTAGAAGTCGGGGATGTACTCTCCGGTCTTGAACGAGACTGCGCTCCGGACCTCACTCGGTCTGAGCGCGCGCACCTCGTTCAAGGCCAGCTTCATGGTGCTGCCGGTGTCGCAGGTCTCATCCACCACCAGGATCCGCCGGCCCCGGATGCTGGCGGGTGGTCCGGTGACCAGCACCGGCTGCGATTCCGGATCGCTCCGGGTGACCACCATAGACGCAAAGTCGCACTGCATGATCGAGGCGACTACCACGCCCGGAATGACGCCCGCCTTGGCGATGCCGAGCACGATCTCGGGCTGATACTCGCGCGCGACCCGCAGCGCCAGCGCTCGGCAGATCTCGCCGAAGAAGGGCCAATCGACTTCGAGAACGCCGCGAGGGCCGGTTG
>DASSED010000018.1:0-5199 GCA_035695405.1 Gemmatimonadales bacterium
CCGCGTGCACCGCTCACTCTGATTCCCGCACGATCCTCGGCTGCCGTCGGCGTTACCAGGCGAACGACCACCCCGCGCAGCGAGACGCCGTCCGCGGTGATTCTGAAGACGTCGTGCTCCCCACCGACGAATGTGGGCCAGCCCTGTCCCTCGATCGTGACCGGCCGGTCGACCAGGATCATCGGCTCGCGGTAGATGCCTGGCCGCACCACGATCCGGCCATACGGGCGGACCAGCTGAAGCGCCCGAGTGAGTGTGCGTATCGGTCCGTCGGGACGAACCACCAGGTCGCGCTCCTGGCCAGCAGCCGGCGCGGGCTGGGCGCTGCTAGCGGTTACGGTAGTGGGCGGGTGGTCGCGATGGGCGCCGGTCAGCCGAGCATCCCTGAGCAGATCTTCCCAATGCTCCAGCACTGCTCCGGTAGTCTCGGCGAGGCTGTCGGCTTCGGGCCCATCGGCCACCGCGACCAGTCCACTCGACATGGGCGAGCGAAACCGCTCATTCCGCCAGTAGCGGGCTCGCGTGGCCTTTAGCGGCTGGTCCGGATGAAGAAAGTCGGTGACCCAGAGTGAGTGTATACCCGCCCCGTCTTCCCGTAGGGCAAAGCTGGCCAGGCATTCGATGTCGTCGAAGGTATAGACCAGGCCTTTCGACGTGACCAGCTCACCGGCGAACCTCGGATCGGTGATCGTCATGTGACAGTGGGCGCAAGATTCGCGACCGAATGCGATGGCCCGGGGACGAGGGGTGGTGCACCCTCCGAGCGCGAGCCCCGCGGCAAAGAAGGTCAGCAGACGTGGGCCGACCGCGCCCCGCATCACGCCAGAGCCTCACGCGCTCGAGCGGTGACCGCAGAGCCGGCTTCGACCTGGTGCCGATGCCGCCGCCATTCCAGCACGGCGACGGTGAGCCCAATGGCCAGGGTGACCCCGGCGATCCACGCCCCGACATCGGGCCAGGAAGACGCATGAAAGTTGAGTAGTTGCTTGGAGCCGATGACCGGCGGTTGGTAACTCATCCCGGGGACTTTGATGGCGGCGTGCTCGTCCAACTCGTGGCCGTAGGCATATCCCCAGCGGTAGAAGTCCGCCAATCCGGCCACGGCGCCGAGTACGATGGCCTGCAACCAGAGGTACAGGGGACCCCGTTTGCCAATCAGGGCAACCAACAGCCCGACCACAACCAGTCCACCGAGCAGCCAGGGCATGATCCGCAGCTCGGGAAAGTCGCGTGGCTCGATGGCATGCATGCCGATGTAGTGATTCAGACCATTGATGCTGTTCAGATCGTTGGGCTTGGCACCCGCGATCCGGTCGACCCAGATCTTGAGGCCAAGCCCTTCGGGGTACTGGGGCGCGTGCAATTGGATCTGCCACAGTGGTGTCGCGTACAGCATGAGCAGGAGTAGCGATGCCACGCCTACCGCCATCCGCGACCAGCCCCGCATGCGCGTCATCGACCCGACCCCCCGCCATGCTCGGCATCCGCTGACTCCTCATTTTCCGCTTTCTGCTCTGGTCCCTTGCCCTTGTACGTCGGGCTGTTCCACGCCAGGGACACACTGGATCCTTTGGGCGAGACCCGAATGTAGCCTTGCATCTCCTGGTGCAGCGCGGAGCAGAAGTCGGTGCAGTAGAACGGGAAGACTCCAACCCGTTGGGGAACCCACGCGATCGTCCGCGTCTGGCCCGGCATGATGAGGAGCTCGGAGTTATTCAGACCGGTCACGGCAAAACCGTGGGGCACGTCCCAGTCCTGCTCCAGGTTGGTGACGTGGAAGAACACCGAGTCACCCACCTGAATCCCCTCGATCTTATCAGGCATGAAGTGGCTGCGGACCGATGTCATGACAACATGGACCTGGTTTTCCTTGCGCTCCACCCTGGTCACCATCTCGGACTTCGCAGCGTAGGGGTCCTTGTTGCCCATCAGCGGGAACATCTTGAGCTGACGGTCTTTGATCAGCTCGGCTGGGAGCGCCTGCGCGTAATGAGGCTCACCGATGGTAGGAAAGTCGAGCAGCAGCCGCATCCGGTCCCCAGTGATGTCGTACAGCTGGGCCGACTGGGCCAGCTCCGGCCCCGTCGGGAGGAAACGATCCTTGGTGATCTTGTTCAAGGCTACGACGTACTTACCCCAGGGCTTGCGGCTATCGCCGCCGGGGATCATCAAGTGCCCAATCGAGTAGAACGTCGGCGCCCGATCGAGCACCTTGAAATCCTTCAGGCTCCACTTCACGATCTCGGACGAGAGGAACATCGAGGTGTACGCATTCCCCTTCCCGTCGAATTCCGTATGGAGTGGTCCCAGCCCGGGGTTCTGAACCTCTCCCGCGATCGTGGCCTCATACTTCAGCACCGGGATCTCGTGCACCTCACCCGAGAATGCCTTGTCCTTGATCGCTTGCTGCATCTTGGAGAAGGAATGCACCGGTATGACAGTCGCTAGCTTGCCGCCCGCCACGATATACTCGCCGGTCGGATCCACATCGACACCGTGTGGCGACTTGGGCGTCGGCAGGTAGTACGCCAGACCGGGACAGCCGTGAGGGTCCACCATCTTGACGCTGCTGCCCCACTCGGTGCGAGCGATGCCGTTCTGGTCCATGATGTTGTGGGCGTATCGCGCCGGCAGCACCTGGGCCTTCCCCTGTGCCACGCACTCCTCGCCCCGTTTCCAGTTGATCGCGGCGATGTAGTCCTTGTCGTTCTGGGAAGCGTTTACCTCCAGCTTGGTATTTCCTTCCTCACTGTTGTAGGAGGTGAAGAACGACCAGCCATGTGAGGGGCCTTTGCCGGCGTGGGACAGGTCGTAGTCGAACGCGGGCAACCGGATCTGGAAAGCGATGGTCATCCGGCCGGTTGCGGTATCCACCCGGACAAAGCTGAGGACCCCGCTGAAGGCGTTCTTGTACTCTTCGATCGAGACGTCCCGCTGCGGCGCGGGCACGCTGAAACGGGTTCCCGCCACAACGTATTCGTTGTTCTCCGTCACAAAGGGCGAGGCGTGATTGCCGGCGGAGTTGGGCAGCTCCAGAATTTCCTCGGTCTCGAAGCGAGTCAAATCGAGCCGGGCGATCCGCGGAGTGTTGTTGCCGTTGATGAACAACCACTTCCCGTCCGGCACCCCGGTGGTTTGCGACAGTTGGGGGTGGTGCGCATCATCCCACGGCACGAAACCGTAGCTCGTCATCAGCATGGCCTTGGTCTGCTCGCTGTAGCCCCACCCGTTTTCCGCATTCTGCGAAAAGACCGGTACGTGTTTCAGGAGCCGGCCCGAGGGAAGCCCGTATACTCCCACCTGGCCATCGAACCCCCCTGACATGAAAGCGTAGAATTCGTCGTAATGGCCGGGGGCGACATACACCTTTTCCGCCGCTTCACGGCTCTCGCCGACCCGGGTTGCGCCCGCACGGCTGCAACCCGTGACTGTCACCGCACCGGCGGCATAGCAGAGCAGTGCGATGGCGCTGTGGATCGTGGCCCTGTGCGACATAGGAACTCCTTAGAGAGTGGGGAGAGTTGGTCCGGACTCAGCCGGCAGCCAGGGCCTCGGCTCCCCTGTCCTCGTGCTGTGTGAGTGACGCTTGATTGATTTGCGCTTCCTCTTTCCGCTTCTGCGATGACCGGCGCGGGGCTACCGGCCGAACCACCAGGACCGGCACTTCGGCGGCGCGGATCAGCTTGTCGGCCACGCTGCCCAGGACCAGCCGGCGAAGACCACCCCGTCCATGCGTCGCGAGGGCGACCAGACCCACTTGCTTGGAGCTCGCCATCCCGAGAATGGTCTCGGCAGCACCATGGCCCAGAACCGCAGCGCTGCTCGCCTGAACCCCGCGTCGCTGAAGCCGCTTGGCAAGGTCCTGCAGGTAGTCCTTCGCGGCGTTCCGCTGCACTGCGGTGAGTTCCTCGTCATAGTCCGTGGGCACCGGCAACGCGGGCTCGGCCGTCAGCAAAACCGGAAACACCACTTGCACCAGCAAGACCTTGGCCTTCCAGAGCCGAGCCAGTGCCGCGACCGGCTCGAGCACCGCCTCGGCCAGGGCCGATCCATCTAGCGGCACCAGGATCTCCGGAGCACGGATGGAATCGAGCGAGACGGCTCCCTCTCGAGCTCGCACGCATAGGACCGGAACCTTCGAGGTCCGGATGAGGTGATCGGTCACGCTGCCGAGCCAGGCGCGGCGAATCCCACCTCGCCCGTGGGTTGTCATGACCACGAGGTCGGCCCCGATGTCCGCGATGTATTCCGACAGGGTGGGATTGACCGGACCCTTGAGTGCAGCGGATGAGATCGTGCGCCCAAGCTCGGTTTCCACTCGATCGGTCAACGCCTGGAGGTAATCGCTTTCGAATTTCTCGAAGGCCAGTAACGTCCTGACATAGACCTCCGGTGGGTCCATGATGAGCAGGGGCGAGAGCTGCCGGTGGACCAGCACCAATCGGAGCGAGCTATCGGCCCGTCTCGCGATCTCGAGGGCGACCGGGATGGCCTGCTCCGCGATCGGCGATCCATCCACCGGAACCACGATCGACTGGAACGGCTTACGAGTGGGTGACATGAGAGACCTCCTTGGTGCCATCGAGCTGGAGCAGGGCGTGCGTCACATCATCCGGCAGTTCAGGCCAGGTGACCTGGTTCAGGGCGGCTTCAACCTCCTGGAACCAGTGCTCGATGGCAGTCCTGAGCTTGCGGGTAACGGTCGAAAACTCGGCCGGTCGATGACAAAGCGAGGCCAACTGATCGAGCTGCCAGCGCAGCAGCACCAACAGCTCGGCGGATGCCCAGAGACGGGCGACCATGATGCCGCCGAGATGGTCTCGAAGGGCTTGGAGAATTTCCCGCTCTCGTTCGAATCGGGGGTAGAACTTCTTCTCGATATGCTGCACGGCGCACCATCTGACCCAAGCCCCGGATTCCGACGCCACTGCCGGATCCAGCGTGTCATGCACTTCCCGGAGCCACTTGGCGTGGGTCTCTCGCAAATGCACCTGCAGGCGAGCTCCATTGTTTGGCCGGGGTGCGGTTGAGGTCGTCATCATGTCCTCCGGACCGAGGATGACATCCGGCGGTTCCATCCCCGCCACGCATACAGCGGACAGAAGCCTGTCAGCGCGCTCGCCAACGGCACCAAGCCGACCAGGGTCAGGTACCGCCAGGGCGGTTGCAGGGCGCCATAGAGTCCCAGGATCAGGACCG
>DASSED010000019.1:0-22370 GCA_035695405.1 Gemmatimonadales bacterium
ATCTCCGAGCCGACGCGCTCGAGGGTCTGCGTCGCCCGCGCTCCTGGAGTGCCACGTACACCCTCTCGATCCGCCGCGCCGAACCCGGGAAGAACTGGGTTACCCGGGCGGTGCTGGATCCACTGGCCATCTCCGCGAACCTTACGAATGGAAGGGGCCAAACCGAGCTGTCCAATAGCCGGTCCGACGCCTCCGCCGTGACCCTGGGGTACAACCTTCAGCTCAGACGCCGCGGGATTCGCCTTCCCTTCGGTGGCATCGTGCGAGGACTTCCCAAGTGGCTTCGAAGTAGCGAAGCCGGCAAGGGTCTCGATTCCGCCTCGTTTAGTCTGATTCCGAGTAATGTGCGCTGGAGTAGTGGCCTCACGCGGAATAAGGGCGAGTTTACCTCGTATTCCGTCTCGGTAGCGCGGCCGGGTGACGAGAACATCACACCCGCCCTCTCGTTGACCCATCTCTGGCGCAACTCGGGCGGGCTCACCTGGCAGCCGCTGGGGATGCTGACGCTGACCAGTGACTTGACCAGCACTCGGGACCTGCGGGTCTACCCCGACTCGACCTCGTTGGGACGCTTGGCGTATCAGGAGCGGCGATTTTTTCTTGGGATCCCGGTTGGGGTGGAACGGGACCGCTCGCTGACGACGGCTATTGCGCTGACTCCGCGGATCAGCTCGTGGCTCCGGCCCCATTTCACCACCACCAGCACGTTCATCCTGTCCCGCACCCTGACCAGCCGATCGCCGGTTCGGGAAGGATTGGACAGTGGGGCCTTTATTCTGCCCCAGACCCTCAACAACTCGCGGGGACGCGAAATCGGCGCCGCGCTCGATCTCTCGCGCGCACTTCGCCAGCTCTGGGGAGACAGCAGCTGGGTGGGGAAACTGGTCGCCCGGATCCGGCCGGTGGACTTCAGCACCCAGCTCAACCGCAGCTCCACCTACGACCTGGCCGCCTTTGACCCCAATGTGGGATTCATGCTGGGCCTCGGGGGTCTGGGTGATTTCCTGATCCATCAGGGCGAGCCGGCTCGCGGCGCCGCCGAGACTCGGGGTGCGACTTTGGCGTCCGGGGCGGACCTTCCCTTTGGTCTCTCGGCGACCGTGGCGTACTCGCTGACCCGCACCCAGCGTTATCAGCTGGTTGGTGAAGGCAACACTGAGACTATCACTCGGCAGCGGGAATGGCCCAGTGGAAGTCTGCGCTGGAATCGCACCTTTGCGCATGGGCCACTCAGTCTCGTGGGACTGGCCACGACCATTCGTCGGCGCGAGGGCACGTCCTTCCAACCCAGTGCCAACGGCTCGGTCAGCGAAAGCGCTACCTCCTCATCCACTCTCAACCCAAGCCTCCAGCTCACCTTCCGAAACCGGCTCGGCATGCTCGTCGGATTGACCAGTCAATCGCAGCGTACCGAAAGCAATGGCAATGCTACGCTCCTCGATCAGGATGAGATCACCGGCTCCCTGAACTACAGCTTCGCGCTGCCGGCCGCATTGAGCAAACTGAGGAAGCAGGTCCGCTCCAACCTCACGTTGCTGACGTCCAAGACATCTACCTGCCTCGAGCGCCCAACCGAACCGGGATGCACGGTGGTGTCCGATGTCCGCCGTCATGAAGTACGCGGAGGGCTGGATACCGATCTGCTTCGGAATGTGAGCGGAGGACTTCAATTTGGATATTCCCTCAATGATGTCCGCCACTTGAGCCAGCGTACCTCCCAGATCTTTGTGCTGATGTCGTTCCAGCTGTCGCTGTTCGCGGGCGATTATCGATGATGCTGCTACTTTAGAGCATGCATCGACCCAAAAGTCTCGCCATCTTCTCTCTATCGGTCCTCACGGTCGTTTCCTGCCGCGAGAAGCCGCGGCCTGCGCGCGAGTTCAGTGGACCGACCGCGTTTGCCTACATCCAGACCCAGGTCGGATATGGTCCAAGGATCCCTGGCACTGAAGCGCACCAACGTGAACGGCAGTGGTTGGACAGTCTCCTCCGAAGCCGCGCCGACACGCTCGTTACGCAGGAGTGGAAGCATGTCACCGCCAAGGGCGACACTCTGCCTCTCACCAATTTCCTGGCTCGATTCAATCCCAAGGCAGAAAAGCGGATCCTCTATCTGGCGCATTGGGACAGCCGCCCAACCAGCGACAGTCCTCTCTCGCGCGATTCGACCAAGCCGGTGCTGGGTGCCAACGATGGTGGGTCCGGTGTCGCCCTGTTGCTCGGTGTAGCCGATGTGCTCAAGCGAGCTCCCCCTGCCATCGGTGTCGACCTCCTGTTCGTGGACGGCGAGGATTACGGTGACTTCACCAAGAGCCCCAATGACGTTCTCATCGGCTCCCGTTATTATGGCGCCCATCAGGTTGGTGGCAAGCCACTCTACGCGGTGCTCTTCGATCTGATTGCGGACAAAGACCTTCAGATTTATCAGGAAGGGAACTCGCTCATTGGGGCTCCCGAGGTGGTTGAGCTGGTGTGGGATACCGCCAAGGATCTGGGATACGGCGGTTATTTCATCAGCTCTCCCCGCCACACACTGATCGATGATCACCTGGAGCTTCAGAAAGCTGGCATTCGCGCCATCGATGTGGTGGACTTCGATTATCCTGCCTGGCACACGGTGTACGACACGATCGATAAAGTGAGTGCCGCCAGTTTACAAATCGTGGGCGATGTGGCAGTGGCGCTCATCCGAAGGGAGTCTTCGTAGAGACGTCATACGACTCTTCTTTTCGGAACCTCCCGCATAAAAAGTCCTACCTCCCAGCCCGTCTACTCACGTACCCTCTTCCACATGCCCGCTGCCGAACGTCGCATGCTGCTCCTCCTCCTCGCACTGGGTGTCGCCGGTCAAGGAGTGCGCTATTGGATCACCCAGCCGGGCCAAGCCCCCGGCGGGGTCCAGCTCCTGGCCGGTCTCACACCTGGCTCGCCCACAGCTCACCGGGACAGCAGCATGCAGCAGGCTAGGCCGCTCGCGCCGGATGAGCAGATCAACATCGACAGTGCACCAGCCAGTGAAATCGCGCGGCTACCCCGGGTGGGAGCGAGATTGGCCAAGACCATTGTGGCGGACCGCCAGGAGCGCGGAGCTTTTGGCTCGCTCAATGCGCTGGACCGTGTAAGCGGGGTGGGTCCGGGGCTCATCAAGGTCTTGGCCCCCCACCTTCGTTTTGCTCCCGTGGCTGCTGCTCAAGCGCCCGCTGGTTTACCCGCAGGAACCGCGGTTCGCGAATCCCCGGTCCTCGATCTCAACTCGGCCACACTGGATGAGTTAGATGCTTTGCCCGGAATCGGACCGGCCAAGGGCAGGGCCATTATCGCCTACCGCAGCAGCCATGGGGCCTTCAAAGGGCCTGATGAGTTAGGGCGGGTGCCGGGCATAAGCGCATCACTCGTAAAGCGCCTGCGGGACCGGATCTACGTCCGATGAGCGCCAACTAAGGTTCAAGCGCCGACCTTCCGATATTACCCGTGACCATCTGTGTCCTCGAAACCAGTGAGATCATGGCGACGGCAGCAGCCGGTGGCGATCGGCTCGGCGAAATTCTCCTCCGTGAAGGCCTCGTCACGCGCGAGCAGCTCGCGCAGGCCCTGGCGGAGCAGAAGAACACCAAACACCGGCTCGGCTATGTGCTGGTGAAGCTCGGGCTCGTTCAGGAACTCGAGATCACCAAAGTCCTTGCCCGCCAGTACCGCATGCCGGCAGTGGATCTCACCCGGTTCGAGGTCGATCCCAAGATCATCAAGCTGGTTCCCGCTGAAATGGCCACTAAGAGTGTCGTGCTCCCCCTCAAGCGAGAGGGCCGCACCCTTACGGTGGCCATGGCAGACCCCACTGATCTCGGGTTGCTGGAGGACCTCAAGTTCATCACCCGCTTCGACCTCTTTCCCGTCATCGCCGGCGAGTACACGCTGCGCAATCTGATCGAGAAGCATTACGAGGCTTCCGATCAGCAGCTGCAAAGCATCCTCAAGGACATGGAGGAGACCGGTGAAGATGTCGAGGTGGTGGAGCAAGAAGAAGACGAAATGGTCACCCAGGCGCAGATCGACGATGCGCCCGTGGTCAAGCTGATCAATGGACTATTGACCGACGCAGTCCGGCGGGGAGCCAGCGAC
Organism: Gemmatimonadales bacterium; assembly: GCA_035695405.1. GTDB lineage: Bacteria > Gemmatimonadota > Gemmatimonadetes > Gemmatimonadales > GWC2-71-9 > CAVVWJ01. Next base: position 4,120 of record DASSED010000019.1, read on the forward strand.
ATCCACATTGAGCCGTTCGAGCACGAGATCCGGGTGCGATACCGCATCGATGGCGCGCTGCTCGAGATCATGCGGCCGCCGCTCAAGATGAAGGCCGCGCTCACGTCACGCGTCAAAATTCTGTCACAGCTGAATATTGCGGAACGCCGGATTCCGCAGGACGGCCGTCTCAAGCTCAAGATGGGAAGTCGAGTCATCGACTTCCGCGTCTCGACGCTGCCGGTACTGTTCGGTGAGAAGATCGTGCTTCGAATCCTGGACAAGGGTAACCTGACACTCGACCTCACCAAGTTCGGCTTCGAGCCGAAGGCGGAAAAGGATCTGATGAAGGCCATCCTGAATCCCTACGGGATGGTGCTGGTCACCGGTCCTACCGGTTCCGGTAAGACCACAACCCTTTACTCCGCCCTCTCCCGGATCAATACGCCGGAAGTCAACATCATGACCGCGGAAGATCCGGTCGAATACAACTTGATGGGCATCAACCAGGTCCTGGTCCGCACCGAGATCGGACTCACCTTTGCAGCCGCGCTCAAGGCGTTTCTCCGTCAGGATCCCAACATCATCATGATCGGGGAGATCCGAGACCTGGAAACCGGCGGTATTGCCATCAAGGCGGCGCTCACCGGCCACCTGGTCCTCTCCACACTGCACACCAACGACGCGCCCAGCACCATTACCCGTATGATCGACATGGGCATCGAGGCGTTCAACGTCGCCAGTGCCGTAAACCTCGTCGTGGCGCAGCGTTTGATTCGCCGAATCTGTAAGGATTGCAAGCAGGAGCATCAGTATACCGACCCCGAATTGGCCGCCCTGGGCACAGATCTTGTAAAGCTCAAGTCACTGACTTTCATGAAGGGATCCGGCTGCGATAGCTGTAGCGGCACGGGCTACAAAGGGCGCGCAGGTCTGTACGAAGTGATGGCCCTCTCACCCGAACTGCGCCGCATGATTCTTCGGGGCGCTTCGGTTGCGGAAATCCGCGATCAGGCCGTCGCCGAGGGCATGCTCACGTTGCGCATGGATGGCATGAAGAAGATCGAGCGCGGTGTCACCACTCTCGAGGAAGTCGTCAAGGAGACTGCCGAATGACCTTCAACCTGCGGGCCCTCTTGGAAGAGATGATCCAGAAGGACGCCTCGGATCTGCATATCACCGCAGCCGAGAAGCCCAAGCTGCGGGTCGATGGCGACATTGTTGATAGCTCGGTCCTGGAAGTCCTCACCCCGAAGGACACCCTTCAGCTGGCGTATTCCGTACTCACCGAAAACCAGAAAAAGCGGTTCGAGATCGAGGACGAGCTGGACTTCTCCTTCGGCATTCAGGGCTTGGCCCGATTCCGCGGAAATGTTTTCAAGCAGCGTGGCTGCGTGGCCATGGTAATCCGCATGATTCCCTTCAATGTGCGAACCTTTCAGGAGTTAGGTCTTCCGCCGGTGCTGGCTAAGCTGGCGGAGCGGCCTCGCGGCCTGATCCTCGTCACCGGCCCAACCGGCTCCGGAAAGTCGACTACGCTGGCCGCCATCATCGACAAGATCAACAAGGAGCGAAAGGGTCACATCATCACGGTGGAAGACCCGATCGAGTTCATTCATCGCCATCAGGCATGCATCGTCAATCAGCGGGAGATCGGCACGGATACCAAGACCTTCGCCTCCGCCCTCAAGTATGCGTTGCGGGAAGATCCCGACGTCATTCTGGTGGGAGAGATGCGGGATCTCGAGACGGTCGCTGCGGCGCTCACTATCGCAGAGACCGGCCACCTGGTCCTGGCCACCTTGCACACCAACTCCGCGGCTGAGTCGATCAACCGCATCATCGATGTTTTTCCCTCGAACCAGCAATCCCAGGTCCGCGCCCAGCTCGCCTTCGTGCTGGAAGGGGTCATCACCCAAACCCTCCTGCCCAAGCTCAAAGGACGGGGGCGTGCTATGGCGTCAGAAATCATGATTGCCACGCCCGCCATCCGCGCGCTGATCCGTGACGACAAGGTCCACCAGATCTATTCTGCCATGCAATCGGGAAAGAAGTTCGGCATGCAGACGATGAACGATGCTCTCTTCCAGCTGTATACCAGCCGGGAGGTGTCGCAGGAGGAGTGTGAGCGGGTGTCGAGCGACCCCAAGGAGTTTCTGCGGATGATCGGAGTCACTCCACTGGAGGATCAGGAGATCGGAAGTGGAGATCGCCAACAGCAGCAGCAACAGCAGCGCTCCGCTGGTCTTCGCCGTTAGTGGCCGCGTAGCCTCGATCCGGGAGAGAGCCGATGCCATTGTTCGAATACACCGCGCGCAACGCCGCCAACGGCCAGATTCAAAAGGGCCAGGTGGACGTCAAGACCAAGGAAGAGGTTAGCGCCTACCTGCGCAAAAACCGGATGATTTTAGTGAGCGTTCGCGAGGCGCCCACCAAGATCACGTTGGGCGGTCTGGGCAAGGGCAAGGTCAAGACCCGGGATATCGTGATCTTCACCCGGCAATTCGCCACCATGATCAATGCCGGACTGCCGCTGGTCCAATCGCTGAGTATTCTGGCGGCTCAAACTGAGAACAAGGCACTGCAGGATGTCACCAAGGCTGTGGTGCATGACGTCGAGTCAGGCAACACACTCGCCGATGCCTTTTCCAAGCACCCCAAGGCATTCACCGACCTGTATGTGAACATGGTGGCTGCCGGTGAGGCCGGCGGTATTCTCGATACCATCCTGATGCGTCTCGCCACCTTCCTCGAGAAAAGCGACGCCCTGGTCCGAAAGGTAAAAGGCGCCATGGTGTACCCCGCTGTCATCTTCAGCGTGGCCATCATCGCCGTGGCGGTGTTGCTCATCTTCGTCATCCCGACGTTCCAGAGCATGTTCGCTTCAGTGAACCTGGAGCTGCCGCTGCCCACCCGGGTCGTCATCGGTTTGTCCAACCTGCTGATCGGGTACTGGTGGGTCATGCTGGGGTCGATCGGCGGATCCATCTTTCTGTTCAAACGTTATTACGCCACGTCCTCGGGTCGACTGGCGGTTGATGGTGCCATGCTCCGGGCCCCTGTGCTGGGAGACATTCTCCGGAAGTCTGCTGTATCCCGGTTCACGCGAACCCTGGGCACACTGATCTCGTCGGGTGTGTCCATCCTGGACGGCCTCGAGATCACCGCCAAGACGGCCGGCAATCGGGTCATCCATGATGCGGTGATGGAGTCTCGCCAGTCCATCGCCGGCGGTGAAACCATTGCGGCCCCGCTGGAGAAGTCCAAGGTGTTCCCGCCGATGGTCATCTCGATGATCGCGGTCGGCGAGCAGACCGGCGGCCTGGACGAGATGCTCTCGAAGATCGCCGACTTCTACGACGAAGAGGTCGATGTGGCCGTATCCGCTTTGCTCTCTCTAATGGAGCCTGTGATGATTGTGGTGCTCGGCGTAATCGTCGGCGGCATGGTCGTCGCCATGTATCTGCCGATCTTCGACATGATGAACGCGGTACAGTAGCGCGCGCGGGAAGTGGGTACCGGCAGCAAAACGCCTCCCTGGGTTCCGTGGGCGGGTCTGACGATCCGCCCACTGCCTTTTTAAGACAATCTAAGTCAACGTCTTAAGTCTACGAGATCGAACGCCTCATCAGCTTCGCCAATGGCCCTGGAATTGCCTTACCGGGGTCATTGACCGTTCGGAGTCCCAATCCAGCCAACTGTTCGGAGGGGTGTATGGCAGGTAAACGACTGGTATTTCTCGCCCTAGCCCTTTTGGCCGGGTGCAGCCGCGACAAGGGCACTGCTGCCGCCGGCGAGGGCTCAAACCGCGATCTGCAACGTCCTGCTATGGATGCCAGCGCGCCCATGAACGACAATGCCGCAGCGCAGCCGGCTCGGGCCACATCGGCCCCCAAGAGCATCGCGGCCAAGCCTGTGGCTAAGCCGGCAACTCGTATGCTGGCTACCGGCACGGCAATCGCCGCCAAGTTCGATGCGGGCATCAGCTCCAGAACTCACAAGGCGGGCCAGACGCTCACCGGGACCGTAGCTGCCGACGTGAAGGACAAGAGCGGCCGGACCGTCATCCCGGCAGGCTCCAAGGTCCATATCACCATCACGGCGATTCACGAGTCGGAGAACAAGAGCGACAAGACCGGCAAGCTGGTGCTGACGCCCACCAAGGTGACCATCGCCGGCCGCAGCTATGCCATTTCAGGCTCGGCCAAGGCCCTCGATCGAACCCTGAAGGACCGGAAGACCAACGCCGGTGACCTCGCCAAGGTAGGGGCAGGAGTTGGCGCGGGCGCGTTGCTCGGTACCGCCGTATCCGGCGGAAGCACCAAGGGTGCATTAATCGGAGGAGCGATCGGCGGCGCAGTCGGCACCCAGCGCGCAATTGAGACGCAGGATCGCGATGTGGTGGTGCCGGTCGGTTCCCGTCTCCAGGTGACGCTGGCCGCGCCGTTTCGCCGTAGCTGACGTAGACCTTCAGATTTTCTGATGCTGGTACGCCCCGGTCGGCTCCTGCCGACCGGGGCGTAATTCATCTCACTGTGGACTCGGCCGTCTTGCCAGCTATACTCAAGAATGTCCCGCGCCTTTGTCAATGAAGACGCCGCTCCCGGTGAAGCACCGAGATACCCCCTCCCGCCCAGGCATGATCCCTCGTTCGATGCAGCGGCGGCTCGGGCACTCTTACTCGGGGCCCACCTGGGCGACACCGCCAGCGCAGAGGCCGCCACCGGATACTACTGGGGAGATCCCAAGCTCCGTTCCTGGGTGGAGCGGATCCTGAGCGAAGCCCAACAGGATGGCGACGAGCGGCTGGAGCAGCTCGCCGAACGCTTCCTGCGAGTGCGAAGCTGATTCTATACGCCACTCTGGAGGAGATATGGCCGACCGTGATGATACCACCCTGCCGGATGTAAATGAGGAGCTCAATCCGCACCGGGGCGAGGAGCAGGAGCGGGCCCGGGAGCGAGCCGAGGATGTGCTCAGCCGACGCGGCGTGCTGTTGTTCGGAGATGAGTCAGACGACGAGTTGGCGAATCTCTGGTCGGCGGTGGATCGCTTCGAGTCCGTGGTAGAGGCTCGAGGTGGCGATACCATGACCAATTCGCCCGACTCTGACGAGCCTGACAACCCGGCTTTTGTCCTTCCCGAACGGAGGGCGCGAGAGTCGGCCAGCGATTATATCCGTCGCATTCTCGAAGCGGCCGAAAACCTCACCCACCTCGAACGCTGACGCGATTCTTCGATTGCGTCCGCTTCCCCGCACGCTGAAGATGGGCATCCCGGGGATAGGGAAAAACGTCCACCACCTCGCCACCGGCCAGCTTCCGCTGTACACCCACCCAGAAATCCAGATCCAGCAGGTCGGCATGGGCATCGAGGAACGCATCCCGCAGCCCCCCTGGAGGTATCAGGAAGGCACTGAACTCCTCGGGAAATACATCTTGCTCGCCCACGTGGAACCAGGGCTCCGCCGCGAACTCGTCTTCCAGCGAGGTGGGAACCGGAATCCGCCGAAATCGGCACTCGGATAATAGGCAGAGCTCGTCGTAGTCGTAACAGATCACCCGTCCGTTTCGCGTCACCCCGAAGTTCTTGAGCAACATGTCACCGGTGAAAATGTCGGCCGCGGCGAGATCCTTGATCGCGTTGCCGTAGTCGATCACGGCAACCCGGGCCTGGTCATCGTTGGCCTGCTGCAGGAACAGATTGAGCGGGGTCACCCGGCGTTCGGTGTACAGGTGGCGAAAGACCACCTGATCGCCAACCACCCGCACGGTAGCACCCGCAACTTTCAGCAGGTACTCCAACAGCTCCTCCGGAAAGCAGCGCCGGGGAAACTCCAGGTGCTCGAATTCCTGGGCATCGGCCAGCCGTCCCACCCGGTCACGCACGAAGACAAAATGATACTTGTCCATAACGCTCCGCCGAGTGGTGTTCTTCGGGGCTCCGAAAGTGTCCTTGATGACTTTGAAGACCACATTGAAGGAAGGAAGGGTAAAGACGGCCATAACCATTCCCTCATCTCCCTCGGCCGTGGCAAATCGCGCTTCAGGGTCCTCGAGGTGGTGCATCAGACTGCGGTAAAGCTCTGTCTTTCCATGCTTGTTGAAGCCGATGGCGATGTAAAGCTCGTGTAGCGATTTGAGCGGCATGATCGACCCGAGAAATCTGACCAGGGCTCGGGGAAAGGGGGTGGCCACGCGGAAATAGGTCCAGCTGAAGCCGAACACCACACTTGCTTCATCCGAAGTCATGAGTACCGCATCGACCACGATCCCTCGTTCGGCGTGGAGCAGAGGGAGCACCAGCGGGATGATCTCACTGCCGGCCCGAATGCGGCCCACCAGGTACGCGCCCTTGTTGCGATAGAAAATCGCATGGAGGACGTCCAGCTCTATCGGACCTCGAGCACCGAGGACCTGACGGACCCGAGTGTCGATCAGCTCGGACACCAGCACGGAGTCGCGGTCCAACTGGGCGTAAGGAACCGCCCAGTCAAGGTTGGAGAGAATTTGGCTGATGAGTGCGGGGGTCACGGATTCCGCCCGGTGGGACCGATAGATCTCGGGTTCGGGCTCCCTGTCGGTCTCTTCCGTCGGGCGCTCCAGGTATTCTATGGTAGGATCCACTCCCACGGTGCTGAAGACGCGGCGAGTTACCGAGTTGAAGAAGGTCTCCGCCAGCTCTGCATCGGGAACGTGGGCGATACAGGACGCGTGGTGCGAGCGCATGGCGGCCCACACGGTTCGCTCCATGAGGGCGTCCTCGAGAATGTCCCGCACATCGGCGACGGCGGCGTCAACGTGCGCCTTGTACAGCGCCAGTCGCTCCGTAGCATCGGTCTGAGCCCCACTCCAGTCGCGTTGCTCGAAACGCTTGCGCGCTCTGCGGGTGATCTCCTCGAAGCCCTCCTCGTACCCGCGATAGGCCGACAAGATGGCGGCAACTGCGGTGGAAACCGGCCGGACCGTCGTGTTACTGTTCATGCCTCATCCAGTCAGATTGAGCGCTGACGCAGTCTGGTTTCTCCTCCCTCGTATGGTAAAGGACCCGTTGTATGTCAGCCATGTCTACGCCGACCAAAGCCAAGTCTGAGACGCCCGTACGCGGTGAAGCGATCACGATGGCCGCCGGACTGCTCCAGGTGCCCCCCACTCCGATTATCCCTTTTATCGAGGGGGACGGCACCGGCCCGGACATCTGGCGAGCGGCTCGCCATGTTTTCGATTCGGCGGTAGCCAAGGCTTATAAGGGGCAAAGGCGGATCGCCTGGCTCGAAGTACTTGCCGGGGAGAAGGCAAAGGACCGGATGAACAGCTGGCTTCCCGACGAGACCTTGAGCGCCATCGCTCGTTACTTGGTGGCCATCAAGGGACCGCTGACAACGCCGGTAGGTGGTGGCTTTCGCTCGCTCAACGTTGCCCTCAGGCAGAAGCTCGATCTCTATGCCTGCGTCAGGCCGGTCCGGTACTTCCCGGGCGTCCCCTCTCCGGTCAAGGCGCCCCAGGACGTCGACATGGTCATCTTTCGAGAGAACACAGAGGACATCTACGCCGGCATTGAGTACAAGGCCCGAACCGAGGAGGCCACCCGGGTCATCGACTTCCTTCGAAACCAGATGGGGGTGCAGACGATCCGGTTCCCCGAGACCAGCGCCATTGGCATCAAGCCGATCTCGGAGGAGGGCTCCAAGCGCCTAATCAGAGCAGCCATCGAATACGCCCTCGCGCAGAACTACAGCAGCGTGACGTTGGTGCATAAGGGCAACATCATGAAGTACACCGAGGGCGGCTTTCGCGACTGGGGGTACGCCCTGGCTCGCGAAGAGTATGGAGCCACCGATCTGGATGGTGGGCCGTGGGCCCGCTTACCAGGGGGGCTGGTCATCAAGGATGTGATCGCGGACGCCTTCCTCCAGCAAATCCTTACCCGGCCCAAGGAATACGGGGTGATCGCGACCATGAACCTGAATGGCGACTACATCTCGGATGCTTTGGCAGCTCAGGTGGGCGGTATCGGGATCGCTCCCGGCGCCAACATCAATTATGTGAGCGGCCACGCCATCTTCGAGGCCACTCACGGCACCGCACCAAAATACGCCGGTCAGGACAAGGTGAACCCCGGTTCCGTCATTTTGTCAGGCGAGATGATGTTTCGCTACCTGGGCTGGCCTGAGGTTTCGGACCTTATTGTGTCCTCGCTCGAGAAGACCATAGGACAGAAGCGGGTCACCTATGACTTCGAGCGACTGATGACTGGAGCGACGCTCCTCAAGACCAGCGAGTTCGCCCAGGCTATGGTGGAGAACATGTGAGAACGTAGGCTTACCGCTCACGTTTTTTTAACTTCTCCATCTCCCGCCGATCCTTCTTCGTCGGTCTTCCCCGGTCCGGCGCGAACGCGGAATGCAGGCTCTTGAGTTGCAGCGCCATCTTCTCCCGAGCCGTTCGGCTCGCCACCGTTTCCTCGTAGAGCAGCAGCGCCTGCTCCGCGGGCCCCCTCCGATCAGAGAGCCCTCGAACTACAACCCGCAGTTCGTATGGTCCCTGGCGAACCCGCACCTCATCGCTCAGGCGTAACACCTTCGATCGCTTTACCCGCTCGCCATTGACCTGCACCTTGCCCCCGGCAATGGCTTCCGCCGCGAGCCCACGCGTCTTGAAAAAACGCGCAGCCCAGAGCCATTTGTCGAGCCGGGTTCTCTCCTCAGTCGCTGAATCTTCCATGGTGCAAAAAGTAGTAAGCCTTGCGGCAAGCCGCTCCTTTTTTGCGAGTCTCAAGGCAGAATCAGAGGTTCTCCTCACTCAACTCCACCTCAGAAGCTAAGTCTGCAGCGGCGCGGCATTTGCAGGGATCGCGCGAGTTCCCTACACAACCCTGGATACTCGCGTGAATCAGTTGCTGCACGTCATGCTCTGGCTGGCGACGGTGGGTGCGCCCCATCAGAGCGCATTACCCGCAGGCCAAGTCGTGGATTCTGGTGAGGTCTCTCCGCTGGATTCCACTTTGGCCCGCGCTGGCGAAGCTCTGGCGCGGGGCCGGCCGTGGCAGGCCACGCGTCTGCTCTCCGTCGTTCTGCAGGATACATCAGGACGGCAACCGGCGGCGGTTTTTCTGGCCGCGACCGCGGCGAGTGAGTGGGGGGGATGGCGGGAGGTCCTTCAGCTGCTCAGTAATCAGGAGTGGATCGACACCCTCTATGATGGTCGTGCCCGAGTGCTCCTGGCTCGGGCGGCATTGGAGCGGCGAATGGATTCCCTGGCGCTGCAACACGCGCTTGCCGCAGTGCAGGCCGACCCTTCGTCCGGCCAGCGACTGCTGCTGCTCGGGGCCGCACTCGATCGCGTCGACGCGCGTGACAGCGCCGCGGCGGTATACCTGCGTGCGGCCGGGCGATTGCCTGATGCCGCTGCATGGATCAAGCTCCGCGCGGCCGCGGTGACCGACGATAGTGCTGCCCGATCCCGTTTGTACGAGAGTATCGCGGACAAGCTTCCGCGCAGCCGGATTCCCTGGACCGATGCCGCGGCCTTGGCGCGAACCGGAGACCGGGCCGGCGCCGCCCGCCGGTATGCTGCTCTGGGCGAGCGGCTCAATGCTCTGAAGTTACGGGTGGACTTCAGCCCTGATCGAGTTTCCCGGGGCGTCGTTCGCCGCGACCTCCTGGCACTACTCGGTGAGCGGATCGGTGCCGCCGCCGCTCGCGAGGCTATCGCGCTCCTGGACAGCACTTTTGCTCCCCTGACACCCGCCGAGGAGCTGATCATCGCTCGCGCCGCGATGCAGGCGGGATGGATGAGTCGGGCGGCAGCCGGCTTTGCCCGGGCCCGGGATCTGGGACAGGGCGAAGATCGCTTCGACTACGCCACTGCGCTCACCCGTCTGGGCCGCAACGCCGAGGCAGCGGTGCAGTTCGGTCGGGTGCGCGCTCCCGAGCGCATGGCTGCGCTCGCGGCCTATCAATCGGCTCGTTCCCTGGTGCGCGATGGCCAGATCGACGCGGGCCGCAAGGCTCTGATCCGGGTCTCCCGGGTCTTCGCTCGTGATACCACGGCGGCGGCGTCGGCCTTCTTCCTTCGGGCCGATCTCGCCTCCGACGATCGAGCCGATGAGGAGGCCCGCCGCCTGTATCACCTGGTGGCAGTGCGTTATCCGACCAGCCGCTTTGCCCCCACGTCCCGGTTCCGGGCGGCGATGATCGCTTTGCTCAGTGGCCAGTCAGGCTTGGCGGCCCAGGAGTTTGATAGCCTCGCTGACCGGTATCCCCGGAGTGATGAGGCACTGGGCGCTTTCTACTGGGCCGGCCGGGCCTGGGCCAGTGCGGGCGACAGCATCGCGGCCCGGGAGCACTGGGAAGGGGTCATGACGCGGGATCCGCTTTCCTATTATGCCGCTTTGAGTGCGGCTCGTCTCGGGAGCCAGCCTTGGACCCCACAGCCTGGCGCAGATTCGTTTCCGGTCGATCCTGCCATCGATGCCATCGTGGCCCGGGCCGACCTGTTGAAGCGTCTCGGCCTCGAGCAAGAGGCTCGTTGGGAGCTGGACCGGCTGGCTCGGTCCCCGGATAGCGCCCCGGATCGTCTGCTGGCTTTGGCCAACGCCTTCCGGAAGCAGGGAATGGCCTCCCAGGCGATTCAGCTTGCCCGGCGGGCGCTGGCCCGCGGCGCTGCGGCGGACGCCAGAACCTTCCGCCTGATCTATCCCATAACTCACGAAGACGCGCTGCTGGCGGAAGCCGCCGAGCAGAAACTGGATCCTAACTTTATAGCCGCGCTTATCAGGCAGGAATCCAACTTCAATCCGTCCGCAACCTCCCCCGCCGGAGCTCGAGGTCTGGCGCAGGTGATGCCGGAACTGGGTGAGCGCCTAGCCCGGGAGCTCAAGTATCCGGTCTGGGACCCCGTGCTGCTCTATCAACCCGATGTGAGTATCCAGCTCGGGGCGTATCACCTCCGGGAGCTGCTCGCTCGCTACGATCAGAGGGCCCACATCCTGGCCGCCTACAATGCCGGGATGTCGCGGGTAGAGCTCTGGTCCCGGCGCATCGGAGTAGATGATCCTGAGGTCTTCGCCGAGCGCATCTCGTTCGTGGAGACCCGCGACTACGTCCGCATCATTCAGCGCAATGAGCAGATCTATCGGGCCCTCTACGCGCCTGCCGTGCCCCAACGCGCCGAGGCGCTTCCGGCGTCCCCCTCGTCCACCGAGGCGGTCCTGGTGGAGCAGCAGATGTGAGCCTGGCAACTAAGGGGGCAAGTTCTTAGTTTGAATCGGCCTCCCCATATCGCAAAGGTTCACCCGGTTGCTCGACGCCGCCCAACCGCTGGATCTGCTCGATCGCGTTGGCGAAGGCATCTTCGCCCTGGACCAGGATTGGCGATTCGCCTACCTGAATCGCCAAGCCGAACGAGTCCTCTCCCGTCTTTCCGGATCTCCCTCCACCAATCTCGTTGGCACCGTCATCTGGGATCGTCCAGCCCTGGCCGATTCATCGTTGGGCCGCGCCCTCCACCGGGCCTACGTTGAGCAGGTGCCGGTGAGCCATGAGGTCCCGGATGCCGGTAACCGGGGCTCGGTGGAGGTGCGCGCCTATCCCTCCAACGATGGCTTGACCGTCTTTCTCAGAGAAAATCCGCTGGCTGGGCACCAGGCTCAGATTCTGGACGCCATGAGCGACGCCTTTCTCGCCTGCGATCACGAATGGCGGCTGACCCACATCAACGCCCGAGCCGATCGCTATCTCGCGCCTCGGGGTCTGGGCCGAGCCCGGCTCCTGGGTCAGAACATCTGGCATGCGCTTCCCTACCTGGGCGGCACCAGGATCCAGGCCGAGGCTTTCCGGGCCCACGCCCAGGGCACCGAGGTCCAGCTGGAGGAGCAGGTGCCCTCGTGGGGATGCCGCTTCTCGATCAGAGTCGTGCCCACCAGCAACGGTCTGGTCTGTTATGCTCGAGAGATTCCGGACGACAATCAGGCAGAGCACGTGCTCAAAGCCAGCGAAGAGCGATTCCGCAGCATGGTCGAATCGATCGACGACGTGGTCTTCCGCCTTGATCGGAGCCAACGCTGTCTCGATGCATTTGGTCGCTGGCTGGAGCGGCGAGACATCGATGCCGCGGACCTGATCGGTCGTACGGTTCGCGAAATCGTGGGCGAGGAGCACGCCGCCTTGCACGAGGCAGCCAATCTGCGGGCCCTCGAGGGCCAGACCGTGACGTATGAGTGGAGTCTCGAAGGGAGAGATGGTACCCGTCACATGCAGACCACCCTCTCACCGTTGCGGGGTCCCGATGGGGAAATCACCGGGATCGTGGGAGTGGGGCGGGACATCACCCAGCAGATCGAGGCGGGACGGGAGCTTCAGCGCTGGGCTCGGATATTCGAGCACGCCGGCTGGGGAGTTGCGATTGTCACGGCCGACGGCACCATCGAAAGCCTCAACCCGGCCTTTGCCGCAATGCATGGTTGGTCGGTGGAGGAGTTGCGCGGCAAATCCATGGCCGAGCTGGCGCCCGTCGGCCGCCATGAGTTCCCTCGGATGAATCCTCTTTTCGACGAGCGGGGTCATCAGATCTGGGAGACCGAACGGCTCCGCCGGACCGGTGTCGTTTTTCCGGCGCTGATCGACGCCACCGCGGTGAAGAACGCCGAGGGGGAAGTGACGTACTACGCCGTGAACGTGCAGGACCTTACCGAGCGCCGCCGGGCGGAGGAGCAGGTTCGCCAGGCCCAGAAAATGGAGGCGGTCGGCCGACTCGCGGGGGGTGTGGCTCACGATTTCAACAACATGATGATGATCATCATGGGGTTCAGCGACTTTCTCCTGACCACGCTCGACCGAAACGATCCTCGCTGGGCGGACGCGGACGAGATCCGCAAGGCTGCCGACCGAGCCATGAACCTCACCCGGCAACTCCTCGGGTTCGGGCGGCAGCAGTTAGTTGCCCGGCAGGTGCTGAGCCTCAATGAGGTCATCGGTGGGATGGAAAGGATGCTTCGGCCGCTGCTGGGCGAGGACATTCGCCTGGTGACCGATCTGTCTGCGGCTCTCGGGGGGATAGAGGCGGATTATGGCCAGATGGAACAGGTGATCATGAACCTGGCTCTGAACGCGCGAGATGCGATGCGGGGTGGAGGAAGATTGAGTATCGAGACCCTCGATGTAGACCTCCCAGAGGGTTACGCCTATCGCCACATCGGTATCGACATCCCGGCGGGCCCCTACGTCATGCTGGTAGTGAGCGACACCGGCCATGGTATGACCGCCGAGGTGAAGGCCCGCCTGTTCGAACCTTTCTTTACCACCAAACCGGCTACCCAAAACACCGGCCTGGGATTGGCGACGGTCTATGGAATCGTGGTGCAGAGTGGTGGATACATCTGGGTAGACAGCGAGCCTGAGTCGGGGACCGCTTTCAAGATCTGCTTCCCGCGCGTGGATTCGGAGGATGAGGTTGTCAAACCGCCCATCACTCGAACCGGCAGCGAGGGTGGTTCCGAGATCATCCTCCTGGTTGAAGACGAGGAGACGGTCCGGTCGGTTGCAAGACGGATTCTCAATAACCGAGGCTATACGGTGTATACGGCCTCGAATGGACGTGAGGCCCTGGAGCTGGCGCAAAGCCTCAACATGAAATTCGATCTGGTGCTCACCGATATCGTCATGCCCGACATGGGCGGGGTCGAGCTGGTGGAACGGCTGCTTCAGGTTCAGCCGGGGATCAAAGCCGTGTACATGTCGGGGTATGCGGAAGGAGACAAGCGGGACGGCTTGGACCTGGCGCGATCGTTTTTACAAAAACCCTTTTCGACCGACAGTCTCACCTCCAAGGTACGGGAAGTCCTCGACGCGAGGCACGATCTGGTCTCTTAAGGGGTCGTGCGTCACATCCCTCCCCTCTTCAGCGCTCCCATCTTTGGTCGTGCCGGTGATCGCCAGGCTCACGAAATTTCACCGGTTCCAAGGTTTGCAACTTGCTCTCGCGATGCTGGTTAGAGGTAGAGAGCAGGATCAGCAGCTGAGCGTCACATCGAAGAGCGCGAGGTGATTATGGAAGCCAAAGTCAAGCTGGCCGGCCACCCGGTTCATCCAATGCTCATCGTATTCCCGCTAGGTCTTCTCGCCACGGCGGTGATCTTCGACATCATTTATCTCATCACCAACAACAGCCAATGGACTTTGGCCGCCTACTATATGATCGGAGCCGGTATCATCGGCGGGTTGGCGGCCGCGCTATTCGGCTGGATTGACTGGTTCGCCATTCCGGGTGGGACCCGGGCCAAACGCATCGGGCTCTGGCACGGGGGCGGCAACGTAGTCGTGTTAGCCCTGTTCATCCTGAGCTGGATTCTGCGGCGGCCGACCCCCGATGTTCCGCCAACTGGCTCCATCGTGGCCGGGCTGGGTGGGTTTGTGCTCGCGGCCATCACCGGTTGGTTAGGGGGAGAGCTGGTTGACCGACTCGGTGTGGGGGTGGACGAAGGTTCTCACCTCAACGCCCCGAGCTCCTTGTCGAGGCTGCCGGCATCGTCCGGAAACGGAACACCTGGTGGTTACGGCGGGCGGGAACGCCGGGGACACACCGCGGTCTACGCCGGGTCCGACCGTCGAGCCAGCTCCGCCTAAACCTGTTCCTCGGCAAGGCCCTCCTTCTCAGCCCGGGTGAGCCGTTTAATGGCGTGCTCACGCCGGAGCGCCGAGGACCGATCGGCAGCTTCCTCACAATAGATCACGCGCACCGGAAGGCGCGACCTGGTATAGGCTGCGCCGCATCCGGCGTTATGCTGCGCCAGGCGACGCTCCAGGTCAGTCGTCACCCCCGTATATAGGGTGCCGTCGTGACACCGGACTAGATAGACGGTCCAGGGCATCTCTAATTATCTTCGGCTGACCCCCCTTTGCCATCCACCCGAGGCTTGATGGCCACACCCGCCCCATCCGGACGGGCCACAGTTCCGATGGTGTCCGAGCGGCGCCGCTCAGGCAAGAATACCCTGCCGGACCAGCGCACCCTGCTCACCTGGCTGTTTGTGGGCCGCTTGGTGCTTGCCACCGGCGTGCTCCTGGGAGCGGGGCTGGTCTGGACCGAGCGGCCCCAGGAGTCCTTCATCGTCAGCGTGGCGGTCGTGTTCGCCCTGGTCTTCACCGGCTATGGGGTGGGCACCGTCTTCCTGTTACGACGAAAGCCGACCAATACCTTCTTTCTGATCCAGGCCCTCGTCGATCTGGGGCTCGTCACCACCATCGTGCATTTTGCCGGTCAACCTCAATCCGCCTTTCCGGCGTTGTACGTCCTGGTCGTGGCGGCCTATGCCCTGCTCATGCCCCCCGCGTGGGTAGGAGTAACGGCGGTCCTGGCTTCGATCCTGTTCATTGGCGACACGCTCTGGACTCACTCGATCGCCTTGGACACGGCCTCCTGGGCCCAGATGGTGGTCTTCAACCTGGTGTTCGCGATCGTGGCCATCCTGGGGCATCGGTTGCGTGAGGCGGGGATGGAGCAGGCGACGCTGGCCACCGAACTCCAGCGGGTCCGGCTCGAGGCCGATGATATCCTGCGAAACATCCGGTCGGGCGTGCTCACGGTGGATGGGTTCGGACGGCTCGCCTTCATTAATCCCACGGCGGAGCGGCTCCTGGACCTGGACGGCGAGGCGTTGATTGGACGGCCCGTCCTCGACCATCTCAAGACCCGCTCCTCCGAGCTCTGGGCTGCGGCCGTTGCGGGAATCAGAAATGGACGAAAGATCAGCCGAGGAGAAGGAATGGTCTTACAAGGGGCAGGGCGTATGTTTCCCATCGGCTTGAGCACGACCACCTTTCGCCAGGAAGCTCAGGAAGCCCCGTCGGTCACGGCCATTTTCACCGATATCTCGGATCTCAAGGAAGTTCAGGAGCTGCATATGCGGGCGGAGCGGCTGGAGGCGGTCGCGGAGCTGAGCGCCTCACTGGCCCACGAGATCCGCAATCCACTTGCATCCATCCGAAGCTCGGTGGAGCAGCTGGCCCGCTCCAAACACGCCGACGATGACGAGCGGTTCCTGGCGGGCCTGATAGTTCGCGAAAGCGATCGCCTCAGCCGACTCCTAAGCGAGTTCCTCGATTTTTCCCGAGTTCGGGCTACTCGCTTTGTGCCTCTGGATCTGCATTCGGTTGTTGTGGCGGTAGTGCGTTTGATCCGGGCTCACCCTGACTGCCGCCCGGACGCCACCATCATGGTGGAAGGGAGCCATACGCTGCTCGAGGGAGACGAAGACCTGCTCCACCGGGTCGTGGCCAACCTGGTGTTGAATGCGGTCCAGGCGGCCCGCGGTCCGATGCGTATAATCGTATCGGTCTCCATGGCCCAGGTCACGGAGATTCCCCACGGGACCAACCTGGAGCATGCGGTTCGGCTTCAGATCCGGGACAACGGCCCGGGAATCCCGGAAGAGGTGCGAGAAAAGCTGTTTCAGCCGTTCGTGTCGGGACGGTCCGGGGGCAGCGGTCTCGGATTGGCCATCGTGCAACGGGCAGTCGAAGCCCATCGGGGCCTGGTGCTGGTTGATTCCGCACCCGGATCCGGCACTACCTTCACCATTTTCCTGCCTGCCAAGATGGTAGCGGAGGACGCTGCATGACGTATAAGCCGTCGGTGCTGGTCGTAGATGACGAATCGGGAATCCTCGACACGCTGCGCATTCTGTTGCGCAACGAAGGCTTCGAGGTCACCACCGCCCAGGGTGGCAAGGCGGGGCTGGAGCAGATCCGCGCCGGAACCCACGACATCATCCTCTCCGATGTGCGCATGCCGCAGGTCTCGGGGCTCGACATACTGACAGCTGCGCGAGAGCAGGACCCGGTCACTCCCGTCATTCTGATGACCGCCCAGGCCTCACTTCAGAGTGCCATCAGTGCCGTGAACTCCGGCGCTTTCTACTACATCCAGAAGCCGTTTTCCAACGACGAGCTCGTGGCCATCCTCCGCCGGGCCTGCGAATACCGGGCAGTGAAGGTTGAGAACACCCAGCTCAAGCAGGAGATCCGCCGGCGCGATAAGACCACCATCGCGCGGCCGATCGGCAAGTCGAAGCGATTTCTCGATGTCCTGAAGCTGGCGGAGCACGTGGCTCCGACCGATTCCACGGTGCTGATCCAGGGAGAGAGTGGTACCGGCAAGGAGGTCATCGCGCGCTACCTTCACAACCTGTCCAGCCGGAGCGATGGTCCCTTCCTCTCGATCAACTGCGGCGCCTTGCCGGAAAACCTGCTGGAAAGCGAGCTCTTCGGTCACGTGAAGGGCTCCTTTACCGGCGCCGTGCGAGATAAGCAGGGCCTCTTCGCCGCAGCCCGCGGCGGGAGCTTTTTCTTGGATGAAGTGGGTGAGATGCCTGCGTCGCTCCAGGTCAAGCTGCTTCGGGTCTTGCAGGAGCGCGAAGCCATCCCGGTTGGTGCCACCGAGGCAATCCCGGTCGACGTCCGGATCATCGCCGCAACCAATCGCGACCTGGAGGAGGAAATCAGGCGGGGCAACTTCAGAAGCGATCTTTTCTACCGGCTGAATGTCATCGCCGTCAACCTTCCTGCCCTGCGCGAGCGGCGAGACGATCTGCTGCTCCTCATCGAGGCGCTGCTCCAGAATCTGGCAACCGAGACCGGCACCGAGCCCAAGGCCTTGGCGGCCGAGGCGCTGGACGCGGTAATGGTGTACGAGTGGCCGGGGAACGTGCGGGAGCTGGAGAACGCCCTGGAGCATGCCGTGGTGCTGACCCGGGGCGCGTTGATCGAAGCCGCTTCACTGCCGGAGCGGATTACCAAGCGGCGCAAGGAGCCGCTGGTGGCTGAGCGCTCCTATCGCAATCCCACGCTGGAAGTGATCGAGCGCGCCTACATCATGTGGGTGCTGCAGGCCGAGGGCGGAAACAAGACCCGGGCCGCGGAGGTACTCGGCATCGATCCCTCGACTCTCTATCGCAAGCTCAGCCGGTACGAGGAGCAGGTCGAAGTAAAGGTGTAAGTCCGCTCGAGCCCCTCATTGAGTCGACGCCAGGTACTGGCCTCGCTCGGCCGACTCCACAAAGGATGCGAGTAGCTGCGAGCGGAGATCGATCACCGGCCTTCGGCTGAACCGGAAGAGCCCATCGAGGGCCCTGCGGGCCCCGGCCACATCCCGCAAATGGAGCCGGGCGATCACCAGCCCGTCCCGCAGCTCGTCGGCCGTAATCCAGGGACGACTGCTGCCGACTAGAGCAAGCAGCCGCTGGCCCGCCGCCGCAGCCAGAGCAAAGTCCCACGC
>DASSED010000020.1:0-16250 GCA_035695405.1 Gemmatimonadales bacterium
ACTAGCATAGCTCCATCACAGCAACCCACGGCGTCTGATACCTTCCTGCAGAAGCAGGGCCAAGGGACTCCTCAGGATACCGCCGGCTATTCGGGTGCGGAACGCATAGACACCACGGGTCAGCACCAGGCGAACCCCTCAGAGGTCAGTCCCTCAGCTGGCCAGGCTGACACCACCAGCGGAGCCGCCGGCGTGGGTCGAGATACGTCGGGTGTAACCGGGCAGGATACTTCGGGTATGAGTGGAATGGATACGACCCGGATGCGGAGCGATTCTGGTACCAGCAGCAGCGGCACCGGACTGGATTCCACCGGAATGTCGAAGACCGGAGATACCACCGGCTACGGCACCTCCCAGGATACCACGACCTCTCGGTAACGCGCAGCACTGGGTCCCAACATCGGGGGCGCCATTTGGCGCCCCCGATTGTTTTATCCCGGGAGGATGGCCTCCTACTTCAGTAGTCCTTTCGCGATCGTCTGCAGCTGCATGTTGCTGGTTCCCTCGTAAATCGTGCCGATCTTCGCGTCCCGATAATACTTCTCCGCCGGGTATTCCTTGGAATAGCCGTATCCTCCGAAAAGCTCGAGACAGGCCGATGTGATCCGATCGGCGACCTGGGAGCTGAACAGCTTGGCCATAGCCGCCTGCTGGGCGAACGGCTGACGGGCATCCTTGAGCCGGGCCGCATTGTAGACCATGAGTCGTGCCGCCTCGAGGTCGGTGGCCATCTGGGCCAGCTGAAACTGCACCGCCTGGAATTCAGCGATCGCCCGACCGAACTGCCGCCGTTCCTTTACATAGGCGGTGGCGGCCTCGAGCGCTCCGGTGGCGACACCGATCATCTGGGCTCCGATGCCAATCCGGCCTTCGTTCAGCGTCTCAATGGAAATCTTGTAACCTTGACCCACCGGCCCGAGCACATTGTTCGAAGGAACCAGGCACTCCTCAAGGATCAGCTCAGTGGTACTGGATGCCCGGATGCCGAGCTTGTTCTCCTTCTTCCCCACGGCGAACCCCGGGAAGTTTCGCTCCACCAGGAAGCCGGTGATCCCCTTATAGCCCTTCGAGGGGTCGGCATTCGCGAATATGACGAAGAGGCCTGCTTCCGCGCCGTTGGTGATCCAGAACTTGCGCCCGGTGAGAACCCAGTCATCTCCCTTTCGCTCGGCCCGGGTCGCGAGCGCAAAGGCATCGCTGCCGCTCCCAGGCTCTGAAAGAGCGAACGCTCCCAGCAGCTCACTCGTGAGTCGGGGGAAGTAACGGCTCTGCTGCTCCGACGTTCCCCACCGAGAGAGGGCATTGTTCACGAGGGTGTTGTGAACATCGACGTAGATGGCTGCGGAGGCATCGATCCGGGCCAGCTCTTCGATCGCCAGAACCGCCATGAAAATCGTGCCGCCGCCGCCACCGAACTGCTCGGGGATCTCGATCCCCATCAATCCGAGCTCGAAGAACTTGGGAATCAGGTCGGGGCGGAACTGAGCCGCTTCGTCCATGGAGTGCACATGGGGCCGTATTTCGCTCTCCGCAAATTCGCGGATCGCTTCACGGAACATCGACTCTTCATCTGACAAGGTAGTAAGCGCGGGAGCGGTGCTGCCGAGGTCCTGCATACGTGCCAACTCCGGGGGCTGCGGAGGTAGGGGACGTCACCCGCCGGGAGTATAGCCCAGACCGCTGACCGGTTCAATCCGCGCTGCCTCGAGCACTTCGAGAGCAACTGGTACCCGACCGAGGGGCGCAGCGACCTGAACTCCCTGAACCCGTTCCAGCACCGCCGTGATCATCTCCTGGGAGATGCGCACGCCTTCCGCCAGGGCCGCATCTTTGCCGTGCGCGCTCGCAGCCCGCATCCGGTCGAGCACCGCAGGCGGAACCGAAACCCCGGGCACCTCATTCGCCAGAAATTCGGCATTCCTGAGAGAGACCAGGGGCCAGATACCCGCCACAATCGGTATACGGAATCCCTCCACCCGGGCCAGGAAATGATCCAGCTGATCGAGATCGAAGACCGGCTGAGTTGTCGCGAATTCCGCACCGGCGTCGACCTTCCATGCAAAGCGTCGTAGCTCGCGGTCGAGGTCGGGGGCTGCTGGGTTTACTCCCACACCCACCACGAATCGGGTCGGCGCGCCGAGAGGATTCCCGCCTGGATCGAGCCCCCGGTTCAGCCGTGCCACCAGGTTGGTCAGGCCGATACTGTCGATGTCAAAGACGGCGGTCGCATCGGGGTAGGGCCCCATCTTCGGTGGGTCACCGGTGATGATCAGCAGGTTCCGGATACCCGCAGCCGAGGCTCCCAACAAATCGGAGAGCATGCCCAGCAGGTTCCGGTCGCGGCAGGCATAATGGACCACGGCCTCGAGACCTACCTCCCGCTCGATCATCACCGCTGAAAGCAGCGCCCCCATACGGCTCTGGGCTCGCGGGCCGTCCGGCACGTTGACCGCGTCAACCCCGGCGGCCTTGAGCCGGCGGACCTGCTCGAACATGGGGGCAGGGTCTACTCCTTTGGGCGGCACGATCTCGACCGTGGTAATGAACTTGCCGGCCGCCAACTTGCAGCCGAGCCGGGATCGCTCACTCAGGGGAATCGGATCGAGAGCTGCGGCCGGGAGTGGGGCAGCAGTGACCGCGTAGGTGTGCCGCGGGCTCACGCTCTGCACGTACCCGACGATCGCTCTGATGTGGTCCGGCGTGGTCCCGCAGCAGCCTCCCACGATCCGGGCACCGGCCTCAACCATCCGGCGGGCATAGCTGGCCATGTACTCGGGCGACGCCATGTAGATCTTTCGGTCTCCCACCTCCCGGGGAAGCCCGGCGTTGGGCTGGGCCGACAACGGGCACGACGTCACCCGCCCCAACTTCTCGATTGCCTCCAGAACTCCGTGGGGACCCACCGAGCAGTTCACACCGATGACATCGGCTCCCATGGCTGCCAACCGGGGGCCGAAGGTATCAGGATCGGTGCCATAGTGGGTCTTTCCGTCGGTGCCGACGGTCATTTGAGCGATCACCGGCAAGGCACAGGCGGCCCGGACAGCTTCGAGTGCGGCCCGCAGCTCCGAGACATCGCTAAACGTCTCCAGCACGAAACCGGTGACCCCGCCCGCCAGCAGTCCCTGCACTTGGCGGGCGAATGCATCACGCGCCTCATCCACCGACATCTCGCCGTACGGCTCGATGCGAATACCGAGAGGGCCAATCGCCCCGATGACGGCAGCGCGCTCACTGGCCGCGTCTCGTGCGAGATCAGCCGCAGCGGTGTTGATGCGCTCTGTGTCTTGGGCCAGTCCCCAATGGGCCAGCTTAATGGGATTGGCCCCAAACGTATTGGTCTCGAGCAGCTCGGCCCCGGCATGGACGTAGTCGCGGTGAATGCCTCGAACCAGATCGGGCTGTTTGAGGTTCAGCTCATCGTAGCAGACGTTGAGAAACATTCCCCGGGCATACAGCATCGTGCCCATAGCCCCGTCGGCCACGTGGACCCGGCCATCGGCCAGAAGCTCCTGAAGGGTTTTCATCGGTCGTAGTTCAGATTGGATGCCAGCCACCGCTCCACCGCGGCCACTTCCAGCCCCTTTCGCCGGGCATAATCCTCAACTTGGTCTCGCTCGATCTTGCCGATCCCGAAGTACTGCGACTCCGGGCGCCAGAAGTAGTATCCGCTGACCGATGACGGAGGCTGCATGGCGAAGCTTTCGGTCAGAGAGATTCCGGCACTCTGTTCCGCCTGGAGCAATTCGAACAAGGTGCGCTTCTCCGTGTGGTCCGGACAGGCTGGGTACCCCGGAGCCGGCCGGATTCCTTGATAGCGCTCCTTGATCAACCCTTCGTGGTCGAGAGCCTCCTCCGGTGCGTATCGCCAGAACTCACGTCGTACTCGCTGGTGCAATAGCTCGGCGAAGGCCTCGGCGAGACGATCGGCCAAAGCCTTGGTCAGAATTGCGTTGTAATCGTCGTGAGCGGCCTCGAAGCCGGATACCAACTGGTCCACCCCGTGACCGGCCGTGACGGCGAACGCCCCAACGTAGTCGAGAACGCCACTCTCACTCGGCGCCACGAAGTCCGCCAATGCCAGATTGGGCCGGCCCGGCGGTTTAATCATCTGCTGGCGCAGCGTGTGAATGACCGCCGCGTGGCGTTTCCGGTCCTCGTCTGCGTATAGCTCGATGTCGTCTCCAGTACTGTTGGCGGGAAAAAATCCGAAGACCCCCTTGGGGCAAATCAGTCGCTCGCGCACGATTCTTTGGAGCAGCTCACCGGCATCTCGGAATAGGCTCGTTGCTGCCGGTCCGACCGAGGGGTCATTGAGGATGGCCGGGTAGTGCCCTGCCAACTCCCAGGTCTGGAAGAAAGGAGTCCAATCGATGATGGGCACCAGCTCTTCCAGTGGATAATCGGAAAGCAGCCGGGTGCCGATGAAACACGGCCGGGGAACCGGTACGCTCCAGTCCGCGACCAGTCGGTTCTTGCGAGCGGATTCGAGCGGCTGCCGACGGATCTCCGCTTTCCGGTCCGCCCGCTGGACTCGGAGTTCCTGGTATTCGGATCTGACGCCGGCGACAAAATCCGGGCGCAGGCTCTCGCTTTGCAGGCTGCCGGCTACTCCCACTGCCCGGGACGCGTCAATGACGTGCACCGTCGGCCCGTGGTATTGAGGTTCGATCTTGACCGCCGTATGCACCCGGGACGTGGTCGCCCCTCCGATCAGAAGAGGAATCGTGAATCCCTCACGCTCCATCTCGGCGGCCACAAACGACATCTCCTCCAGAGACGGGGTGATGAGCCCGCTCAGCCCAATGATGTCCACCTGCTCCCGCCGTGCCGTCTCCAGAATCTTGGCGCTGGGCACCATGACACCCAGATCGAGCACTTCGTAGTTGTTACACTGGAGTACCACGCCGACGATGTTCTTACCGATGTCGTGCACGTCGCCCTTGACCGTCGCCAGGAGCACCCGACCCTTTGATCGCGGCGTCTCCGCGTCCGGGTCATTACCGGCAAGGGCCTCCTTCTCGGCTTCGATGTAAGGCACCAGGTGGGCCACGGCTCGCTTCATGACCCTGGCACTCTTGACGACCTGGGGAAGGAACATTTTCCCCGCACCAAAGAGATCGCCCACCAGGTTCATGCCATCCATCAGCGGGCCCTCGATCACGTGGATCGGGCGTTCGGCCTGCTTCCGGGCCTCTTCCGTGTCGGCCACGATGTAATCTGAGATTCCCTCCACCAGGGCATGCGCCAGGCGTTCGGCGACGGGTGCCTTTCGCCACTCGAGATCAGCCGCCTCGCCTGCAGAGCGGCCCTTCACCGATTCAGCGATCTCCAGCAGGCGATCGGTTGCATCATGCCGCCGGTTCAGCACCACGTCCTCAACTCGTTCGAGCAAGTCGGGTGGGATGTCGGTGTAGATCGGGAGCTGGCCAGCATTCACGATCCCCATGTCCATGCCGGCCTCGATTGCGTGATAGAGGAAGACGGCATGGATGGTCTCACGCACGGGATCGTTTCCCCGGAAGGCGAAAGAAACGTTACTGACGCCGCCACTCACCCAGACCCCCGGAAGCTCGGCTTTGATCCGCCGAGTAGCCTCGATGTAATCCACCGCGTAATTGTTGTGTTCCTCCAGCCCGGTGGCGATGGCGAAGATGTTGGGGTCGAAGATGATGTCCTCGGGCAGAAAGCCCACCTGTTCGGTGAGGATGCGGTATGCTCGCCGGCAGATCTCCACCTTGCGTTCGGCGGTATCAGCCTGACCCTGTTCGTCGAAAGCCATGACGATCACCGCGGCGCCATAACGCCGGACCAGCGTAGCCTGGCGGATGAAGCTCGCCTCCCCCTCTTTCAAACTGATCGAGTTCACCACCGACTTTCCCTGCACACACTTGAGACCTGCCTCGATGACCGACCACTTGGACGAATCGATGACCACAGGCACCCGGCTGATGTCCGGCTCGGCCGCAATCAGCTGAAGGAACGTGGTCATGGCGTGCTGGGAATCCAGCATCCCTTCATCCATGTTGACGTCGATCATCTGGGCGCCGTTCTCCACCTGCTGGCGGGCGATCTCCAGTCCGGCCTCGTACTCGCCCGCCAGGACAAGGCGCGCGAACTTGCGCGACCCAGTGACATTGGTGCGCTCGCCCACGTTGACGAAGATGCTGTCGGGGCCGATGGTGAGCGGCTCGAGGCCGCTGAGGCGCAAGCGGGGAGGCGGAGAGGCCGGGACGCGGGGACGCAGGCCGGCGACGGCCTCAGCGATGGCCTTGATATGGGCCGGAGTGGTCCCGCAACAACCTCCGACCAGGTTCACCAGGCCACTTTCCGCGAATTCCCGCAACACACCGGCCATGTACTCGGCGCTTTCGTCATACTGTCCGAACTCGTTGGGGAGCCCGGCGTTCGGGTGGGAGCTCACGAACGTAGGGGCGACGCGGGACAACTCCTGGACGTATTGGCGAAGGGCCTTCGCGCCGAGCGCGCAGTTGAGTCCTACGCTGATGGGTCGGCTGTGCGCCACCGAGTTCCAGAACGCCTCAGTGGTCTGTCCCGAGAGCGTGCGACCGCTCGCGTCGGTGATCGTTCCTGAGATCATGACCGGCACCCGGACTCCAGTGGCTTCGAAGCACGCCTCGATGGCGAATAGTGCCGCCTTGGCATTGAGCGTGTCGAAGATGGTTTCCACCAGAAGCAGGTCGGCCCCCCCCTCGAGCAGACCGCGGGTCGCCTCCTGATAGGTGGCGGCCAGTTCATCGAACGAGATGTTGCGGAACCCGGGATCGTTCACATCGGGTGACAGTGATGCCGTGCGGTTTGTGGGGCCCAGCACTCCCGCCACAAACCGAAGCGACTCCGGATCCCTGATCTCGAACTCGTCGGCTGCGTCCCGCGCCAGGCGAGCAGCGGTGTGGTTGAGCTCATAGACCAGACTCTCCATGCCGTAGTCGCCCAATGAAACGGCGGTGGAGTTGAACGAGTTGGTCTCGATGATATCCGCGCCGGCCTCGAGATACGCCGCATGTATGGCTCGAATAATCGACGGCTGGGTGATCGAGAGAAGATCGTTATTTCCCCGGAGATCGCGGGGCCAGTCGGCGAAGCGCTCTCCTCGATAGTCCTGCTCCCCTAACCCATAACTCTGGATCATGGTCCCCATGGCCCCATCCAGCACGAGAATGCGGCGTGCCAGGAGGGGCTTGAGCTCAGCCAGCCGGTCCTCTCGGGTGCGTCTGGCTGTCTCGGTTGAGTCAGGGGCAATGGTGGGCAAAGAGGCTCCAGAAAACCAAAAACCTGAGGCTAAAACGCCTCAGGGGGAGCGTTTTAGCAGTTTGTTTTACGTGGCCGCAATCAGCGCAAATCGCCACGGGATCGGTTGTTACAACGCTAAGAAGCTAACGCCTCCGAGGCTCTACAGCAAGGTCGGTCTCTCCTGAATCACAGAAGTCCCAATACCAATCCTCGCACCAGGTACAGAATGAGCCAGGCCACCATCGGGCTGAAATCGAAGGGCCCGAATGCAGGTAGTACCCGGCGGATTGGCTCGATGATCCAGCTCGTGAGTGCCACCAGCGGCCGCATCCAGCTGCGATAAGGTCCAATCCCGAACCATGACGCGACCACTCGGATGAGAATGGCTGTCATGACGATCGTGAAGAGGGCACTTACCAGCACGCGGGTCCAGACTCTTGGCCCTCCATGAGCCAGATAGACGAAAGTCGCCGCAGTGCCGATCAGCCATTGGGTGAGCGTCAGCAGCAGGAGGCCGCCGCCGATGACGACACCCAGAAGCCAATACGGAGCATTCTGGGGACTGCCGCCGGCACGAATCACTCTCCGCTCCAGTGGCACCATCACTGGATCACTGACTCGCCGGATGAACCTGGCCCAGCTACCTAACGGTTCAATGCGGCGGTTTCGCACCGCCCAGTGGGTTAACGCGACGATCGCGGCGTAGAGCAGCGCCAGGAGGACGATGCTTCGAACGGCGATGGCAAGGTAGATGAAAAACATGGTGGGCGGGGTCGGCCTACTCTTCGACCTCCATCGGACGCTGTGCCCCGGAACTCGCTGTGCACATGATCGTGAACCGACCCCGTATCGCGGCCTGCTCGAGAATCTGGCTATCGCCCCGGCAGGACAGGATTTCCCGACCGGATGGCTTGCGGAAGGCGACGGTCACCAACGGCTCCCGCTGTACGTTGACCACCCTCCGGACGGTATTCGTCGTCAGGCTTTCGATGCCCATCTGTCGGAAAGTCGCCGCGGGGCGTCCTTGGTGTGAGCCGCGATAGTCGATGGCCCGATCCACCAACTCGAAAATCTCGCGGCCGAGGATATGAGCATCGCGTTCGTCGGGAGGGAGATTGCTGTCATCGGCTGAATGCCGCGTCCGAGAGGAGCCCCGGTGCTCACAGCCGATGGTGCCGATCAGGAGGAGAATGACCAGCCAGGAGAGCCGAAGCCTCATTCCATTGCGAATTCGCGGTTGAACACGACCTCGAAGCTGAAAGTCTTGCTTTTGGTCCGGGTCTCCATGTGCTCAGCTATTCGCTTGAGCCGGGCGGGAATGCCCATGATTTTTTCCTGGGCTTTGCGTCCCAGCTCATTCAACCCTTCGATGCTCTCGATCTTCCAGTAACGGATCTGTTCTTGCACGATCCGGAGGTAGTCGCGCGGTCCGTAGATCCCGGCCCGGCGGATCACGTCCGCCAGGTCCTTGAAGCCTGGCATGGTCACCCCCGGCATATCGATGGCTGGAAGAATAAACGAGGCCGAATGGAGCGCCTGATCCGGGTCTCGCTTCAGGATTTCCTCGAAAACCGTGCGATAGAACGCGTAGTGGCGTGCCTCATCCTTGGCGACATGGCTGAGAATGGAGGCGAGCGACGGTTCGTACTCGG
This sequence comes from Gemmatimonadales bacterium, assembly GCA_035695405.1. Lineage (GTDB taxonomy): Bacteria > Gemmatimonadota > Gemmatimonadetes > Gemmatimonadales > GWC2-71-9 > CAVVWJ01. The sequence goes on from DASSED010000020.1 coordinate 8,907, forward strand.
CCACGATCTTTCCGGTCTCGCTGTGGGAGAACTGCGTGGCCCGCTCCTGAACCGTGGTATAGGCAAAGACCCGATAGGGATCCCGGTCCCATTCCGGATGGAACCCGGCGCGCAGGTACTCGAACTGCATTTCCTCCAGCTTGCGCTGTTGCAGGAGTCTGGTCTCGCGAGCGTAGTCGTGAAGGACCTGGCCGTGTCGGTCTTCTTCCGCCGTCCACAAGTTGTTCCAGCTGCGCCAGAAGCTCTCGTCACCCAGGTACACCGCCAACAGGCGGTGGAAATGCGGCAGCCCCTCCTCGGTGAGAAGGTTCAAGGCCAGGGCTGCCCGCGCTGGGTCTGGGATTCCCGCGGCCCGGGCCCTGAGCTGGGCCAGGTGGGCATCGGGATCTTCATCCGCTCCCGGTCCCATCAGGTCCGACGGATACCAGAGCTCCCGCTTGCGCTCGTGCGCATCCATCAGCTCGCGCACCTTCTCTTCGAGGTCCTGGAGCACTTCAAGCTTGGAGAGCAGTTGCCGAGCAGGTTCAGTGGCGATGCCCATGGGGCTACCTTGGGACAGCGAGAGTAATCGTAGTGCTATTTGGACCAGCCACTAAAGATACAGTCTTCGGTCCCGACGGGGCTACTCGGGAGCCGGAAGATCAGGGCTTAGCCTCGCCCAGGGTCTTCTCGAGGAGGGACCAGGTGCGCCGCCCGATGTAGCCTTCGCGCTCGAAGATGCGGCGCCATCCCAGGGCTGCCAGCAGTCCTTCGGAGCGGGTGTCATCGGTCCAAAATTCGGCAAGGTGGGCGCCGGATTCGATCGCCCGCTGTTCGAATGCGGCCAAGAGCCGGTGGGCATGGCCGCGGTGGCGCTCCTGAGGAAGGACGACCACATCCACCAGATGAGCTACCCCGCCCCGCAGCCAATATCTGAGTCCCCCGATCCAGTCCCCAATTTCGTTGCTGAGGATCAGATAGCGTTCATCGAGCGCGCTTGACCAGCCGGCGGGATCCTCCTCCTGCTCCAGGATCTCCGAAAACCAGGCCGCGAAATCCTCGTCCTGTTCCATGTCCCGAATGGTCAACTCGCTCATCTGCCACCGCCTCTCCGATGGGAGACTCCCATCCTCCTGCCAGCAACACTAATGCCACGCCCGGCTTTATTGTCTGTGAAGGTGATCACTGGGCAGACGGGCCGCCCCGCACACCCGATTTAGGGCGACTTACATTTGCCTTCGCCTTCTGCGAGGCTAAAGTTCCCAGGTAACCGGCCGATCGCAAGGCCAATGTGGGACATAGTCACGACGAGGAAAACATGGCGGAGACTGCGGAAGCGGAACGGACCGTGGTGGTTCCCTGTGCCTTCTGCTCGGCACCCAACCGGGTGGCTCTGAGCCGGTTGTCCGCCGGCCCGAAGTGCGCCAAATGCGGGAAGCCTATACGGCTGGATCGTCCCCAAAAGGTATCCGAGAGGGAGTTCGACAGAACCATCTCCAGTTCCGCCGTGCCGGTGCTGGTGGACTTTTATGCCGACTGGTGCGGCCCGTGTAAGATGATGGCGCCTACCCTGGACGAGCTGGCCCGGAAGCGCATGGGCGAGGTACTGGTCCTGAAGCTGGACACCGAAGCCCATCCGGGCATCGCCTCTCGGTTCGGCATCCGGGGTATTCCCACCGTCATAGCCTTCGAGAACGGGAAGGAGCGGGGGCGACAAGTCGGGCTAGCTGACCTGAAGACACTCGAGACTCTGGTAGCGTGACTCACTGAAGTCGCACCCCGACCGCCACTGCCAGCGCCAGAGCGGCCAAGACCAACAGCATGGCGTACATCGGAACCACGAACTTCAGCCACTCCTCATAACGCACTCCGGCCGCCGCCAGCATGGCCATGAGGGCTCCGTTGGTGGGAGTGACGATTTCACATAACCCAGCGCCGTACTGATACGCCAGCACCGTGACTTGCCGCGACAGCCCGATCAGGTCCGACAGCGGCACCAGCAGCGGAAGCGTGAGCACTGCCTGGCTGCTGGTACTGGGAACCGGCAAATGCACCACCGACTGAATGACCATCATACCCAGAGCCGACAACATGGCAGGTAAACCGGCGATCGGGGTGAACAGGCCGTGCACCACGGTGTCGACGATCTCGCCTTGATTGAGCACGACATAGATGGCACGGGCAAAGCCGATGAGAATGCCGGCGAAAGCCATGGACTTGAAGCCGTCGACCAGCGCCTCCGCCGTTCCTGCCATTCCGAGCCCACTCAGCCCACCCGCCAGCACACCCACAGTGAAGAACAGGGCTCCTAGCTCGTCAAATTCCCAGCCCAGACGTTGCGCACCGTAGATATAGGTGGCGAACGCACCCACGATCATGAGGAGGATGACCACGTCGCGCACCTGGACCGGCGAGGACAACCCGCCACTCGGCTCGGCTTCGGGAGGTACCCGCGTCCGCCTCGCGTACGCCATAGTCCCGAGAATCCAGAGGGTCAGCGCCGGCAGGAGAATAAGCAGTCGAAACCCCATGCCGGAGGCAGGTGGCAGTTCGGCCACCTTTTGGGCGATGATGACCTGAAACGGGTTCACGGGGCTGAAGGCCGCGCCAACCGCCGCCGCACCCAGGCTCATCGCAACTGCGGTCAGAGGATTGAACCCCAGCCGCCGAACCAGAATCAATAGTACCGGTACGAAGGCGATCAGCTCCTCCTGCATCTGCATGAGGATGCCACCGAGACTGAAGGCGACCCCCGCAACCGGTATGACCAAAATCCCATGATCCTTGAGCCGACGAGCCAGAGCCGACACCAGCCGGGCGAAGGTGCCGGTTCGTTCGACAACGGTGAACCCTCCGCCCACCAGGAAGACCAGACCGATGACGGAGGCCGCGTCCACGATGCCCTTGGGGATTGCGACCAAGGCCTGGAACGGCCCCACCGGCTTCGGGGCAACTCGGCCGTAGGTTCCGGGGATCACCACACTTCGTCCGGTGGCCGGATCTTCGCGCCGCTGGTATTTCCCAGCGGGGAGAATCCACGTTAGGGCTGCGGCCACCAGCACACAGGCGACCAGTAGGGTGAGCGGGTGGGGGAACTGCAGGCGTCTCAAAGCTGACGACAATGGCTGCTGGCGGGAGGAGTCCGATCACAGGCTATCCGTCCATCCATGCCCTGGGCCAGGGGTCCGCAGGCGGCCGTCTGGGCCTCGCGCAGGGCGTCCGCCCGGCTCCCCGCCGAAGCGGTCCCGCTTCCCCGGCTGCCGCTGAACTCGACTGTCACAGTACACTCGACATTCTGGGATGCCAGGGTGGACCAAAGCAGAAAGGCGCCGAAGGCCAAGACGAGAAGGATTCCCACCAGGGTACCCCGGCTGGCCGCCCCCCGTGGAACCCCCCGGAGGGTCTCGCTGTTCTTCTCACGAGCGTCGGGCATAGTCGTGGCGCGCTATCTCAGGATGGATGAATGGAATGTGAAAGTGTGCTTTCCCGGCTCTGGGAATATCTGGATCAGCAGCTAGGGCCGGAAGAGGCAAACATAATCCGAGGCCATTTGGGCGGCTGCAGGGGTTGTCATCCGGCGTATTGCTGCAATCGCGCCTTCCTTGAGATGCTTGCCGGACTGCGTGATCGATGCACGGCTCCGCATTCGCTACGAGTGGCCGTGTTGAGCCGCCTGGTTTAGCGAGGGCTTCCCCCGATATTCACAAGAGAGTGCCGCGAAGCAGGACCAGAGCAACGCTGAAATAGATGATCAGGCCCGTCACGTCCACCAAGGTCGCGACAAATGGTGCCGAGGCGCTCGCGGGGTCGAACCCTAATCGCCGAAGGAGGAAGGGCAGCATCGAGCCGGCCAACGACCCGAAGAGGACGACGCCCAGCAAGGCCACCGCCACGGTGATGGCGACGAGCGTGTGATTAGCCCCGTAGTCGTACCAACCGGCGTACTGCCAGATGGTAATCCGGATAAATCCGATTGCGCCGAGGATGGCTCCAAGTGCCAGACCGGAAGGCAACTCCCGAGCAGCCACCTTCCACCAGTCGCGCAGGGTCACCTCACGCACCGCCATAGCCCGGATGATCAGTGAGGTGGCCTGAGACCCGGAGTTCCCACCTGAGCTGATTATCAGCGGAATAAACAAGGCCAATACGACGGCCTTGCTGATTTCGGCTTCGAAGTGACCCATGGCCGTGGCGGTGAGCATTTCACCGAGGAACAGAGCACACAGCCAACCGGCCCGTTTGCGCACCATTGCTCCCAGGCCGATCTTCATGTACGGCTCGTCGAGCGCCTCCATCCCGCCGAACTTCTGGACGTCTTCGGTCTGCTCGCTGACGAGTGCGTCGATGACATCGTCTACCGTCACGATGCCGAGGAGGTGGCGGGTCTCATCCACCACGGGAATGGCCAGCAGATTGTACTTCGATATCAGGCGGGCAACGTCCTCCCGGTCCGCGAGCGGGCCGACACTGACGGGGCGGCGTCCCTCCGCGATCTCGGCGGCGATCTGGCCCGCCTGAGCCAGCATCACTTCCCGGAGCGATATGACCGTCAGCAGCCGCTCGTCCTCGGGATCGAGCACGTAGATCGCGTAGACCGTCTCTTTGGCCCTTCCCACCTCGCTGATGTGCTTTTTGATCTGATCTGCTGTCCACGTTGCCGGCACTGCCACAAAAGCAGTGGTCATGATCCCACCGGCGCTCGTCGGTGGATAGCGGAGCAGCAACTCCAGCACTTCCTGAGTCGAAGTGTGGAGCACATGAAACAAGCGGGCCCGGTCCGGAGCCTTGAGTGAGCGGAACAGCTCGACCTGCTGATCGGGAGAAATGGCTTCGATGAGCTGAACCGCCTTCTTTTCATCCAGCAGCTCAAAGATCTCAGCCCGGCGCTCGAGCTCGGGTTCGTCCAGGAGGTCCACCGCGAGCGTAAATGGAAGGGCGGAGACCACTCGAACGGCGGCCGCGACCGGCAGGTGGTTCAACGCCTCGGCCGCGTCGGCGGGACGGAGGTCCTCACAGGCCGTGAGGAGGTCTTCTTCGTCTCCGGAGAGGAGGTAAAGGAGCTCGGGTGACGGCGGAGTTGCTGAAGAGGCCATAGTGTCCACCCGGTCGTACGGAGGTCTAGGCTACGGAATCACGAATCCAGTCCAGGTAGGCGGGATTTCCCTGCATGATTGGTACCGCGATGATTTCTGGTGTGTCGTACGGATGGACCTGCCGGATCCGAGCCTCGAGTGTGGGGAGCCGATCTAACGTAGTCTTCAGATAACAGTACCATTCTTTGGCCTGCTCGATCTTGTCGTCCCATCGATAGGTGCTCGCGAGCGGGCCGGATACCTGGGCACACGCTGCCAACCGTTCGCGCACTGCGCGAGCCGCCATAGCGTCTGCGCTTTCCTGGTCGGGCCAGGTAGTGATGACCTGACAAAAGCCCGTCATGGTCGGCTGACCCCTGCAGGCTGCTTATATTGAGGACAACAATTCAGTGCGACTGCTTCCCGTCTTCGATGGGAGTTACCATCGAGCGCCACCCACTCTTGAATCGAAGCGTCAGTCGGTAACCGTCGGGATCGGCGCGCACATCTGCCATATCCGGTAGGCGGCGCGCGTAAGCTATGGCCTGATTCGCCGCCGCGGCCGTGTCGGCCGAGGATCGCTTGAGGGCCGCACCAAACTCGCGGGCGACAGCCATCTCCTCGGCTTGTTCGCGGCCATAGCGGGCAAACTGATCAGGAGGGATCAAGCCCCTCTGATCGGTGAGTCGGGCTTGCAGGTCGTAGTTCCGGCAGGACACGAGCGCAGCCAGTGCCAGCGGCACGACAAATTTTCGAGGCATGTGTTCCCGAGCTTGAGGATAACCCAGGTGAATCCGGCGACGATCCAAATTAATTCGTCCCCTCTATCAGGACGAGGGCATAGGCACGCCATCCCGTTCTCATGGGTGCTCATCCTAGCCGTTCTGGGGCGGCCGGTCTGCTTGGCCGCGCAGATCGACACTTCGTCGTCCGGATCCACACCGTCCACCACTATCCGATGGTGGCACGGGGCTGCGGTCCTGGGCGGCGTATCGGCGCTGATGCTCCTGGACCATTCAAGCCATAACTTTTTCCAGGACAATCGTTCTCATAGTTCCAATGAAATTGCCTCCGGCCTGAGACATTTTGGCCAGCCGGAGGTGTACGGGACCGTCACGCTGGGTCTGATCAGCGCCGGTCTGATCAGTGGCAACGATGATATCACGAGAGCCGGCGGTCGGCTCGCCGCCACGTTAGTTCTTGCCGGGGTGGCCTCAACCGGCTTCAAGTGGGCCGCAGGGCGACCTCGGCCGAACGAGAGTTCCGACGTCGACGGGTTCGTCCCCTTTTCCGGCCAGGATGCCATGCCGTCTGGTCATACCACGGTGGCATTCGCCCTGGCGACGGCGCTCGCTGATGACATTCACCGGACCTGGGCCACTGTGGGCCTGTATACCATTGCAACCGGAGTAGGCTGGTCCCGGCTCAACGACAACAAGCATTGGTTGAGTGATGTCGCAATGGGTGCTGCCGTGGGCCTAACTTCGGCCAAACTGATCAACGGCCATTGGCGGATTTTCAATCTGCGTCCTCCCTCCATTCTGCTCGGCCCGCAGCGAGCCGGACTCGCCTGGCAATTCTCGTTCTAGCGCCAGGGAGCCCTGTCTTGAGCGCCACTTAGCATTAAGCGAGCCTGTCAGGGGCGTCTGAGACGCGGCCACGTCCTGATTATCTTCACCGAACCCCTGGCATTCGGTGAAGCATGAGTGGCACTTCCAACATACCAATCCCCCACAACGAGCCGGTGTTGAGCTACGCGCCCGGGTCCCGGGAGCGGGCCGACCTCAAATCGGCGCTCGGATCAGTGGGCGGGCAGCAAGCCGACATCCCTGCGGTGGTCAACGGCAGGGAGATCCGGACTGGGATAACCGAAAATGTCGTCTCGCCTCACTGTCATCGGCGGGTGTTGGCAAGAGTGCACCAGTCTGACCGCGCTACCATCGATGCGGCCGTCACCGGTGCGATCGAGGCCCAGCGGGAATGGGGTAGTTGGCGCTTTGAGGATCGGGCGGCGGTTTTCCTCAGGGCCGCGGAGCTTTTGGCGACCAACCATCGTCAGATCCTGAATGCGGCGACCATGTTGGGCCAGAGCAAGACCGCGTATCAGGCGGAGATCGACAGCGCCTGTGAGCTGATCGACTTTCTCCGCTTTAACGTCCACTACGCGGAGCGGATCTATAGCGAGCAGCCGCAGTCGTCGCCCGGAGTTTGGAACCGAATGGACTACCGGCCGCTCGAGGGCTTCGTCTACGCCATTACGCCATTCAACTTCACGGCGATCGGCGGCAATCTT
>DASSED010000021.1:0-8978 GCA_035695405.1 Gemmatimonadales bacterium
CTTGGCCCGGACCCACTGTGACTGCCACCGGGTTGTCGCCAGTGACCAGGCAGTTGGCGGCGAGGCCGGTCAATCCGAGCAGGTGCGCACCCGCGCTTATCTGACTGAGAGTGACCGACCCGTTTGCCCCGATGGAAGCGCCCTCCGCGCCATCCACCGTGAGCTCGAAGCCGTCCGGATCCGATCCGCTTCCGCTGACCGTCGTGCTCGCCACGATCGAGCCGGAGATCGGACGGCAGGTGACGCCGAAGGCTGCGGTCGCCGTCGAGCCCGCGCTGACGGTAACTGTTTCCGGATTGGTTCCCGTCGTACAGTTGGCGGCCAGGCCGGAGAGGGTGACGGTGTGCTGGCCGTCCGTCAGCTGGTCAACCGTTACGTTCGCGTCGAGACCGATTGGTTGCGCGGGACTCCCATCTACCGCCACAGCGTATCCATCGGGGTCGAGCTCAACCCCGCTGGTTGCGGTAGTGATGGTGAGCGAAGGCACGCTGATGTCGGTTCCACCGTCGCCGCCACAGCTGAGCGATACTAAGGGGGCGGCCCACAGAAGCAGGCTTCTGAAGGAAAGGGCGCGGCGCATCAACGATTCTCCACGGGAATGAACCGGAGGGGGCCCCGGATCAGGATGGAACCAATCTCTGTCGCCCGAACAATTCAAGGCCATCGGTTATTTTTCCGGGGATGAGTCTGCTTCAGAGATTTGCCGATGAGGCCAGGGCGCTCGCCACGCGGGGCAAGAAGGCAATTGTCGCCGTTTCGGGCGGCACGGATTCCGTGGCGCTGCTTGATCTTCTGGTCAGAACCAGAGAGCTGCACCAGGTGGAGCTGGTCGTAGCCCACTTGGATCACGGGATTCACCCGGAGAGCGCCCGGGTTGCCCAGCAAGTCCAGAACCTGGCCGACGCCTACGGCATTCCGTGCGACGTGGGAACCCTGGAGCTGGGGTCGAGTGCCGGAGAGACCGAGGCTCGAGATCAACGCTACGCCTGGCTCGAGGCCGCTCGGCTCCGACATGGTGCGGAGATGGTGCTCACCGCGCATCATGCCGATGACCAAGTGGAGACTGTCTTGATGCGAGTCCTGGCGGGGTCGGGGCCCGCGGGGTTGGCGGGAATGGCCTCCCACCGGGGCAGAGTCGTGCGGCCCCTTCTGGGCGTCCGGCGGAGCGAGCTGGTCGAGTACTTGAAGGATGAGGGACTGAGCGCCTGGAGCGATCCCGCGAATGCCGACCCACGGCATCTCCGGTCCTGGGTTCGGACTGAGATTCTCCCTCGACTCCGCCGCAGGCTTCCCGAGGTCGATCGTTATCTGCTGCGGCTGGCGGAGCAGGCATCGACCAATCGCAAGGCTTGGGACTTGGTGCTGGAAGTATTGCCGGGCATCGAGTTGCATCATGAGGGGCGCGCCATTTCCGTTGCTGCACCTCTGCTCGCCGGATATGATTCACATCTGACAGAAGCGATCATCCTGGCCTTGGCTCGTCGGATTGGCTGCCGGATCGGACCGGCTCGGGTCGGACGGGTGCAAGAACTTTTGGCGTCGCAGTCAAGCGGGACTCAAGTCCCATTGGGATCAGGCTTCTTTGCGGAGCTGAGCTTCGGCCGACTCCGTCTCGCTGCCCGGGACCCAGACGTTGAGACTCAGCCATGGGTGCTTGAAGGGAAGCGGGGGGAGCACACCTGGGGTCGCTGGCGGTTTAGCTGGCAGTCCTTATCGGCCCCTTCGAAGCAGGAGCGCACCGGTCTCCACGCCTGGTTCAGCCCCGAGCCGCTGGAAGTGCGGAATTGGCGTCCCGGCGAACGAGTGAAGCCCTTGGGCGGGTCTGGTCGGCGCCTGCTGGTTCGGTGCTTTCAAGACGCGAGGGTGCCGAAAAGCCTGCGGGATTCCTGGCCGGTGCTGGTGCAGGGCGATAGCGTGGTCTGGATCCCAGGGGTCTGCCGGTCGGACACCCACATTCCCATCGGTGGAACGGAGGCGCTCCGGGTCGATGCTGAGTACGCCTGAGATCGTTCGCCGCACCGGCGGCCGTCCCGTGCGATCGATCGTTTACGACGAGGCCACCCTCGCGGCGCGGGTCCAGGCATTGGGGCTCGAGATCACCCAGGCCTACCCTGACGGTGAGCTGCTGGTCCTCGGCCTCCTGAAGGGCAGCTTCATCTTCCTGAGCGACCTGGTACGGAAGATCGAGCGGCCGATTCAGGTCGACTTTCTGGTGGCGAGCTCCTATGGCGATGGCAAGGTCTCCAGCGGCACCGTTCGGCTGCTCTATGACCCTGAGACCCGCCTCGAGGGCAAACATATCCTCCTGGTGGAGGATATAATTGATACAGGGAAGACCCTGCAGCGCCTGATGACGCTCCTGGGCAAGCGGCGGCCAGAGAGCCTGGCCATCTGCGCTCTGTTGGATAAAAAACTGGCACCCGAGCCTCGCCCGGAGCTTCGATTCGTCGGGTTCCGGGCGCCACCGGCCTTTCTGGTCGGTTATGGCCTCGATCATGCGGAGAACTTTCGACATCTCCCGTTCATAGCGGACCTGGAATAAATGGCAGACCGACTCCCGACCCGACCCCCGCGCACCAATTGGGGCAACTTGAGCAAGAACCTGGCACTCTGGCTGTTGGTGGGCCTGCTGGCGCTCGCCTTGTTCCAGATGATGAGCCGGCAGCGCAATCCGACCCAGGAATTCTCCTACACCGAGTTCAGCAAGCAGCTGGATCAGGGCAACGTCGCCCGAGTCGAGGTGTTTGACGGCAAACGGTTGGAGGGCGATTTCCGGAATCCGGTGACCCAGGACGGCCGCAGTGCCAAGAGCTTTCAGGTGCTGCTGCCGGTAGCGAACAGCGAAGTGTTCATCAAGCGGCTGGAAGACGCCAACGTTCCCATCCTGGCCAAGGAGCCGAAGAGCGGCATCACGGCGATCGTCATCGCCGCGCTCCCCTGGATTGTGATCCTCGGGCTCTGGTTCTTCCTGCTGCGCCAGCTCCAGGCGGGGGGGAGCCGTGCCTTCGCCTTTGGGAAGTCCAAAGCCAAGTTGCTCGCCGGAGATACTCCGAAAGTCACCTTTGCCGACGTGGCTGGTGCCGACGAAGCCAAGGTGGAGCTGCAAGAGATCATCGAGTTCCTCAAGGATCCCCAGAAGTTCACCCGGCTGGGTGGCCGACTGCCCAAGGGGGCGCTGCTGGTGGGACCACCCGGCACCGGGAAGACCCTGCTGGCCAAGGCGGTCGCGGGTGAGGCCGGACGACCCTTCTTCTCGATGTCGGGTTCCGATTTCGTGGAGATGTTCGTTGGAGTGGGCGCCAGCCGGGTCCGGGATCTCTTCGAACAGGGCAAGTCCCACGCGCCATGCATCATCTTCATTGACGAGATCGACGCAGTTGGACGCCATCGCGGGGCCGGCCTGGGTGGCGGACACGATGAGCGGGAGCAGACGCTCAATCAGCTCCTGGTGGAGATGGATGGCTTCGAGTCCAACGACGGCGTGATTCTGGTGGCGGCAACCAACCGGCCCGACGTGCTCGATCCCGCGTTGCTCCGGCCCGGTCGCTTCGATCGTCAGATCGTGGTGGATGCTCCCGACGTGCGGGGCCGGGAAGGAATCCTGCGAGTTCACACCCGAAAGATCCCGCTGGCAGCGGACGTGCGGCTGGAGACCATTGCCAAGGGAACGCCGGGGATGGCCGGCGCCGATCTGGCGAATCTGGTGAACGAGGCCGCGGTGCTTGCGGCCCGCCGGAACAAGACCCTGGTCGACATGCAGGACTTCGAGGACGCGAAGGACAAGGTCATGCTGGGCGTCGAACGCCGGAGCCTGGTCCTCACGGAAGACGAGCGGAGACTCACCGCCTACCACGAGGCCGGTCATGCCATCGTGGCAATCAAGATCCCGGGCAGCGATCCGGTTCACAAAGTCACCATCGTGCCCCGGGGCCGGGCCCTGGGCCTCACAGCGTCACTGCCCGAGGTCGATCGGCATAACTACAGCAAGGATTGGCTGATCGGCAGCCTGGCGATGTTCTTCGGGGGCCGGGTCGCTGAAGAGATCGTGTTCGGGGCCGACAAGGTGACGACCGGGGCGGGGAACGACATCGAGCGCGCCACCGGCCTTGCTCGCCGGATGGTCACTCAGTTCGGAATGAGCGAGCTGATCGGTCCGCTCGCGGTGGGCGACAAGGAACAGGAGATCTTCCTGGGTCGTGAGTTCGCCCAGCGGCGGGAGATCTCCGAGCGCACCGCCCAGATGGTGGACGACGAGGTCAAGCGCCTGGTGGACGAGGCCTACTCCCGGGCCAGCCAGATTCTGGGCGAGCATCGCGATCTGCTCGATCGCATCGCTCAGGCGCTGCTCGATCGCGAGACGATCGACCGCGACGACCTCGACCGCCTGGTGAAGAACCAACCTCTTCCGCCCCGCAGCTCGTCGCTGGAGCCGGCGGTGGCGCCAAGTAACACTGCCGCCAAGCCGGGCTCTACCCCGGCCCGCGCGCCGATCCTGGGAGCGCCTCCGGCCGAACCTGCCGGCGCGTGAATGTTACGCCGCTGGCGCTCCACTCCACCCGGGCCGTGGGCCAGGCGCTCCGCCGCCACGGGTGGGACGACGCCTCGGCGGAGACCGCAGGGAACTCGCTTCACACCTTAGCCTTTCATCTCACCGGCATGGACCAGGACGCACTCGAGGCCCTGGTCCCTTTTGCTGGTAGTCTCGGACTCGAGGTCCTCACCGGCGACGATTGGGCTATTCTCTCCGGCAGTCGCTCTCGTCTCAGCGCGCTCGCCCGCCCATGGACCGTCCCGCAATCGCTGGCCGCTGTCGCCGAGAAGATCGGCCAGGCCATGCCGGGCGAACCGATGAGCGTCTGGCGTACAGCGCGAGGCTCGATGTCGCTGGACCGGCCGGTAATCGTGGGGATTCTCAACGTCACGCCGGACAGCTTCAGCGACGGCGGCCAATTCGTCGCGGTGGATGCGGCCTTGGCTCACACGTACACGCTTCTTCGGGACGGGGCGACCGTCATCGATGTGGGTGGAGAGTCTACCCGGCCGGGACGCACAGCCGACGTTCCGGCAGACGAGGAACAGCGGCGAGTGGTTCCGATCATCGAGGCACTGCGTCGAGAACATCCCTCTCTGGTGATCTCGATCGATACCGTGAAGGCCGCGACCGCGCAGGCGGCGATAGATGCCGGCGCCGACGTGGTGAACGATATCTCCGGTTTCAGGCTGGATTCGAGGATGGCGTCTGTAGTGGCCCAGGCGGGTGCCGGTGCCATCCTGATGCATTCGCGGGGATCGATTCTGGAAGTGGCTTCGTACGCCCACACTGACTACCCAGATGTGGTCGGGTGCGTGATCGAGGAGCTGCGGCAGTCGCTGGGCAAGGCAACGGCTGCTGGTATAGCCCCGGACCGAATCATCATCGACCCCGGCTTTGGTTTCTCCAAGACGGTGGAGCAGAACGTGGTGCTCTTCGATCAGCTCGAGGCACTCGGCTCGCTGGATCGACCCATACTGGTCGGGCCGTCCCGGAAGCGGTTTCTCGGCTCGGTTACCGGTCTGCCGCTGGAACAGCGGGATCAGGCGACCGCGGTGGCCTGCGTGCTGGCATACGAGCGAGGAGCCCGACTCTTCCGGGTACATGACGTCGCTGCGGCACGAGATGCGCTCAGCTTCGCCTTTGCGGTTGGATCCGCCTCATAGTGTCGCACGCTAGCCGGATCTCCAGCGATCGGCCGCCCTATCTGGGCGCCGCCGTCGTGACTGGTTTGGTGTTGCTGATCTATGTGTTGACCCTGGCGCCCACCGTCACCTTCTGGGATGCCGGCGAGTTTATCGCTGCCGCCAAGACCCTCGGCATCCCCCACCCGCCCGGCACACCCCTGTTCGTCATGATCGCCCATGTGTGGGCTCTGCTGTTTCCCCTGGGAGAATACGCAGTCAGAACCAATCTGCTGAGCGCCCTGCTCAGCGCTGCTGGAGCCGGCTTCTTCTTTCTCATCGCGCACGAATCCATCCGGCTCTTGACCCCGGATGTGCCCCCCAACACCGGGCGGCTGCTCCGTCTCGGCGGGGCCGGCGCTGCCGCTCTCCTCGGGGCCTTCACGTTTACCAACTGGCAGAACTCGAACGAGACTGAGGTGTACGCCATTGCCACATTCACCATTGCCCTAATGGGCTGGCTGGCGCACGCCTGGCGGGCTCAGCGGCGGACCGGGCGGGCTCCTCGACTGCTGCTGTTCATCATTTACCTCGCGGGTGTGTCCATCGGCAACCACCTGCTGGCCCTGCTGGCGGGGCCCGCGGTCATCATGTTCGTTGTCAGCACGCTTCGAGCGTCCCCCGCCGTGGATGCCGACGAGCGACGGGCCGAGTGGGCCCAGGCTGCGGTGCTCGCCGGCATCTGGGCTCTTTTGATCGGAACCGGGTTAGGGAGTAGCGGTCTCATAGCACTCGGTGGCCTGTGTTTCCTGGGAGCCGCGGCCTATGCGGTGATGAGCGGCTCTGGTGGTTTTGCGCTCCTGGCATTCCTGATTGCCGCGGTCGGCGTCACGCCGTATCTGTACTTGTATATCCGCTCGGCCCAAAACCCTCAGATCAACGAGGCCGCGCCGGCCACGTTCGATGCCCTCCTCGCGGTGATCCGGCGAGCCCAGTACCCGCCGCGCACACCGCTGGATGACCCGACCGTTTCTCACGGCCCCGAGAACCCTGGTCGAACCTTGGGTCTGCTCGGGATCCAGCTGGCTGACTATGTGGTGTACTTCATCTGGCAGTGGGCCAAGGCCGCGGCTTCAGGAATTCAGGTAGCCATCACGCTGCTTTTTGCCAGTCTCGGCATTGGGGGACTGTTTGCCCAACGGCGGGCCGACCGGTCATCCTGGTGGTTCCTGCTGATGCTGTTCCTGGTTACCGGTTTGGGACTGGTCCTTTACATGAACTTCAAGCCCGGATTCGGGCGCTGGTTTGACAGCTACCCGTCTGGGGCGGCCCACGAGGTTCGCGAGCGGGACTATTTCTTCGTCGTGAGCTTTATCGTATGGGGCGTCTGGTCCGGAATGGGACTGGTGGCCCTGGCTCGTTGGATGATGCGCCGGTTCACTCCGGAATACACTCCGGCTCTGCTCCTGGTCTCTCTCATTCCGCTGGCGCTCAATTGGAACGCTGCGTCCCGGCGCCATGGGCCCGATGCCCGGCTCGCGGCCGATTTTTCCTACGACCTTCTGAACACAGTGCCGCCCTATGGGGTGCTTTTTACCTATGGGGACAACGACACCTTCCCCTTGTGGTGGGCTCAAGAGGTCGCCGGGATTCGTCAGGATGTCACGGTGGTGTGCCTGGCTTTGGCGAACACCGACTGGTACATGCGCCAGCTGCGGCAGGGCCGGGTCCGTCCGGTCGATGCCAGGAATCTGCCCCCCGTCTGGCGCGGGGCGATGATTTTGCCCCCTGACCGGCCATTGCATACCATGACCGATTCCATGATCGAGGCCGCAATGAGCGGCTACGTCGTCCCGCAGGATCAGCAGGTCAGCCTGGGGCCGCTGACCCGAACCCTCAAGGCTGGAAGCTTTCTCCTTCCCAACGACATACTCACTCTGAGTGTGGTGCAGCAGAACGTGGGGAGGCGGCCCGTGGTGTGGGCGATAACGGCGGGTCGAGAGTTTGGCGGTCTGGGTGATTACGTGGTACAGCAGGCGCTTGGATTCGCACTTGAAACCAGTAAGCCGGACACCACCTCAGCGGATCTCGATCTTAAACGACTGGCAGGAGCGCCACTCAACATCCCGCTGACGGATCGCTTGGTGAACGAGACCTACCGCTATGCCGGGCTGTTGCAGGGCGACGTCACCAAACTGGAGAGTACCAGCGGGAGCATCGCTTCCACGCTTTCGCTGCCATACACCCAGCTGGCCTATGCGTACAGCTCGCGAGGACAATACGAGAAGATGGAGCTTGCGCTGGATCGCGCGATGCGACTCTCTCCCAACCCCACCCTTCGAGCTGCCTTGGCGGAACTGCGGGTTCGGGGCGGCGAGAGCCTGAAGGAGTAGCTCGTTCCCGTCCTTCAATAACGAACCATCCCCAGATAAATTAGAGGGTTATGACATTCCCAGGCCTGGCGGCTCGGCTGGCTCATGTGCGCGAGACCGTCACCCGGCATCAGGCCTTGGCTGGATTGAGCCACGATGTTTCGATCATCGGCGTTACCAAGACTCACGGCCCCGAGGCAGTCCGTGCCGCCGTCGATGCCGGTCTTGGAGCCGTGGGAGAGAATCGGGTTCAGGAGGCCCTCCAGAAGCAAGAGGCCCTTCCAGATGTGCCCGTCGACTGGCACCTGATCGGCACGCTTCAGCGCAACAAGGCCCGGCATGCAGCGGGCCGCTTTGCCCTGATCCATTCGATCGATCGGATGGACCTCGCGAGCGAGTTGAACCGCCGTGTTGAATCGAGTGGCGGACAACGAGTGCTGGTCCAGGTCAACTGTTCCGGCGAGCCGCAGAAGGGAGGAGTGGCCCCGGAGTCATTGTTTTCGCTACTCGACGAACTCCGGTCGCTGGAGCGGATCGAAGTACGGGGCCTGATGACGATGAGCGCGCTGACCGAGGATGCGGCGGTGCAGCGCCGGGCCTTCCGCTGTTTGCGGGAGCTCCGGGACGCCGGCCAGCGACAGGGGCACTCGCTCCCTGAGCTCTCGATGGGGATGTCGGGGGATTATCCGATCGCAGTCGAGGAGGGTGCCACCATGATCCGTCTGGGAACCGTCTTATTCGGAGAGCGGAAAGGATGACGGACGACCATGCCTTTCATCTCACCCCGCTCGACGTGCGATCCCAGGAATTCGCCCGGGCGCTCCGGGGATACGATCGGGCTCAGGTGGATGAGTTCAAGATGGCCATTTCCGAGGAGCTGGAGCGGCTGCTGCGCGAGAGAGCCCAGCACGAGGAGCGACTCCACAGCGCGCAGGAGCAGTTGCGGGCCTA
>DASSED010000022.1:0-18142 GCA_035695405.1 Gemmatimonadales bacterium
CAGTCGCTGCGGCGGGGAGACACCCTCATCGTCTGTTCCGACGGGCTCTCGGGCCTGGTCCGCCGGGAGGAGTTCGCGCAACTGGCCGCGGAGCACGGTGACCTTCCTTCGCTCTGCTCCGCTCTGATCAACCTCGCCAACGCTCGGGGAGGCCCCGATAACATCACCGTAGTGGCCGCTCGGTTTGAGGGAGATGGACTTCCTTCTGATGGTGGGGACAGTGTGGGCTATCGAGCGTACCAGCTGCCTCAAATTGAGTCAGAGAGCGATATCCCAACACTCGAGAATGAGGTCCGGAGCCGAGCTCCCAACTCCTCCTCCACGGCTGCACACCTGAGGAGTTTGAGCCTCATCGTGATCATTCTCGCCCTGATCATGCTCCTGCTCGTGGTGTGGCGCTGATTCGCCGCCGTGCGGCCTGAGCCCAACGAGCCGGTGGGCTCCGACGCGCCACTCGGGGTCCGTCTCGCAATCATCGCAGCTCTTTCCGTCGCCTCGGGGCTTCCCTACTTCTTTTTCAATGAGACGGTCCCGGTTTGGTTGGCCCAACGTGGCGCCAGCCTGACCGAGATCGGACTGGCAACAGGTGCCTCGCTGCCCTGGGTATTCAAATTCATGTGGGCGCCGCTGGTGGATCGTTTCTCCAGCCTGCGGGCCTGGGTCCGCGGGTGCCTCCTCCTCCTGGCAGCGACGACGGCGGTGCTTCCAATGGTCGATCCCCTGGCTCAGCGAACCGCGCTGGCCGGTCTCCTGCTCCTGTACGTCACCCTCTCAGCTACTCAGGATGTGGCAATCGATGCCTATACCATCGAGACCACTCGCGGTCGGGAGCTCGGCGTGGCGAATTCGGTTCGGATTGCTGCCTACCGTGGAGCCAGCTTCATCTCGAGCGCCCTCCTCGTATGGATCGCAGCCCGTCAGGGCTGGCCTGGAGCGTTCCGAACCGGTGCGGCATTACTCGCTGTTCTCGCCATCGGCTCGCTGTTCCTTCCCCTCACGGTGCGCGACAGTGTCAGAGTCGAGTCGCTCTCCCAGCCGATCATGGTGCTGCTTCGACGCCCGGGCATCTGGGCAATCATCCTGTTTACGCTGCTCTTCAAGCTGGATATCTCGGCCATGGAGCCGATGACCAAGCCGTTTTGGGTAGCCCGCGGATTTACTCTCGACCAGATCGCCGCGCTCACCACAGGTCGTCTGATTGCGACCCTGGTAGGGGCCACCCTGGGAGGAATCCTGGCCACCCGCCTGGGACTCTTTCGAGCGTTGTGGTCCCTGGGAATCGTGCAGCTCCTGTCCAGCTTGGGCTACGCCGTGGCTGCATGGACCCCATCCGAAAAGCTGCTCATCAGCGGTGCGGCACTCTTCGAGAACTTTGCGGCGGGACTGGGTACGGCGGCGTTTCTAGCCTTTCTGATGTCAGTCTGCGAGCGACGCTATGCAGCCACGCAGTTCGCGCTGCTGACGGCCATCTTTGCCTTTAGTCGTTGGGGTGCTGGTCTCGTCTCCGGGGTGCTGGCAGAGCGGCTTGGATTTGCTCAATATTTCTTGCTGACATTCGTGCTGGGACTTCCCGCTTACGGTCTTCTCCCTTGGATTCGAAAGGGTGCTGGGACGGTGCCCGACAGCGACATCAATCGCTAGCGAATCCTCCCCCTGAGCCAGCGAGCCACTGCTTCCTGCATCAATCGCTGGCGGTGCCATGCCAGCAGCACTGGAGCTGCGCCCGGAACCTCCTGGAGCAGGCGAGGGTGTCCAAAGAGAACAATCAGATCGGCGCCCAGGATATGGTGGGCTACGGCCTCCCGAGAACTCTCCGATAATCCGGACCTCCCTTTCCACGCCCGGGGCTCCGCGAAAACCAGCACAACTTTCGATCCCCCGGAATAACGGCCGATCAACTGCGAGCCGAGGAGCCGCTGGGCATAATCGGTCGGGCTCGCCGGGTACGGACCTCCCACGTCGTCGTCGACCACGACGAGGTCCAGTGGTCCGACCAGCTTGGGTGCGGAACCACGGACCATGCCTGCCTTCAACAAGGCGTCCCCTAAGAGCTCGGCTGACTCGAACGGGCCTCGGGTGACTGGGGGGGTAGGAGCCGTAGCCGCTGCCAAGGCCTTGCTGTAGCGGGCCAGCGATTCATCCAGTCGGGAGCGCGCGAGTGTCCCGCTTGCCACTGCCGAGTCGAGAGCATCCCGGACCCGGCGCGGATCATTGGGATAGAGCAGCAGATCCGCGCCAGCCTGAATGGCTTCGACCGCAGCGTCCGATTCCCGGCGGCCCTGGAGAGCCCCATCCATGATCAAAGCATCGGTGACGACCAGACCGTCGAACCTGGACCTGCCCCGAAGCTCTCCGAGAAGCGTCCGGGAGAGAGTTGCCGGCAGCCCTGAATCATCCAGCGTAGGATACGCCACGTGGGCGGTCATGATCGACGCGACTCCACTTTCAATTGCTACGGTAAAAGGGAGCAAGTCCGAGGCGCGCAGCGCGGCCGCTGGTGCCTCGACCACCGGAAGAGCAATGTGAGAGTCCACGGTGGTGCGACCGTGTCCGGGATAGTGTTTGGCGCAGGCCAGGGCCCCGGCGGCCTGACAGCCCTCGACCCACTGGCGGACGCAGGTAGCCACGTCGTTGGCGTCACCCCCGAAGGCCCGGGTCTGCACAATCGGATTGTCGGGCAGCACGTCGAGATCAGCCACGGGCGCAAAGACCCAGTTGATCCCCACGGCTCGGGCTTCCTGGGCGGTGACGGCGGCGGCCCAGCGCACCACGGCGGGATCGCCCAACGAGGCGAGCGCCATCGGCGGGGGGAACTCCGTCAATCCGACGATCTGCTGTCCCGCACCCCGCTCCAGATCGGCCGCGAGCAGAAGGGGACGTCCGGCCCGGCGCAGCAGATCGGCCGTGAGGCGCCGTACCGTCTCGACCGATCCACCGAAGATGATGAACCCACCGACTCCGATTTCGAGGGAGTCGGCTATCCGTCCAGCCTCATGGGCAAACCCACTCAGCGCGTCCGAGCGGAGCGCCGGCAGGATCAGTCTCGCCGGGCTTAAGCCGGTGCTGTTGGGCGTCACGCGGGAGTCACCGCGCCGAGAACTCGCGAGCCGCCGGCGCCGGTGGCCGCGGGCACGTTTCCTGGTTGGCCGTGTATCGTGAGATAGCCGAGCAACGCAAACGCGACCGCCTCTTTGGCGTCTCCCGGGAAGAACAGCTGGTCGAAGTGCTGCACCGGATGCTCTCCACAATGGTGTAAATGCCTTTGCAACGAAGCCATGAGAGCCGGATGATGACAGCCGCCCCCGGAGGCAACCACCTCCACGCCGGGAGGAGTCCAGCGTCCCACCGCATCGGCCACACTGCGGGCGGTCAGCTCTACGGCGGTGGCGACAGCATCGGGGCCCGGCACCCGAGCAAACAGCGCCTGAGCGTACTCATCGCCGAACCGCTCGCGGCCGGTACTTTTGGGCGGCGGGGCGGCGAAGTAGGGATCATCCAATAGCTCCGCCAGTACTGCCTCGGCGGCGCTTCCCTGTGCCGCAATGCGGCCGTCACGATCATACGAGCGGCGCGGATCCACCATCCGGGCGGTGGCATCGATGACGGCCACTCCGGGACCGGTGTCGAATGCCAGCACCCCGGCTTCCTGCGCCCGGCGCTCGACATATGTCAGATTGGCCATGCCGCCGAGATTGAGCAGAATGCGGGGAGCATGCGCCGAGCCGAAAAGCAGAACATCGGCCATCGGAACCAGCGGGGCACCTTGTCCTCCGGCGGCGACGTCTCGGGCCCGGAAACCACTCACGACGGGTACCCCGAATCGCTCCGCCAGAATTGCGGGCTCACCGAGCTGCCAGGAGACCAGCGGAGGTTCATGCCAAATGGTCTGGCCCGGAAACGCGATCAACCCAAGGTCCGACGCCGGCACACCGCTCTGAGACAGCAAAGCCTGAACCGCATCCGAGGCCCATTCGGCTACCCGAACGTGCAGTCGGGCCAGAGCCGGACTGACGGCGCCGTTGAGTGCGGCGCGTATCGCCGCCTTTTCCTCATCGGTGTACGGACGGGTGATGAAGTCGATAAGGGTCGCGTGCGTAGGGCCCTGCAAGCGAACCAGGGCAGCGTCCATTCCGTCCAGCGACGTGCCGGACATGAGACCGATGACGAGAGTCGGTCGCTCGCTCACGTGGAGCGGACCGGAGGTGGGTCGCCCACGATCGGGCGCAGTCTTCCCTGGTACTGCTCGAGGAGTTGTTCGGCTTGATCTTTGGCCACCCCGCGACGGGCCATCACAATGGCGATCTTGACCTTTCCGTCAGCCGCGGCAATCACCTGGCGGGCCGCACTCCGATCCAATCCGGTCGTCTCCATGACAATACGCTGCCCCCGGTCCACCAGCTTGTCGTTCCAGGCTCGAAGATCTACCATCAGGTTTCCATAGATCTTGCCCAGGCGGATCATAGCGCCGGTGGTGAGAGTATTGAGCACCAGCTTAGTTGCGGTGCCAGCCTTCATCCGGGTGGATCCGGTGACAATCTCGGGGCCGACCAGGACGGTTATACAGACGTCGCAGGTGCTTTTGAGCTCATCAGGAGGCTGGCTGCAGGAGACGAAAACGGTGCGGGCCCCCGAGCGCTGGCTGCGGGCCAGTGCCGCCTGAACGAAGGGTGTAGTCCCGCTGGCGGCGATACCCACCACGACATCGTTCCGACCCACGTGGAGCGCGTCCATGGCTTCCCGCGCGGCGGTCACATCGTCTTCGGCACCTTCCACCGAGCGCACCAATGCCGGGGGGCCGCCCGCGATGACTCCCACCACCATCTCGGGAGGGGTTCCGAAGGTTGGTGGGCATTCGGTCGCATCGAGCACACCGAGCCGACCGCTGGTGCCCGCACCCACGTAGATGAGCCGTCCCCCGGAACGAAACGACGCTTCGATGAGGTCGATGGCACCGGCGATCTCCATTCGGGCCTGAGCCACTGCCGCCGGCACGCCTGCATCTTCAGCGCCGATGAGATCGACGATCTCAAGAGCGGACGCGGTATCAATGGTAGAACTGCGGGGGTTGCGCCGTTCCGTCAGGCGCCGATCGTGGTAGTCGTCAGCCACGCGACCGCGAAATGGAAGTATCCGTGGTGAGGGTTGGGCTAAATTAGAGGAGAGTCCAGCCTACAAGCAACTCTGGAGATTCTGTGCGGATATCCGGCATGCCCTTCCTGCTCGCGGTTGTTGCGGTGGTCTCCTGCTCCCGACCCGAGCCTCCCGCCCCGGTTCCTATGGCCGGCGTGGCGCCGAGCTGGGGCTACCTTGGCAAGTCACGGGTCACCACCGGAGCGCACGCCATGGTGGTGTCAGGCAGTCCCATCGCAAGCGAGGTGGGACGAGACGTGCTGCGGCGCGGGGGCAACGCGGTGGACGCCGCGGTGGCCGTCGGGTTCGCCCTGGCTGTGGTGCATCCCGAGGCGGGCAACATCGGCGGCGGCGGTTTCATGATCATCCGAAGGCATACTGGAGAAGTAAATGCGCTGGATTACCGCGAGACCGCACCCGCCGCCGCCAGCCGGGACATGTATCGCGATGCGGCGGAAGATGCGAGCGTCACCGGCCACCTCTCAGTGGGTGTTCCCGGCGCCGTCGCCGGGTTGACCGAGGCCCATCGCCGCTTTGGACGTTTACCCTTCGACGCCGTCATCGAGCCCGCCATCAAGCTGGCGCGCAAAGGGTTCGAGATGGATGAGTATCGCAGCCGTTCCATCGGCGAAGACAGCGCGCGTCTGGCATTGTTCCCCAGCTCCCGCTCAATCTTTCTCCCTTATGACCGCCCTCCGCAGCCGGGGTCGAAATTCAAACAACCCGAGCTGGCCGCAACCCTCCAGGCGATACATGACAGCGGCTCGGCCGGTTTCTACCGAGGACGGGTCGCCGATCTCATCGTGGACGAGATGGGCCGCGGGGGCGGGCTGATCTCTCATGCCGATCTGGAAGCTTACCGCCCGATCTGGCGAGAGCCGATTGTCCTGAGCTATCGGGGATACACCATTTACTCCATGCCTCCAGCTTCCTCCGGCGGAGTGACCCTGGGTGAAATCCTGAACATCATGGAGGGGTTTGGCTCCCTCCCGCCGTTCGGGTCTACTGCGCTGATGCACCACGAGGCCGAGGCCATGCGACGGGCCTTCACCGATCGGAACACCTACTTGGGCGACCCGGCCTTCGTGCAGAATCCGGTGTCCCGCCTGCTATCGAAGGAGTACGCCGCGCAACTTAGGGCTCAGATCGGCGAACGGGCGTCGGTGACGCCGAGCTTCGAGCCGGTCAAGTCAGGGTCGTCGACCACCCACTACTCAGTCATTGATGGCGAGGGAAACGCAGTCAGCTGTACCACCACGCTGAATAACAGTTACGGCAGCGCCGTGACGGTGACCGGAGCCGGGTTCCTTCTCAACGACGAGATGGATGACTTCGCCACCTCGCCGGGAGAGCCCAACATGTATGGGTTGGTCCAAGGTGAGGTCAACGCCATTGCGCCGGGGAAGCGCATGCTCTCAGCCATGACACCGAGCATCGTGCTTGATCCCGCGCAGCAGCTCTATCTCGTGGTGGGAACGCCGGGGGGCCCCCGCATCATTACCATGGTGTATCATGTCATCTCCAACCTCATCGATCATCAGATGCCATTGGCCGAGGCCGTGGCAGTTCCCCGCATGCATCATCAAGGTCTGCCGGATTCGCTTCAGGTGGAGGAGGCCGGCTTCCTGCCGGAAACGCTCGACAGTCTTCGCGCGAGAGGCCATGGGATAGCCATCCACGGCCTGTGGGGAGATGTCGAGGCAATCAGGCGAACCGCCAAGGGTTGGGAGGGTGTGAGCGATCCCCGCAGAGGCGGAGGAGGGGCGGGGTACTGAACTGAAAGCGATAGTGGAAAAGCAAACGCAGCGGTGAGCGGGGCGTCCGTTCTGTCCAGCGGCTCCGATATGGCGGAGCTGCTCGGCTGGTGACGTCCCGCTTACCGATTGCGACTCTCCTAGTCCGACTTATGCCGCGTCTTCAGCTTCCCGGCTTAAAGGTCTGATCCAGTACCAGCGTCACGGTTGTGCCGCTGGGGAGCACCACATCGCGGTCCTTGGTTTCCACGGCCCGCTGGGCTCCCACCGCCCCACCGATAACTCCGCCGATCACCGCGCCCTTGGTGCTCCCGCCCAAGACCCGGCCGACCACCGCACCAACGGCGGCGCCCGCCGCGGGCTTGGCCACGTCTCCAGCATTGGTCTTCCGACCCTCGAGCTTGGTGTCCACGTGCTGAATCGAGGCCATCACCGGATAGGACTGACCATTGATGCTGACCGCCGTGGGCTTGAGGGTCAGGGTGCCAGTCTTGTCGCTCTTGTTCTCCGACTCCTTGATCGCCGTCACCTCGAGCACCACCTCGGAGCCAGCCGGAATCACTACCCTACCACCGCTGTCCTTGATGTCGTTCGCAATGGTGGCGGTCACGGTGTCACCCACCTTGTTCTTGTTGGACCGGATTTCCGCAGTAGTAGTTGCCGTGAGCGAGGTGCCGGCTGCCAGGCCCTTGCCGGTGGCCGGGGCAGCACTGGAAGTGGGCGCGTTACTGGGCGTGCTCGGGCGGACCGCGGCGGTCGGAGCAGGCTTGCTGGGCGACGACGGACGAGTTGTGGCCGCCGGACGACTCGGCTTCGGTGCGGGCGTGCTGGCCCCCGGCGCGGGTGTGCTCGCGGCGGTGTCATTGAGCTCGGCGGTGCTGTCCACGGGGGCCAGCTGCAGATCACGACTCAGGCTGTCCGCCGTGGCCATGTCGCGCCTGTCTCCGCGCCCACAGGCTGCGACGGCCGCCAGCGTGAGCACTGCAATCATCGTTCTCGACATCTCAGCCTCCTTGGGTGTTGACTTGCTCGGGTTCCACTACCCGGGTGACATTCCAGCTCTCGTATGAAAGAACTGCGGTCCCTGCTCCCCTATCTCGCGCCGTACCGCTGGGCCTACCTGATCGGCCTCGGCCTGGTGGTGGTTTCCAACTTCTTCGCCACCCTGGGGCCGAAATTTATACAGAAGGGCATCGATGCACTTCGCCAAGGCGGCGGCCTTCATGAAGTGCACATGGCGGTGATGCTCCTGCTGGTGGTCGCGTTGATCGGTGGCGCGGCGCGATACGGCATGCGTGAGCTGCTCAACAGCGGCAGTCGCCGGGTTGAGACCGACCTGCGGGACCAGCTCTACGATCACCTGCAGCGGATGGCGGCGGAATTCTACGACCGCTATCCGACCGGCGATGTGATGGCCCGCACAACCAACGATCTGCTGGCCGTGC
This sequence comes from Gemmatimonadales bacterium, assembly GCA_035695405.1. GTDB lineage: Bacteria > Gemmatimonadota > Gemmatimonadetes > Gemmatimonadales > GWC2-71-9 > CAVVWJ01. The sequence continues at coordinate 8,330 of DASSED010000022.1, forward strand.
GCATGGTTGCCGGGCCGGCCCTCATGTATCTCGTTGACACGACCGTCCGTGCGCTCCTGGTTGCTCCGGCCATGGTGGCGATCAGTCCCCGCCTCACGCTGTTGGCCCTGTTGCCGCTTTTGGGACTGCCGTTGGCCATGGTGATCCTCGGGCGGATCATCCACCTGAGGACCCAGGCGATCCAGGCCCAGTTCAGCGTGCTCACCACTCACGCCCATGAAAATCTATCGGGGGTGCGGGTGGTTCGCTCTTATCGGCAGGAGGAAGCGGAAACCGCCCATTTCCGGGAGCTGAACGACACCTACCAGGAACGCAACCTCGCGCTGGCTCGAGTTCAGGGTGCCTTCTTTCCCTTGCTGACCCTGCTGGGCGGACTCAGCGGCTTGGCCGTGCTGTACGCCGGCGGAATGCTGGTGATGTCCGGGCGAGTCACCGTGGGAGAGTTTGTGGCCTTTGGGGTGTACCTCGCCATGTTGGTGTGGCCCATGATCGCGTTGGGCTGGGCTGTCAATCTGGTGCAGCGGGGTGCCGCCTCTATGGGACGAATCAACCAACTCTTCCGGGAACGTCCGGCGATCGTTGCACCGTCAACCCCGGCTTCACTACCGCCGTCGCGGGGGGCTCGGGCTCTGGAGTTTCGCCAGGTGTGGTTCAGCTATCCTGGCGCACGCGACCGGGGCTGGGTGTTACAGGACATCTCCTTCTCAGTGAAACCGGGCTCGTCTCTGGCCATCGTAGGACCGACTGGTGCCGGCAAGTCCACCTTGGTGGATCTCATCGTGCGAACCTACGATCCCGACCAGGGACAGGTGCTCATCGACGGTGTGGATGTGCGCGAGCTCTCGCTGGAGGAGCTTCGTCATACCGTAGGCTTCGTACCCCAAGAGACCTTTCTCTTCGGAGAGACTCTGCGCAAAAACATCTTGCTGGGGGCACCAGACGACGGTCGGCTCGAGCGAGTGTCGGACATCGCCCAACTCACGGAGGCCTTGCCGCTGCTGCCCCAGGGCTACGACACCCTGCTCGGCGAGCGCGGGATCAACCTCTCGGGCGGACAGAAGCAGCGAGCCACGATAGCCCGAGCGCTGGCCCAGGACCCGCCGCTCTTTGTCCTCGACGATGCGCTCAGCGCAGTGGACACCAACACGGAGGCCCGGATCCTCGCCGGGCTCAGAAGTGTGCTGGCCGGCCGGACCAGTATCATCGTGTCCCACCGATTAGTCGCGGTGCGGGAGGCCGATTGTATTCTGGTGCTGGACCAGGGCCGGATCGTGGAACAGGGTACCCATGCCGAGCTGATTGCGGCCGGGGGCCGCTACTGGGAATTGCTCCGGCGGCAGCAGATGGAGGAGGAGCTGGAGGAAGGAAGTGGAGAGCCTTCCTTTAAAGCTGCTCTCGCAGAAACGCCGGGGTCAGACTCTGCAGCCATCCCGCCAGGCGGGTGAATTCCCCGGTGACGAGCAAGAGGCCCACCCCGACCAGCATCACGCCGCTGATCCGCATAACCCAGGGAAGAAAGCGTCGGAATCGCTGAAACCACTCGAGAAAAGAATCCACCGCCACCGCGGCAATGAGGAACGGCAGCGCCAAGCCTGCGGAGTAAACCGCCAACAGCAGCATGCCTCGGGTCACGTCAGCGCTCGTGGCCGCCAAACCGAGAATGGCACCGAGTACCGGACCGATGCAGGGAGTCCACCCCGCAGCAAACGCCATTCCGACCAGTGCACTTCCGAGATACCCCACCGGCTTTCGCTCGAGATGCAGTCGCCGCTCCTGATTCAGCGATCTCAGGTTGAACACTCCCAGACAGAGCAGTCCAAATCCGATGATCAGAACGCCCCCGATCCGCTGGAGCCAAACCTGGTAATAGTTCAGCGCCCGCCCGAGGGCCGTCGCGCTGGCGCCGAGGAGGATAAAGACCAGGGAAAAGCCACTCACGAAGAGGATGGCGTGAATGAGGGCCACGCGGCGGCGCCCAGTGATCTCGGGCAGTGTCATGCCGGTGAGAAAGCCGACATAGGAGGGGACCAGCGGCAACACGCAGGGAGAGAGAAAGCTGAGCAGCCCCGCCGCAAACGCGACCACGAATCCCAGGGTGGTCGGCTCGGTCACAGCGGAGCGAGTTCCCGTTGACGGCATTCGCGACAGATGCCGTAGATTTCGACTCGATGACGGCGGTGGTGAAACCCGTGCTCATCAGCCATCACCGGCAGCATCCGCTCGAGACGCTCGTTGGCGAACTCGACGACTCGGCCGCACCGCTCGCAAATCAGGTGTTCGTGATCCGCCTGCGCGGTCATGGGCTCATACCGCTTGAACCCTTCGCCGAACTCATGCGCCCGTACCAGGCCGCTCTCCACCAACAGATCGAGTGTCCGGTACACGGTCGCCAGGCCGACCTGTTCTCCCTGCTGTTTGAGCTCGCGACGGATTCCCTCGACCGAGATATGTTCTTGCGAGCGGAAGACGACCTGGGCAACGATGTCGCGCTGGCGGGTTATCGGTTGGTGGTGCTCCCGGAGATGACGGCGAAACTGGTCAAGAAGAGCCGCGCCCTCTGCCTTATCGAGGCGGGCCATTGGTACCGGTAGCCCCCGATGAGAACCACACGTCAGGAGGGACGGCGTCGGGCGGTTGCTCGTCATCGACCCTGCGTTGGGCCTCCTGGAGCACTCGAGCCAGCGCGTCCAGTGGCCCGCTCCCCACCTCCTGAACCGCAGACTCGAACTTACCGCGCTCCTTCCCCCTGACTGTCAGAGCGTAGCGCGCGGTGTAGATCCGCCGCCGTTCTCCATCGAGACGCGAGAGAACCGCGGTGCCCCACTCGGTCTGTTCCCGCCGAACCGGCACGAAAGTCCAGACACCGTCCACCTCTGAAGGCGGAAGCACTTCCGAGACAGCCCGGGCCAGGCGCTGCCAGCCGGAGAGCCAAGGCTCGGACTGCGGATTCTTTGTCCCGGTCACTTCTGCTGTTCCCAGCGTTCGACGTAGAACCTCAGGACATGCATGAAGTCCTGGGCATTAGTGACCACACCGTAGGCCTGGTGGGTTCCCCGATCCCTGAGCTTGTTGACTACGAACTCCGTCTGATCGACACAGATGGTCATGAGTGGCTGGGGTGCGCCGTCGCAGAGGTAAAAGGCAGGCAGCATGTTGCCCACGGCGATGGCATGAAGCGCCGTAGCGACGAAGACCGCTCCTGTCGCTTTCACCGTATGCTCCCGCATGGCATCCTGAGCCTGAAGGTTGTCGCTGAACACACCGGGAAGTGGCCCATCATCCCGAATGGAGCCAGCCAGGACAAAGGGCACTCGATTCGTGACCAGGGCGTGCATGATGCCGCTCTTGATCAACCCGTTTTCGACTGCCCTCTCGATTGACCCAGCGGCCCGCACCCGATTGATCGCGCGCATGTGAAGACCGTGACCACCCTGCGTGGGTTGCCCGGTGTTGCTCATGCCGAGAGTGGTACCGAAGATGGCGGCCTCGATATCGTGCACCGCCACCGCGTTCCCCGCCAGTACGGCCTGCACGTATCCGTTCCGGATAAACCACTCGAAATCGGCTCGGGCGCGGGAATGCACCAGTGCGGGGCCGATGACCCAGACCAGATAGCCGCCCCTCCGCTTCTCCTCGCCGACCCGGGTTGCCAGTTCCTCGTAGTTGACCGGACGCTCCCGGCTGACTTCGGTGGACATGAACTGGAACTCATTGGCGCCATGGCTACCGCCGAGAAAGCCACGAGCATACACGACGATGCCCTCGGTTCCGTCCTCCGCTTCTCCCATGGCCACCATGTCGCCTCGACGAAGGCGCCGCGGCTCGACCGTTTCCAGGAAACCAGCGCGGCGGACCACCACACAATCCATGCGGGGCCGGGTGGGCGCGAGCCACTTGCCGTCCAGCCGGACATATGTCGGCAGATTGGAGGTCGAGAAGAAACCCTCGGGGAGAACTCCGTCAGCCGGCAGGGGCGCAAACCGCGCGTCGGGAGCGCCGGCGAAAGGCGGTTGGGAGAAATCGGGCGATGTATCTGGTGTCGAAGGGGCCGGCATACGGGGGAGGAAGCTAGAGGGGCATCCGAGGGTATTCAAGCACCTCACGGCCGACCGGGGTTAAGTTGCAACTTCATGTCGAGGAGCGCACCATGCATTCCCGGGTCTTAATCCGCCTTCATCGCTCTCGAATCGGCGCCGCTACGGTCCTGCTCGCAGCCGGTATGGTTGGCAGGATTGAAGCACAGGAACCCGCCAGGCCCGATACCACTATCATCGATACCAGCCGAGTGCGAGAGTTGCCTGAATTGAAGGTGACGGTTACTCGGGCCGAGGAACCCCTCCAAAAAGTTCCCTATGCGGTCGGAGTGCTCAACCGGGACGATTTTCAGCGCGGCCAACAAACCATCGGAGTGGATGAAGCCCTCAATAATCTGCCGGGTGTCGTGGTCTCCAATCGCTACAATTTTTCGCTGGACCAGCGTATTTCGATCCGGGGCTTCGGCAGCCGGTCCAACTTCGGGGTGCGTGGTCTCAAGATCCTCCTCGATGGCGTGCCCCAGACGCTTCCCGACGGCCAGAGCCAGCTGACCAACGTGGACTTTGCCGATGTCGAGCGAGCGGAAGTGCTGCGCGGCGCCAGCTCATCGCTGTATGGCAACGCGTCAGGTGGAGTCATCGCCCTCAGCACCGAGCGTGCAGCTCCGGGTCCAGTGGCGCAGCGGATCACGGTCCAGGGAGGAGACGGCAAGCGCGAGGGAGATGCGTACTATAAGGTCCAAAGCTGGACCTCGGCCCGATCCGGGAATCTGAGCGGGACACTCTCCGCATCTCAATTCCAGACCGATGGCTGGCGCGAGCACAGCGCCGCGGAATTCCGATTGCTGAATGCAGGCCTCGATTACGCCTTTTCGGGATCGACCCTCGGTACCTTGCGGCTGGGGCTGGGCGATAACCCCCGGGCCCAAAATCCCGGTGCCCTCACTCGAACCGAATACAACCTCAACCCTGACTCCGCCGCAGCTAGCAACATTCTTCGCGGCGCCGATAAGGACGCGCAGCAATATCAGCTCGCCCTCGGCCTTCGACACTTCGATGCCGGAGGCAACGAATTCAATGCGACCGTCTTCGGGCTGCTCCGCGACCTGGCCAACCCCCTGGCAGCTCCTCCGTTCCCTGGTGCTCCACCCACGGCCGGAACGTACGTCGCCATCGATCGGGCTGTGGGTGGAGCACGGGCCGGCCTCAACCGGCGCCTGGGCAGCAGTGAAATGGCCCCGAGACTGATCGCTGGGGTTGACCTGCAGCGAATGCGGGACGACCGGCAGAACTTCGTATCAGATGCCGGCCAACGCACCGGAACCACGCTACTGGATCAACGGGAGAAGGTCACTGAGCTGGGGCCTTTTGCCCAAGTGCAGTGGAGCCCGCGATTAGAGTTGCTGTTGAGTGCCGGAGCCCGGTATGACTGGGTCCGTTTCGATCTGACCGACCGATTTCTCTCCGACGGCGACGACAGCGGGAAGCGGACCATGGCGGCGGTCAGCGGCAACGTGGGGGCGAGCTGGTCGTTTGGAGAGCGGTTCATACCCTATCTGAACGTCTCCACCTCGTTCGAAACCCCCACCACGACGGAGTTGGTCAACAAACCCGACGGCACCGGCGGACTGAACCCGGATTTGGGTCCCCAACGAGCAGTGAACTATGAGATCGGAGCTCGGGGCCAACCGTCTTCCTGGATCAGCTACTCGGTGGCGCTATTTCTCGGACGTATCAAGGACGCGATTGTCCAACAGGCCGAGGTGGGCGGCAGGGCATTCTTCCGAAATGCCGGCCGGACGCATAACGACGGAGCAGAAATCGGTGTGTCGGTCACTCCCATACCCGGCCTCAGGCTGAACGGCGCCTATACCTATGCCCACTACCGCTTCGCCGAGTATGTGCTGGCCGATGGGACCGTTCTGAATGGCAACCGCCTGCCTGGAGTTCCGGAGCATTTCTGGAGACTGGGACTGCGGACCCAGCTGCCGGCCGCGTTTTACCTGGATGTGGACCATACCATCAGTACGTCGGTCGTTGCCGACGATGCCAACACTATTTGGGTCGATGCCTGGGGGGCCGGCGTGACCAACGCCCGGGCTGGTTGGGGTGGACACATCGGCCAAATGGACCTCGGTCCCTTCCTAGGCGTGGCTAATCTTTGGGACCGGCGGTATGTGGGATCAGTGACGCTGAACGGACTGTTTGGCCGTGTCTTCGAGCCGGCCCCAAGGCGGGTAGTCTATGTGGGCGTTGAGATCGGATACGCGGCGGCTCCGCCGGGAGGATCCTCAGAGTAGGGAGACTGGATCGCGGTCGATCACCACCCGCGTGTCCCGATCCCGCTTGAGTCGTCTGGCGGCATAGCGGACCACTCGACCCAGGGCGGGAGAGGGGCCCTTCAGCAGCACGTGCCAACGCCACCGGTCTTTAATCCGGACCAGAGGACAGGGCGCGGGCCCCAATATTCGAATCGCCAAACGGTAGCGGTTCACCAGCGCTGTGCACCAGTCGGCCAGCTCCGCTGCTCGAAGACTCACCTTCCGCTCATCGGGACCCGAGACCACCAAATTGACCAGCGCGGTACTCGGGGGATAGGGCGGAGCCTCCCGCAGCTCGCGCTCCTCGCGCAAAAACCCTGCAGTATCGTGACGTCCGGAGTGGACCAGGGCATGATGCGTGGGGTGCCGGGTCTGGATCAGCACCTTCCCACCCTTGGGACCTCGACCGGCGCGCCCGGCGACCTGGGCCAGCAGCTGAAAGGTGCGCTCCGCGGAGCGGAAATCGGGCAGATATAAGCCGGTATCCGCGTCCACCACCCCGACAAAAGTCACATTGGGAAAATCCAGTCCTTTCGCAATCATCTGAGTCCCAATGAGTAGGTCCACCTCGCCTCGTTCAACCGATTCCAGAATCCGCTGATGGGACCACTTGGTGCTGGTGGTGTCCAGGTCCATGCGTGCTACTCGAGCCTCAGGGTAACGATCAGTGAGGAAGCGCTCGAGCTGTTGGGTTCCGATTCCCCGCATCTGTTGTACTGGATTGGCGCAGACTCGACAGGTGAACGGCAAAGGCTCCTCATAGCCGCAGTAATGACAGCGCAAGGCAGCAGGAGACCGATGCACCGTCAGCGAAATGCTGCAGCGCGAACACTGCCAGACCTCGCCACAATCCGGGCATTGAAGGAACGCCGCATACCCACGGCGATTGAGCAACAGCAGGGCCTGCTCCCGACGCGCGAGAGTCGTCGTGATCGCCGTATCCAGCGCCTCCGACCAGCCGATCGATCCAGTTCCCGGTACTTTAGGAGCGGTTCGAAGGTCGATGATCTCAACCGGCGGGAGGGGCCGGGCGCCGATCCGCTCTGGTAGGCAGACTCGCTGAAGGCTCGATTCGGCGCGTACCAGGGTCTCGAGCGCCGGTGTGGCGCTGCCGAGGACCAGCCGCGCGCCTTCCAGGCGAGCGCGCACCTCAGCAACATCGCGGGTGTGGTAGCGAGGCGCTTCGCCGTTCTTGTAGCTGGCTTCATGCTCTTCGTCGATAACGATCAGCCCGAGGTTGGCCACTGGCGCAAAAACCGCCGACCGGGCGCCGACGGCCACTCGGCGCTCACCTCGCCGGAGTGTCCGCCAGGCATCGGCTCGCTCTCCATCGGAGAGTCCGCTGTGAAGCACCGCGATCTGGGCTCCGAAGGCACCCCGGAACCGACTCACCGTCTGGGGAGTCAATCCAATTTCCGGCACCAGGACGATGGCTCCCTGGCCGGCATCCAGTGTTCTTCGAACGGCCTCGAGATAGACCAGGGTCTTGCCGCTTCCGGTTACTCCAAAGAGCAGGGCACCCCGTCCGCTCTCAAGACTCATGAGGGCGTCAACAGCGCGCATCTGGTCCGAGGTCAGGGTTGACGGGGGAACCGTAACCGGAGAGCCCGCGAAGGGGTCACGCAGCAGTTCGGCCTGCTCCACTCGAGCGAGGCCCTGCCGGACCAGCGCTCGAAGCACCCCATCGCCGAAACCCAGCTGCTCAGCCAGGTGACGTATTGAGGCGCTGCCGCCCAGCTGCTCCAACGTCTCGTACAGCTCGCGTTGCTTGGGCCGGCGCCGGAAGAGCACATCCCGCTCGAGCAAGGTCGGTCGTTCACTGCCGAGCACTAACACCCGCTCGGTGAGCTGCGCCCCCAGGGTATCTGGTGGCTGCACCCGGAGCGAGACCGCATCCACCCGCGCCAAGCGCACGACAGCATCCCACACCGGTCGTTTGAGTGCCCGGGCAGCTGAACGGACCGTGGCTTCTCCTCCCTTCCCTTGCAGCCACTCGACCAACTCGCCTGCCACCCCGCCCATGCGATGCGAGCCGTTTTGGAGTGAGACGACCACCTGCGATTCTCCCCACATGCCCCGGGGCAGGACCGACTTCAGCGTGAGCCCCAACGGGCAGCCATAGTAACCGGAGATCCATCGGGCCGTGGCCAGGAGCGCCGCCGGCAGCGCCGGCGCTGTGTCCGGCACGGCAAGGATGTCCCGAGCGCTGCTGGCGGGTGGCTCCGAGTCGACCCCCACCACCAGGCCGATCAGCTCGCGTCGGCGGACGGGAACGACTACCCGGGCTCCCGGAACGACTCGGTCGCCCAGGGTGTCGGGAATGCGATAGCTGTATGGGTTGGCGAGCGGGAGTGGGAGGGCGATCTGCGCAAAGCGCTCGGTCATCGCCGCCTGACGCCCAGTCCGGGTCCGGACGGAAGCGCGACCTGTCCTCCGTCGATCCCGGCACCCACGAAGGGGTCGTGGGCAAGGAGGGCGGCGCCATCGAGATCCACGATGTCGACCAACGGAGTCAGGTGAGCCGCGGCCGTGATGCCCAGTGAGGTTTCGATCATGCAGCCGACCATAACCATGAGGCCGTGGGCCCGAGCAACGGCAATCATGCGGAGGGCTTCTCTCAATCCACCGCATTTGGCCAGCTTGATATTGATCCCATCCACTTTGCCCACCAGGGGCGGAATGTCAGTCACCGTCTTGCAGCTTTCGTCCGCGATGATGGGGATCTCGGATTGGGCTGTGATCGCAGCGAGTCCGTCAAGATCCTGAGGCGGCAGCGGCTGCTCCAGCACGGTTACCCCAAACTCGCTCAGAATCGGAAGCATGCTGATGGCGCGCTTGACGGTCCATCCGCAGTTCGCGTCAACCCGTAGCTCTTTGTCGGTGACGTCGCGAATCGCGCGCAGGATCTCCAGGTCACGGTCGGTGCCCAGCTTGACCTTCAGGATAGGAAACGAAGCGGCCTCGTGGACCTTGGCCTGGATCCGCTCGGGGGCGTCGAGCCCGATGGTAAATGTCGACTTCGGTGCCGAACATGGATCGAGACCCCAGAGGCGATAGAGCGGCAGATCCAGCCGTTTCCCTATCAAGTCGTGCAGCGCGGCAGAGAGCGCCGCTCGCGCCGCGGCGTTGCCGCGGAGCATCGTTTCCCAGCGGTGTTCGGCGGCTTCAACCTTGAAAGGATCTTCGGGGAGGGCGGTGCCGTAGAAGCTGAGAACCGCACTCACGCTCTCGGCGGTTTCGCCGTAGAACTTGCTGGGTGCGGCTTCGCCCCATCCCTCGATGCCGTCCCCGTCTGTCAGTCGGACCCAGACGGTTCGGTGATCGCTCTGTCCGCCGCGGGCAATGACGAACGGATGCGTGGTACGAAGGTGAAGGACTTCGGTGTCCATTCGAAGCGTCTGAGGCACAGCTTCCTCGGGTTAAGAGCGCTGGCAAGCCGAATCGCTGGATTATAGAGC
>DASSED010000023.1:0-6289 GCA_035695405.1 Gemmatimonadales bacterium
TTCGAGCTGCCCGAGGCCTCGCCCCGGGTACACGGGTTTGTGGGGCGGCTCCTATCCGCCAACCGCGGGGACAGCCGGTTCGGGCAGGAGCATGAGGGTGAAGTAGTCCTCGGCGAGAACTTTCCCCTCGTTGCGCTGCAAGGTGGCCATCGTCCCATTATCCTGGGCTTCGGCTCCCAGGTCTATGGCCGGTTCAGCCTGACAGACCCGAAAAGCGCGCTCATCAGTACCGACTGGGTCGTAAGCGTAAACACCACTGCGGCCCTCGATCCCTGGTCTCTCACTCTCGAGCTGTATCATGAGAGCAGTCACCTCGGCGACGAGTATGGTGCCCGCTTTCCCACGGACCGGGTGGATTGGACTCGAGAGGCACTGGCTGCCTGGGCCAGCTACATCAAGGGGGTCTGGCGACTCACGGGTGGTGCGAGTTATGTGCTGGCCGACGAGCTACGTTTGCCGCGACCAGGTGGGTCGCTCGGTCTGGATTACCACGGCCGATCGCGGCACTTTCTTACCGGTCAGGTTCGACCTATCGCTGGAGTGTTCTTCCAGGCCGATGCTGCCACAGCTTGGCGGGTGAGCACCTCCGCCAAGCTGGGGGTGGCCTTTGCAACTGGTACCCGCCACGACCTCAGCGTAGGAATGATTGCTCACAACGGTCTGTCCACCCAGCGGCAGTTTTTCCGCCAGCAAAGTCGCTACATAGGTCTGGAGCTCCGCTTTGATTTGTAGCCCTACGCCGGCCGATAAAATCATCTGACTTTTCAGCATGCGGCTCTGCCGCATGTCAGCTGTCTTACCTCCTTTCTCTGCCATCCTGACCGGCTTTCAAGGCATTCGCCTTGCGCTTGCCGGGTTGACAATGAACCGCTTGACAGGGGCGAGCGGGTTCTTATTTTTCGGCTCTTAGCACTCTGGATATCTGAGTGCCAAACCCCTGCGTATCATTTACTTAGGATCGTCAAACCAATCCAGTGGTGGAGGTCGTACCGATGGCAACTGCTACCAAGGCCAAGCCCAACCTCAAGCTTCAGCCGCTCGAAGACCGAGTCGTCATCATGCCGACTGATGAATCGGAAAGCATGCGTGGCGGGCTGTACATCCCGGATACGGCTAAGGAAAAGCCAACTCAGGGCGAGGTGATCGCGGTGGGACCGGGCCGAGTGGAGAAGGGGAACCGCGTTCCGATGGACCTGAAGGTCGGAGACGTGGTGATCTACGGTAAGTACAGCGGTACACCGTTCCAGCTCGGCGGGGACGAAGTGATCATCATCAAGGCCTCGGACGTCCTGGCCAAGATCAGCTAACTCGACTGGGAGTCTCGGTTCTTACCGGCTCCCCATCCCTTAGGAGAATTTCAGACATGGCGGCAAAAGAGCTTCTTTTCAACACCGATGCCCGGACCAAGCTCAAGAAAGGTGTGGACCACCTCGCCGAGGCGGTCAAGGTCACCCTCGGGCCCAAGGGCAGGAATGTCGTGATCGATAAGAAGTTCGGCTCGCCCACGGTCACCAAGGATGGAGTCACGGTGGCCAAGGAAGTCGAGCTGAGCGATGCGATCGAGAACATGGGTGCCCAGATGGTGAAAGAGGTCGCGACCAAAACCAGCGATCTCGCAGGTGACGGCACCACCACTGCCACGGTTTTGGCGCAGGCCATTTTCCGTGAGGGCCTCAAGAACGTCACCGCCGGCGCCAATCCTATGGAGTTGAAGCGGGGCATCGAGCGCGCGGTCGAGGCGGTGGTCGAGCAGCTCAGGACTCTCTCGGTTCCATCGGCCGGCAAGAAGGAAATCGCCCAGGTCGGTACCATCTCAGCCAATAACGACCTCGAGATCGGCAATCTGATCGCCGAGGCCATGGAAAAGGTGGGCAAGGACGGGGTTATCACGGTCGAGGAGGCAAAAGGGCTGGAGACCACCCTCGAGACGGTTGAAGGCATGCAGTTCGACCGAGGCTACCTGTCACCTTACTTCGTGACCGACCCGGAGAAGATGGAGGCGGTACTGGATGACCCCTACATCCTCATCCACGATAAGAAGGTCTCGGCCATGAAGGAGCTGCTCCCGCTGCTGGAGAAGGTGGCCCAAAGCGGCAAGCCGTTGCTCATCATCGCCGAGGACGTCGAGGGTGAGGCGCTCGCTACCCTGGTCGTAAACAAGCTTCGCGGCACGCTGAAGGTTGCCGCTGTGAAGGCCCCCGGCTTCGGTGACCGCCGGAAGGAGATGCTGCGGGACATCGCGGTGCTGACCGGTGGGCAGGTGATCTCGGAAGAGCTCGGCTTCAAGCTGGAGAACACTACGCTGAACGACCTCGGCCGCGCCAAGCGGGTGGTGGTAGACAAGGACAACACCACCATTGTGGATGGTCGGGGCAAGCGGGATGGTATCCAGGGACGGATCGCCGAGATTCGCACGGCCATCGACAAGAGCACCAGCGACTATGACCGGGAGAAACTGCAGGAGCGTCTGGCCAAGCTCTCGGGCGGGGTGGCAGTCATCAACGTGGGTGCGGCCACCGAAACCGAGATGAAGGAGAAGAAGGCTCGGGTCGAGGACGCGCTGCATGCTACCCGGGCCGCGGTCGAGGAAGGAATCGTTCCCGGCGGCGGCGTCGCTTTGATTCGAGCGCAGAGTGGGCTCGAGAAGCTCAAGGGAACCGATGATGAGAAGATCGGGGTCGAGATCGTCCGGCGGGCGTTGGAGGAGCCGATCCGGATGATCGCGCAGAACGCCGGCGCCGAAGGATCGATCGTGGTGGCCCGAGTCAAAGAGTCGAAGGAGAAGAATTTCGGCTACAATGCCGCGACCGACACCTACGAAGACCTGGTCCGGGCCGGCGTGATTGACCCGACCAAGGTCACCCGGACGGCGCTGCAGAACGCCGCCTCGATCGCAGGACTCTTGCTCACGACCGAGTGCGTCGTGGTCGAGAAGAAGGAAGAGAAGCCCGCTCCCGCCGCACCTCCGGGTGGTGGCATGGGCGGCATGTATTAAGCACAGCGCACGAGTGATGAGGCGCCCCGGGACTTCTCGGGGCGCTTTTTCTTGCGGATTTCAGTCGGATCGGGTGGATCGCCGCTGCAGGAGGTCGCACCCGGTGACTGCAGCAAACACTTAGAGCATTCCAGTTGATGGTACGACAAATGCCTCGGCCAAGCGTACCGCCTACCCTCAACTCATAGCTTGGAGCGGCAGTGCCGAAACCAGCACCTGGTCGGAATCCAGATCCGATGTCAGGAGTAGTGGACCGACTGCTCGCCCAGCTCCCCGGCCTCCAATCAGACTCCCCCTACGCCCGAGGGTCAGGGCAGGTTGTCTCGTTTGGCGGGCCGGTGACCGAGGCACCCCGAAGAGACTTCCTTGGTCCCTGGGCACGCCTGCTGCTCGGACTCATTCTTGGGACCACCATTGCCTGGTGGCCTTACTCGCGCAGCTGCGGCGCTCCTCTCGCTGGGTATCTCTGTGCGCTTCTCACCATCGTGTTCGCCGCAGGGGTAGCTGCGGTCTCATCCTGGAAACACCGGGCCCCCCTGGCCCATGTCCTTTCGCTCATTTTGCTGTTTTATGGGATCATGATGACAGTCGCTGAATTGTTGCCTCGCACCGGCTATGCGGTGGACCACGCGAGCTGGGCTTGCGAGGAGCCGGTCACGATGACCAGCAACGCGAGCGCGTCACTGTTTCCCTAAGATTGAGACCTCAATCGCCCGTCCGGGTTCAGGGTCGCGAAACCCTGAACCTCCCTCCGACGCTCTAATAGAGTCACCACTCCCCGCAAGAATCTCCGCACCCCCCACGTTCCGGACCAAAACCGTCGTTGAGACTGTGCGAATCGGAGCCCTCGAGGACCTACCTTTGAAGTGGCGGTCACCGCTGGCGAGTTCGGGAATTCCGCCTAATACTATCCTTGGTCCTGACCTTCGTTGGACTCACTGGGCGGAGAGACACCGCTCTACTCGCGTCATCAATCGCTCGAGAGGAGGAGCTTGTGCTCGGTTCATTTCCCAGGATCGGGGTAATCACCCTTACCTTTGGTGTATTCCTTCTGTCACCGGCCAACGCGCAGAAAGTATCCATCTCCCCGACGATCGGGGTCTACATCCCGACCAGTGAGCTGGTGAAGGCCGCAAACGGCCAGGAGTTCAAACAGGAGATTGCCCTGGCCGTGGGTGGTCGGCTGGGTCTCTACTTTGGCTCCCGCTTCGGCTTACTCACGTCCGTCTCATATGTGCCGAGTGATCTCCGGTTCACCTTCAACCAGAACGAAACCAAGACCGATGCCAACCTGCTGTTCGGCACTACCCGCGCCACCTATCTGGTGATTCCGTACACCAGTCCGATCTGGCTGGGGATCAACGCCGGGGCGAGCCTGGTGAAGCGAGGCGGCACGGCCTACGAAAACGAATCCGACAAGACTGACTTCGGCGGGGTGGTGGGAACGACGCTGGGATTCCGGCTGGGAAGCCTCTTCAGTTTCTACGTTGCGGCCGAAGACTACATCTACGGTCGGACCTTCGTGGAAACCGGCAGCCTCGAGGAGAAGAAAACCCAGAACGACATCCAGCTCGCCGTAGGCTTCGGCGTACCGCTGCAGCGTTGATGGGAAGTTAAAGCGCCAGCTCGAACTGCAATCCGGCGGCCGGTGCTACCACGATAGGAGGCAAGGGCGCCTCCTGCTCCGCCACATGGAGCATGCCTCGGAATCCCGCCCGCCGAAGCACCCGCGCCACTGTCGCCCGCGCCTCGGCGGCGCTGTTGCAGTGCCGGCTGAGATGGGCCAGCACGACGATAGACAAGCCGGGGTGATGCAACTCGGCGAGGAGCTGAGCCGCGGCCCGGTTCGAGAGATGACCACCCGAGCCGGCGATGCGCCGCTGCACCACGGCGGGATACTCGCTGGTCCGAAGCTGCACCTCATCGTGATTGGCTTCCAGCACGATGGCGCTGACTTGGCGCAGGAGATAGCGGACGGCGGTGGTTGCGCGTCCCAGATCATACGCCACGCCCACACTGGTTCCGTCAGTGGTTCGCACCACGATGGCCAATGGGTCGCTGGCGTCGTGACTGGTGGGGCAGGCGTCGATCACAAAGGGGCCGAGCTCCCCCCGGGAGGACAGCCCGAGTGGGCGATGCTCCGCGTCGTCCATAGCTGCTACCAACCGTCGCCATGTGCCGGCTCCCGTCAGGACCGGTACTCGCAGTCGTCGGGCCAGACTTGCGGCTCCCCGCGCGTGGTCCCCATGCTCATGAGTCAGCGCTATGCCGGCCACCCGGGAGAGCTCCAACCCCACTAAGTCTGCCCGTCGTTCCACCTCGCGGCCGCTGAATCCGGCATCGATCAGAAGGGCCACGCCTTCGGTCTCGACGGCAAAGCAGTTGCCCGCCGATCCCGAGCCCAGCACATACAGCATCATCATCTGCGGGTGCTCCGCTCGAACGCCCGCCGGAGTGACTCGCGTCGCTCCGGTGAGAAGCTCACGTTTCGCCGGGCCATGACCCGCTCCGCGATACGCAGAAACCCGTCTTCCGTCATCCGCTCGCTCCCGGTGCAACCCCACGCAAAGGGCGGGACGTACTTCGGTGGGGTAGGAATGCCGAATACGTTGGCACCGGCCGAGATCACGGTCCCGGTTGCGAGCATGGTTCCGATGGCGGTCTTGGCGTGGTCGCCAATCAGGCTGCCGACATTGAGCCGACCGGTGTCGATCCGTTCACCATCGACCTCGAGCCGCACCGGGCCATAAGTATTCTTGAGATTGGAGGTCGTGGTTCCCGCGCCCAGGTTGACCCAGGCGCCTACGACGCTATGACCCACGAATCCTTCGTGACTCTTGTTGGCAAAGCCGAGAAAGACGCTGGCTGCTATCTCACCTCGGACCCGGCACTCGGATCCAAACACGGATGCGCGGATGTACCCTCCCAG
This sequence comes from Gemmatimonadales bacterium, assembly GCA_035695405.1. Lineage (GTDB taxonomy): Bacteria > Gemmatimonadota > Gemmatimonadetes > Gemmatimonadales > GWC2-71-9 > CAVVWJ01. Next base: position 5,925 of record DASSED010000023.1, read on the forward strand.
TACTTTGGTCCCCGGCCCGATATAAAGGGGTCCCTCGAGGCGGGTGCCGCTCCGCACTTCCGCGCCCTGGTCGATTACCACCACCCCTTGTCGGGTGTCGAAGACCACGCCTGGCTCTACGGTCGCTCCCAGCACGATGAGCTGGGCCGGATCGCCCAGCACAATGCTCCCTAGGGGCACACCCTCGTGGGGGGCGGCCTGAAAGTCTGCACAATCGGCCGGCAGCAGCTGTTCGAGAGCGGTCAGCAGGTCAAAAGTGCCGCGCAAGGTTACTCCGTCCACCTGGTGTGCCGTGCCCCGCTGATGGGGTGCTTCCCAGCGCTCCCCGCGCGGTATGAGCCAGCCCACCGTCTCATCGCCATGCA
>DASSED010000024.1:0-6583 GCA_035695405.1 Gemmatimonadales bacterium
GGGTGCGGAAGCTCCCGTTCGTGGTTGGGCCGCCGGCGGCATAGAGGGCCGTAAGTACGGTGCCGGCCCCTGAAATCTGGTATGCTCCCGGCCGCACCACATCGCCCACTACGAAGACCTGGATGTTGCGGAGCTTGGCTACGGAGATCTGGAACTTCGTGCTGGCGTTGGGACTTCGCCTGACTCCGGCGTACACCCGGTGCAGCCGGCTATAGAGTTGATCTTCCAGCTGCGCCAGCGTCAGGTTGGCCACATAGACTTGCCCCACCTGGGGGATGACCACGAATCCTTCACGCGTGACGGTCAGGGTGTGGGCCTGCTCCACATCGCCTGTGAGAATCAGCACCAGCACGTCGCCCGACCCCAACCGGTAGTTTTCATCCACCGGTCCGGACTGCACCGCCTGGAACCGGGTGCTGGTTCGGCGGAACGTTTCCATCCCGAAGAGCTTGAGACCCTGACCCCGAAGAACGGCCACGGAGTCGGCCAGAGAGTCGGCGCGGGCCGAGTCGGCTTTCAGCAACCGAATTGAGTCGAGCACGAGCTGCAGCGAGTCAGAGACCTGAAGCACCGAGTCCTGCTTCGACAGCGAGTCGACTTCCACGTCGCTCAGGATGCCCAGCGCGCGAACCGCATCCAGCGTGCGCGGACCCGGACGAACCATCTGGGTCGTGTCCGCGCCCGGCAGGTACTGGTCGAGCAGATCTTCCGGGTATCCGGCCGCACGCAGCCGGGACCGGACCTGATCGGGTGTCAAACCCGAGAGCTGCAGCCGCTGGCGAAGTTGTTCGACCAGCTCAGGCTGGTTCTGCAGGGCTTGCTTGGCCTGCTCCGGCGTGGGCAGTTGCTGGCCCGGCTGGACCTGGGGGATCTGGGCCAGGAGCGGGGACACCAGCGGAGCCAGGACCAGTACGGCCGCAGTAGTTCCGGCCCGCAGAAGAAGGCGATATACCTGATGCATTGGGTGCGAAGATCGCTCGTAAGTCTGGAGATGTCAACCGGTTGCGGGAGTAAGTGAACGCCAAAACTCAAGTGTCTTTTGGGCGATGGCATCGGGAGAGAAATGCTCCAGAACCCGCTGCCGGCCTATGCTGCCGAGTCGAGCGCACTCCGCCCGGTCCGCATAAAGCTCCTGCAGCGCTGCAGTCAGAGCCGGCACGTCCTCTTCTGGTACGATGCGACCAGCGTCGCCCACCAGCTCACCCAATGCGCCCGAGTCTGTGCCCACCACCGCTATAGCGTGGGCCATGGCCTGGAGGACGCCGTGACCGGTCCCGAGTACCCATCGAGGGGTGGTTCTCGACGGAAAGACGACACAATCGAGCCGGGCCCACACCGGCTCCAGCGAGTCGCGGGGGAGGGCACCGAGCCACGAGATGCGAGCCGAGATTCCGAGGCGCTGAGCCAGCCCCTCGAGCTCCTCCTGTGAAGGACCGGTCCCGAGTACCGTCAGAGTCCAGTCTCCGGCAAGGCCCACGCAGGCGCGAAACAAGAGGTCGAGGCCTCGCTCAGGCACCAGGCGACCGACGAACCCGATGCCGAACGTGGGATGCGGAGTGCGCGGTTGGGCTGCGGGTGGATTCACTCCGAGCTGCGGCACGATGAGGTTAGCACCTGCGGACCGGCGTCTGGTAGCGAGGGCAGACGCGAGTCGGTTTGCCGCGATCAAACCGTGGGCCAGCCGGAGAGCGCGTTCTCGCCGGAAGCGTTGGACCAAGGTGCAGTGGCGGGGCAGACTGTCGGCGGTCGACACCACGGACCGAATCCCGAATCGGCGCGCCAGCCGAATCCCCACAGCCGCCGCTTGAGTCCAGGGCTCTTCCTCTATATGGAGCAAGTCGGGACGGAACTCCGCCACCAGTCGGCGTAGCGTGGCCGCTCGCCACGTCAGCTCCCCGATCTGACGGCCTCGACCGCGCACAGGCACAGGGACGATCTGAACCCCGGCATCATCCGCGCGATCGGTGGGATGTACCGTGCCGTCGGGGCTGAACCAGCGGTCGGGAACCGCCGCCGCAAGCGTTACTCCCAATCCCGCGAGGGAGCGGAGCTTGGCTCGGTTCGCCGGATCGGCGTAAAGGTGAGACACCACGACCGCGCGCACGCTACTCCCGCGCCGGCGTGCGATGGGATTTCGGGCAACAGAGCAAGCGAACCCTCAGGTTGACAGTGGTGAGTATCTCGGGTGAAGTTGCCCAAAACCACCGTCAATATAGACCGGCAGGGCGGCCCACAGCATTCGAGGCGATCCGGATCATGCGCATCCTGCACCTCGCCAAGTATTACTGGCCCCGTTCGGGGGGCATGGAGCGCGTGGTTCAAACGTTAGCGGATGGGGCCGCGAATCTCGGACACCAGGTCGAAGTCGTGGCCATAGAGGCCCGGGGACGGGGCCCTGCTGCAGGAAGGGGACGATCCCGCTTGCCGGTCACGCGGGCATTTTCGTTCGCGGCACTGGGGTCCCAGGAGATAGCGCCGGGGTATATCGCGGCCGCCTGGAAGCGGGCGGATATCATCCACCTGCATCATCCCCACCCACTCGCCGATGTCGCGTGTCTCCTTCGCGCGGGGCGCACTCCGGTGGTGCTTACCCAGCACGCCGACGCCCCGCGCTCAATTTACCGACCTCTGACCCGTCTGGTAATTCGCCGGGCAAGCGCGGTAGTGGTTCCCAGTCGTGCCCATCTCGCCCTTTCAACCGAGCTGCGAGGCCACGAATCGAAGGTGGAAGTCATTCCGTTCGGAATCGATCACACCCGGTGGCAATCGGTGCCGCCAACATCGCCTCGGGCAACCCCCAGAGCCATCTTCATCGGTCGATTGGTGCCGTACAAAGGCCTGGATGTTCTGCTCCGAGCGCTGGAGGAAGTGCCCGATCTCCGGCTCGATGTCGTTGGCTCCGGACCGGAAGGGCCCCGGCTCAAGACCTTGGCCCAAGCACTCGCCGTTTCGGACCGGGTCCGTTGGTACGGGGAGTACCCGGACGACGACCTACCCCGACGGATGGCGGATGCGGATTTTCTGGTGCTTCCATCGGTAACGGTCGAGGAGATGTTCGGCCTGGTGGTACTCGAAGCCATGGCTGCCGGTCGCCCGGTCATAACCACGGCATTGCCCAGTGCGGTCCGGGAGGTCAACGTGCCCGGGGTGACCGGGCTCGAGGTCCCGTTGCGCGATGTGTCGGCCCTGGCTCGGGCGTTGGATCTATTAAGCCGTGACCATGAGCGGCGCCGGACGATGGGAGAGGCTGGGCGCAAGCGCGTCGCGGAACGGTTTACCCAGGGTGCCGTGGCCCAGAAGCACATCGAGCTCTATGAGAGAATTCTGGCAGGGCGACGTTAGATTGTGGAACAGCGCTCCGGTTGAGGACTTGATGCGGCAGATGATCCTGGTGGTGGATGACGAGGAAACGGCTCGCCGTTTCATGGACCGGGCCCTGACCGAGGAAGGTTTTCAGGTACTGCTGGCCGAGAGTGGCGAAGAGGCCCTGCAACTGATGAGGGCCAGCACGCACAAGGTCAATTTGGTGATCACCGATCTCGTGATGCCGGGCATGGGTGGTCACGCCTTCGCTATCGAAGTGTCCCGCCTCCCCTCGCCACCCCCCGTCCTGTACATCTCCGGTTACGAGTCTCCCCGAGGCGAAGCTGCCAAGCAGTTCCTGCAGAAGCCGTTCACAACAGGCGCGCTCATAGAGGCCGTCAGAGCTCTGCTCGCGGCCGAGCGCCCCTTTTCAAGCTGATCCTCGCTGTCTTTTCCGCTTCACTGTCCCCTTCGTGCTGAGAAAAGCAGCCGCTAAAGCCGGTGTGCAGCGGTCCGATACTTGACGAGGTGACCGGCTGCCCGAGCACTAGCGCCTCCTAGGCTCCGCAGTACGTCACGCAGACGTGGGAACCAACCCCGTCTCCCCCTCGCATCAGCATACCACCCAGGAGCCGCCGCACCGGCCCGTCCGGCGCCGGTTCTTGGACTGATGCGAAGCCGTGGTCCACCTCTCATCTGCACAGGAATGCCCGTCTATGACGCACTTGTACCAGTTGGCTCGCCGTACGGCACGTCTTCGAGGAGCCGCCGCTCTTATCCTGGCCGTCGCCTTCACTGCCTGCAACCAAGACCGATTGGCCGGTCCAGTCGACAATCTGCCTCCTGGAGTTGTCGAGCTCCCCGCGCCGTCGTTTTCCAGCGGTTATCAGGGCGGCATTCCATTCGGGTACTTTCATCAGCCAACCACGGAAATGGGGGGATGGTATAGCGGGGGTATGCGGAACATCCTCCCCGAGAACCTCCTGACGGAGCTGCGAGCCATCAAGGACCGCGGGGCCAAGGTCATGCTCAATTTGGCGGGCGCACCCGCGCGCTACATCGACGGGTCGGGCCATTTCAGTATGACCATGTGGAAAGCCTCAACCGATCGCTTCAAGGACATCGACTTTTCGGCCTACGTCCTTGATGGCACGGTCATAGGGAACTTCCTGCTGGATGAGCCGAACGATCCGGACAACTGGAATGGCCTTGCCGTGTCACCAGCCATCGTGGATGAGATGGCCCACTACAGCAAGTCGCGATGGCCCACTCTCCCCACCGTCATCCGAGCGAGGCCTACATACTTCCCCGTCACCCCCAAATATCTGGACGCAGCCTGGGCCCAGTATCATTCCAAGTTCGGAGATCCCGCCCGTTTCGTTGCCGAGAATATCTCCGCCGCCAAGGATAAGGGCCTGGCGCTCGTGGTGGGTTTCAACATCCTGAAGGGGAATGACGGAACGGCCTTGAGCGCGAGTCAGATCGATTCATGGGGCGCCGCTCTTATGGCTAACGACTATCCTTGTGCTTTCCTGAGTTGGAGGTACGAGCCGGCCTATTCGGATCGGGCCGCGATCGCCCAGGCCATGGAGTCGTTGTCCAGCCGGGCAGCGAACCATCCCAGCAGAAGCTGTCGCGGCACTGCCGGCCAGACCACAGGATCCACTCCGCCGCCGAGCGGTAGCCCGACGCCTCCTCCGCCGCAGCCGATCGTGACCTCACCGGTAACCCTCTCGCTCGATCGGGCCTGGGCCTCCGCAGGTCGTCAATATGTTACGATTCGCTGGAGTGGAGCGCGCACCGGCTCGGTGGATGTGTACCGGGATGGCGCGTATCGGAAGAGTATCCTGAACGACGGACGACAGACATTCTGGCCGCTCAATGGACGCTCCTCGTATACTTTTAAAGTGTGCGAAAAGAGCAGCTCGGTCTGTTCCAACACGGTGACCGCCCGGTTCTAGCTCCACCCGTTACCCTCCCTCGCACGAGAGCCCCGGTGACGCCGGGGCTCTCCTTTTCTTGGGGGAAAGACGGCTTGGCTTATCGTGGCGTAGCAGGGCCCCTTAGCTCAGACGGTCAGAGCAGCGGACTCGTAATCCGATCCGGCGTTCCAAAAACGGATTGTGCGGCCTTCTTCATGATCGTCTCACCTTCACATCATCCCATCCATCCCACATTGGTGCCACACCTGATTCCGTAGGCCCGACCAGAACGACTGTTCTCCAGCACGGGTCCGGCCCTTGGAGGCTCTATGAGAAATCACGTTCCGACCGGTACCCTGCTGCTCGAAGGCCTTGGTGTGGTCGCCTGCGGCAGTGAGAAGCCGGTCTAACCCAGCATTCCCGGCAAGGGGCTTTCAAACCGACCGGCGACGGCGGCGTCCCATGACCGGGAACTCCGGTGAACGATGCGATCGTCAACCACGCTCAAGGAGGAACAATGAGGACGCCATCGGTGATCCTCGGGCCACTGCTCCTAGGACTGGCCGGGGTTTGGCCGGCCACCGCGCAAGCTCAGGTGCAACGGCCCGCGGGCGTGACCGACAGCAGCATCGCCTGGGGTCGCCAGCTGTTTCACGGCTCAGCGAATTGCGCCGCCTGCCACGGAGTCGACGCGCGCGGGACTGACGAGGGGCCCGCCCTTACTGGAGCGTTGTGGCTTCACGGTCCCGGCACGTACCAGTGGCTGGTCGAGCAGATCAAGCGGGGGATACCGGCGCATCGCACCTGGACGAGAAAGCCGATGCCGATGCGAGGATGGTCAAATATGCCAGATGAGGATGTGCGTGCCGTAGCTGCATACGTGTGGTCCATTACCCACCCGCCGCGAGTAGTGCCGTCGACGCCACGGCCAAGCTGAAATCTCCGTCGCCTCTCTGCTCCACATGCAAGGCCTTGTTCATCTCCTTGTTGCCGATGAACTTTCGCGGCGTCGGGCCCTTAGCTCAGGCGGTTAGAGCAGCGGACTCATAATCCAAATCGAGAAGTTATGGACTCGTGCAGTTTCAGTGTTGTTCTATGGTGCTCTGGAAGTGGTTAGCTCGCCTTCAGCAGCTTTCCGAGGCGTGGCTCCTTATGACCTGTTTGGACGCGTTATGGCCTCATACACGGACGGGGCCGGGTATTTGGGCAGCCCAGCATACAGACAACGCCGCCGAGGACATGTCTGCTTCTGCTCCTTGGCGGCATTGCGTCATGCTAGCCCGACAGACCCACACTGGGAGCGACCTTGACTGACGAAGAACCGTTCAACCCGTTTGCGATGCGCATACGCACTCCTG
>DASSED010000025.1:0-6154 GCA_035695405.1 Gemmatimonadales bacterium
GCCCGTGAGGACCTGGTCATGCCTAATAGCCGCCCATGGCTGGGACGCCGAAGCTACGCTGACATCCCTCACCCAGGCGAGCACATCCCCGCGGCACGGCCCATCTGTACTGTCTTTGCCCGCGCCCGCCAGCCGAGCGACTGTATGAGTTTGCTGGTGAAACGAGCCGCCGGCGTGTACCGAGTGGCCCAACCGCTGGCTCAGCCCGCGATCCCATGACGGACATTCGTACGGAACACGTCACCTGCCTGGGATGCGGCTGTGGCTGTGATGACCTCACCGTGAACGTGCGTGACGGACGCATTACCGAGGTGGATCCGCCCTGTCCGCTCGCACGAGCCTGGTTTGGGGATGGGAGTGTGCCGGACGAGGTACTCCAATCCGGACGGCCGGTCCCCCTCGACGCCGCCATTGAGCACGCCGCTGATCTCCTGAGTGCCGCGCGAGGGCGTTGCCTGATCTACCTTGGCTCGGACCTCACCACCCAGGCTCAACGCCATGCTGTGACACTGGCCGATCTTCTCGGGGCGACCTTAGACACCGATACCTCGGCGACCGCAGCAGCTGGGATACTGGCAGCGCAGAGGCGGGGAAGAGCCGGCGCCACATTGGGCGAGATCAGGAACCGGGCGGACGCACTCCTCTTCTGGGGGGTGGATCCCGTCCAGCGTCACCCCCGATTCATGGCTCGGTTTGTCGAGCCTGCCGGGACCCACATACCCGGGGCACGCTCGGCTCGCACCTTGATCGGGGTCAGCGTTGGCCAGGATCAAGCTCCCAAAAACGTCGATATCACCATTGACCTACGTCCGGAGGAGGAAATATCGGCGCTCTCGTACCTGCGTGCGGCTGTCCACGGTAGATCGAGCAGCCTGGAGCCTCCTCGTGCCGCGGAGTTCGCCGGGGTAATCGATCGGCTGGCGAAGGCCCGCTATGTCGCACTGATCCACGATGGCGAGCCCAGCGCCGAGCCTCGCAATCCGTTGCGGGTAGAAGGGCTGATGGCCCTGACTCAGGCGCTCAATGAACCCACGCGCGCGGCGCTCATCACGCTTCGGGCCGGCGGCAACCGTGCCGGCTCGGAATCGGTGCTCACCTGGCAGACAGGATATCCGCTATCGGTAGACTACTCTCGCGGGTGGCCCCGCTTTGTGCCGGAACGCCGCGGACGGGATGCACTGAGTGCTGGCGCCTTTCACGCTGTGTTGATCATCGGCTCTACCGACCTGGACCCTGCTACGTCCTCCGACACCAACAGCATAATCATCGGTCCTCGAGCGAGCCGTTCGGCCCACCCGCCGAGCATAGCCATCGATACCGGCATTGCCGGAATTCACGAGGGTGGCACAGCCTACCGGCTCGATGATCTGCCGGTGCGACTCCGGCCAATCCTTGACCCTCCTCGCACCACCACGGCGGTGCTCCAGGCGCTGGTCCAGGCAGTTATGGCGACGGGAGCGAGGAGTCGCGCATGACCCCCGCGTCACAACTCCGCATCGCCGGTGGAACGGTCTACGACCCAACCAACGGGATCGATGGTGTGATTCGGGACATCTGTATTGAAGATGGGCAGGTCGTCGCTGATCTCCCGCCGGATGCGCCCACCATCGATGTCAAAGGCATGGTGGTCATGCCCGGCGGAGTGGACCTCCACTCCCATCTGGCAAGCTCGAGCTGCAATCATGCCCGGCGGTTGCTCCCCGAGGAGCATGCGGCGGATCCAGCTCCAGCTCCGAGACTCGCATCCCAACTCTCACGGTCAGGAAGTGGTGGCCCCGTCCCCAGCACGTTTACCACCGGCTACCGGTACGCCGGCCTGGGTTATACCACGGTGTTCGATGCCGCGGTGGCCCCGGTCATGGCCCGTCACAGTCATAGTGAGCTGGATGACACGCCCTGCGTCGATGGCGGATTTTACGTGCTGATGGGAAATGATGAATACCTTCTCCGGCAAATCGAGGCCGGGGAACGAAACCGGGCGCGGGACTATGCCGGCTGGTTGCTGGAAGCAACCGGTGGCTATGCGATCAAGATCGTGAATCCTGGTGGGATCGAGGCCTGGAAGTCAGGGCAGCGGAACCTGAACGGCGTAGATGACGCCCTGAAGGGTCGAGGCATCACCCCGCGGGCAATCCTCGAGACCCTCGCTGATGCCGCCGACTCGCTCAGCCTTCCTCATCCAGTCCACATCCACTGCAATAACCTCGGGGTGCCGGGGAATTCAGCGGTTACACTCGCCAGCATGCAGGCGTTGGCCGGACGCCGGGCTCACTTCACTCATCTTCAGTTTCATTCGTACGGCGGACCCGGCTGGAGCTCGGCCGCGCGCCCGCTGATCGAGTACCTCAACAGCCATACCGAGCTCAGCGCGGATGTCGGACAGGTGATGTTCGGACCGGCGATGACGATTACTGCCGACGGGCCGGTCGAGTACCTCCTGCATAAGAGCAGCGGCCGCAGGTGGGTCAATATCGATATCGAGCTGGAGACCGGGTGCGGGATCGTACCGTTTCAGTACAAGGACAAGGCAGCCGTCTCCTCGCTACAGTGGGCCATTGGCTTGGAGCTGTTTCTCCTGAGCGCGGATCCCTGGCGGGTGGTGCTGTCGACCGATCACCCCAACGGTGGGTCTTTTCTGTCCTATCCCGCCCTGATCCAGCTGCTGATGGATCGGACCGCTCGCGACGAGAAAATCAAGCAAATCAATCCCAAGCTGCTGGCGGGATCAGCACTGGCGGATGGCCTGGACCGCGAATACACCCTGAATGAGATCGCCATCATCACCCGGGCAGGCCCTGCCCGGCTGCTGGGACTTCAGACGAAGGGACACCTCGGCCCCGGAGCCGATGCCGATGTCACGGTATATGCCAGAGAGCCTGACATCGCGGCCATGTTTGCCTCGCCGCGTTATGTGATCAAGGCCGGGGCAGTCGTGGTCGAAGAGGGGCAGCTGCGTGAAGCTCCGGCTGGCAAGCGATTGTACGTGCGGCCGGGCTACGATCCGGCGTTACTGCCTGACCTGCGGCGCCATTTCGCATCGTATTCGACTGTCGCCTTCGAGAACTATCCGGTGGAAGGGCTGGCTTGATGAAGATTCGCGGGGTCTTCATCGAGGACACCTTCGCCGAAGCGTTCACGATGCGCGTGGCCCGGATCGTGATCACAGGCCGAAGCCCACGTTGGGTGCGCGCTGCAGCACTCAAGCTGACCGGCTTCGCCACCTCGGTGATCGGCTGCAAGTGTGAGGCAGGGATCGAGCGTGAGCTGTCCGCGGTTGAGACGCCGGATGGTCGGCCCGGTGTGAGCGTGCTCTTCATGACCATGAGCAAGGAGGACATGGCCAAGCGGCTCATCGAGCGCATCGGTCAAACCGTGCTCACATGCCCTACCACAGCATGTTACGACGGTCTTCCGGCTGCAGGTGATCGGGTCGCCGTCGGCTCGGCATTGCGGTTCTTTGGGGACGGTTTCCAGATCAGCAAGGTCATCGGCGGAGAGCGGTTCTGGAGGATCCCTGTGATGGAGGGGGAGTTTCTGGTGCAGGAGAAGTTCGGGATGCTCAAGGGTGTCGGCGGAGGGAACTTTCTCATTCTGGCCCGCAGCCCCGATGCCGCGCTGGCCGCGGCGGAGGCAGCAGCGGATGCCATGGCATCTCGTCCGGGCACCATCCTTCCCTTTCCCGGTGGTGTGGTGCGAAGTGGAAGCAAGGTGGGATCGCGGCGGATCAAGTCGATGATCGCGTCCACCAACGACGCCTATTGTCCGACCCTCAGAGCCGTCACCCAGAGCGCGCTCCCGGACGGAGTGAATTCGGTACTTGAAATCGTGATCAATGGTACCGACCCACCTGCCATATCCGCAGCGATGAAAGCGGGCATCGACGCTGCGTGCAGGGAGGATGTGATTTCCATCAGTGCGGGTAATTACGGGGGCAAGCTGGGGCCTCACCATTTTCATCTGCGAACGATCATGAACGGCACGGCGGAATGAGCGTCCTGGTAGCCAAGCTCAAGATCTCTCTCGACCAGCGCGGCGACTTTGGCGAGGTGTTCACCCCGCCCTGGACCACGCTCGACGCGGGTGGGCTGGCTCAGCGGCCGGTCTACCTCGAGCGGGACGGCCGAGTGGCATTTGGGGACGTGTTCGAGCTATCAGGATCACCTGACGGGAGTATTCGCTTGCTAGGCGATCTGGGACGCGCCGACCGGTTGGCCGCGGGTCTGAGCGATGGTACAGTGATCATTGAAGGGGATGTCGGGGCCGAGGCCGGCGTGGGCATGGCTGGTGGCGTGCTGGAAGTCAAAGGAGATGCCGGTCCCCGAGCCGGCGCCGCACCGCTGGGCTACAAACGAGGGATGTCCGGAGGGGAGCTGATCGTCCACGGGGATGCGGGCGTCGAGGCTGGCGCGGCGATGCGTCGAGGAGTCTTGGCCATCGGCGGATCGGCCGGGGACCGAGCCGGGCTGAGTATGATCGCAGGAACCATCATCCTCTTTGGCTTGGCCGGCAAAGATCCTGGCCTCTGGTCCAAACGGGGCTCGGTTGTCGCTCTCAAATCCATCGAGCCTCCCCTGACCTACGCCTATGCCTGCACCTACCAGCCGGTTCACCTGCGGGTCATGTTAGGTCGGCTGCGGACCCGTTTCGAGCTCCCGGTGCAACGGAAACACCTGACCGGCTCTTACCGCCGGTATTCCGGTGATATGGCCGAACTCGGCCGGGGGGAAATTCTCGCATGGACGCCACCGTGACGTCACTACACATGAACGAAGCCGCCGGCGAAATCGCCGACCACCTAGCCGATCAGGGAGACGTACTCCGGGTTCGGACTGCGCGACTTCCCGGCGGAGCGCGAGTGATCGACGCCGGGGTCGCGGTAGATGGTGGCACCGAAGCCGGCCTGGCGCTTGCCCGCATCTGCATGGGCGGGCTGGGGCAAGTAGCGTGCTCGCCGGTCCAGATCGGCACTCAGTCATATCCCGGGCTGATGGTGTGGACCGACCATCCGGCCGTGGCCTGTATGGCCTCACAGTACGCCGGCTGGTCGATTTCCGTGGGAAAGTTTTTCGCCATGGGGTCGGGTCCACTGCGAGCTCACGCCCGGGTGGAGCGGGAATTGTTCGAGAAGCTTGCCTACGAGGAGCACGCCGACGAGGGCGTTCTGGTCCTAGAGGGACGCACCCTGCCTACGGATGAGGTGGCCGCGTGGGTCGCGGAGAAGGCGCGGCTCCAACCCGCGGCCCTCACGTTCGTCGTAGCCCCGACAGCTAGTCTGGCCGGCGGGGTACAGATCTCGGCCCGCATTATCGAGACCGGTCTTCATAAGATGGAAACGCTGGGTTTCGACGTCGGACGCGTCGTGAGTGCTGTCGGCACAGCTCCATTACCGCCTGTGGCTAAGAACGACCTCCGTGCCATCGGGCGAACCAATGACTGCATTCTGTATGGGGGACAGGCCCGGTATACCGTCCGAGCAGGAGACTCCGAGCTGGAAGAGCTGGCGCAAAAGGTTCCGGCCTCGGCTTCGCACGACTACGGCACTCCCTTTTACGAAATTTTCCAACGTTACGGGGGTGATTTCTACAAGATCGATCCCTTGTTGTTCAGCCCGGCAGAGGTCTGGCTCACCAGTACCGAGACCGGGCGTACCTTCCACGCTGGCCGGCTTAATCCAGAGGTGCTGGAAGCCTCACTCTATCACTAATCCGGGAGCTCTCCATGGGACGTTGCTCGAGTTGGCTGCTGATCGCTGCCTTTGCATTCGCCAGTGCCTGCAAAGGTGGAGAGAAGGGTACCACTCCGCCGGCCGACACCACTGCCGCGGCAACACCAGCTTCGGCCTCGGGACCGATGGCCATCGTGACGGTGCTGTACAACCCGCCAAAGGACACCGCTGCCTTCGAGAAGTACTATCACACAACCCATCTCCCCCTGGTTACCGCGAACCAGAAAGAGATCGGATTCGTCCGGGCCGACCTGACCAAGTTCACCGGCACGGTAGACGGGAAGAAACCCACCTTCTACCGGCAAGCCGAGCTGTATTTCAATTCCATGGATGACCTGAAGAAGGGAGTCGCCACGCCGGGCTTCAAGAAGGTGGCAGATGATCTCAAGAACTTCGCCACCGGGGGATTGATCGGCATGGTCGCCACCG
>DASSED010000026.1:0-9474 GCA_035695405.1 Gemmatimonadales bacterium
ACCTGGCTGCCCGGGTCAGCCGCATTGCCGAAAACGATGGCGTTCGAGGGGCAGGCCTGGGCACACGCTGTGGTGAACTCACCGTCGCTGAGCTGGCGGTTCTCGACTCGAGCATCGTTTTGAGCCCCCCGAATCCGCTGGATGCAGAAGGTGCACTTCTCCATCACCCCTCGCGCCCGGACCGTCACGTCCGGGTTGAGCTGTAGATGCAGCGGCGAAGGCCACGAACTTTCGTTGTACTTGTACCAGTTGAAGTAGCGGACCTTGTACGGACAGTTATTGGCGCAATAGCGGGTTCCGACGCAGCGGTTGTACACCTGCCCGTTGAGGCCATCCGGCGTGTGATAGGCAGCGTATACCGGGCACACCGGCTCACACGGCGCATTGCTGCAGTGCTGGCATAACATAGGCACGAACCGCGCGGTCACTGGCTCGTTGAGCGCTTCTCCGCCCTCCCAGTACCGTTCGATTCGCATCCAGGTCATCTCCCGGCCCTTGCGAATCTCTCCCTCTCCCACCGTGGGAATATTGTTCTCCGCATAACAGGCGGTGACACAGGCCTGGCAGCCAGTACACTTCGCCAGGTCGATGGCCATGCCCCACCGCGGATGGTCGGCTGCATAGTCACCGTGCTTGGTGGACTGCTTCTGCTCTTCACTCCACCCCTTGACGGCCTCCACCTCGCGCTCGGTGTTCACTTCGTGCGAGCCGTGCCCCTCGGCCATATACGCCTGCTCCACCGTGAGGCCTTTCTTCGCGGCCTCGAGTGAGACACCCTCGGCGATGCCACGACCCAGCTGTCGGGGCACACCGGCGATGGATGCCAACTTGCGATGACCACTGGTCCGGCTGACCGACACGCGGGTCGAGACATAGGGGAAGAAGTCTCCCTGGGGAGCCCCCAGGAGGTCGAGCGCGTTGACGCCGCGGCCCTGGGCGAAGGTGCCGTACTCGGTGTGCCCGAAGCCGAGTGGCATAGCTACCGTGTCGTCCCGGATACCGAGGTAGACGTAGGCCGGCGCTTCCAGCGTGCCGTGGGGCGACGTCACCCGGAGAATGTCGCCATCCTCGATCCGCAGCCGCCGAGCGGTCTGGGGACTCACCTCCACCCAATTGTGCCAAGTGATCTTCGTGACCGGATCGGCGTTCTCCAGCAGCCACGGCTTGTTGGCTCCGCGGCCGTCGTAGAGCAGAGCATGGGGGTATGGAGTAAAGACGAAGTCTCCGTCCCCCTCGAACTGTGGCTTGGTGTATTGCAGCTTGGCCGCCGCCGCCGGCGAAACTTTGCTGGCAGGACGGTTGTCCGCGAAGTATCCACCGCGCTGGAGAGCGGCCTGCCAGAACGAGGTGAAATCAGCCTGGCGGAGCTCCGTCGCCAGCGCCTGCCAACGCGACTGGAGATGGGCCTGAAAGGTCGGCGCGGTAAACCGGGCCAGGGGACCGCCCACCTTCTTGGCCGTCCGGAGCAGCACGTCACCGGCAGGCAGGGTGTTGAACACCGGCTCCATCACCGGCTGCATCAGACTGTACACTCCCTCCCGGGGCCGGAGGTCGTCCCAGCGTTCCAACGCGTGGTGCTGGGGCAGGAGCAAATCGCACAACGCCGCCGTCTCGTCCAGGTACATCGAGGTCGAGACCTTGAACCCCACCTTGCGGATCTTGTCGACGAAGCCGCTGGTCCGGGGCAAGGTGTAGGCCGGATTGACGTCATGCAGCAGGAGCACCGCAACTCCGCCCCCATCCACCGACGCCATGAGGTTGGCAAGTGCGGGGTACCCGTCGCCGGTGTCGGGATCGGCGCCGAACCGCACCGTCTCTCCAATGTTCCCGGCGGCGAGGTTCAGAATGTTGACCGCGGCACACAGCTCGGTGGCTCCCCGGTGCTGGCTCCCGATTCCGCCCGCGACCGCCAAGCTGGGGCGAGCCGCCGCGAACTCCCGAGCGAGACGTTGGATGGTCGCTGCGGGGATGCCGGTCTCCCGTTCGCCCATCTGAGGAGTGAATTCGCCGAGATCTGCCGGCAACCCCGGAACCGCTCGAGCCGCGAGCAGGACGTTTGCCATGGCTAGCGCAAGCGCCGCTTCGGTGCCGGGACGGACCGACTGCCACTCGTCGGCATTCAGGCCGGTCAGATTCATTCGCGGCGCGACGTAGACGAACTTGGCGACGTCCCCATGGGCAAAGCCGTGAGACTCGGCAAATCCACGCTGGTGCTCGATGGAACCGAGTCCCGTATCGAGGAAGTCCCCGCCGAACGAGACGATATACTTCGCCTTGGCAAAGTCGTAGGTTGCGAGCTGGTCAGTGCCGAACACCTGGCGGTTTGCGGCCCGCACCGGTTCGGACGCAAACGGCTGATAGCGGACCACCCGCCCTCCCAGCGCGCCGATCCATTCACCCAGCAAATCCGAAAAGGTCCCCCGTCCGGCTCCGGATATAGCTGCCACCCGGCCGCCGGCGCTGCTCAGCTTGGCCGAGAGACGTGCGATGGCCTCGTCCCAGGTGATCTCCTGCCAGCGGCCGTCGGCGCCCCGTGCCATTGGACCGGTCAATCTTCCCGGATTGTACAGGCCCTGAAGCGCAGCCTGCCCTCGAGAACAGAGCTTGCCCTGATTGATCGGATGCTGGGGGTTTCCCTCCAGCTTGACGGCGCGCCCCTCGCGGGTCCTCACATGCACACCGCATCCGGTGGGACACTCGGTACAGCTGCTGGCGTACCAGGTAGCCACGCCTGGAACCTGATCTTCGGACTGGACCAGATAGGGAATGAGTCGCTCGACCCGGTCGGTCGAGCACCCTGAGAGCGCGAGCGCCCCGCCACCGGTAGCGCCGAGCACGGTGAGGAAACGGCGGCGGTCGATCGTTGGCTTGGATTCCCCGCTCATGCAGGCTCCCGGTAGCCGGTGCTCGCGACTCGCGACTCGCGACCCACGACTAGTAATGACATACCGAACAGTCCCGAGCGACCTTCCGCTCGATGTGGCAGGTAATGCAGAACCCCATCCGATCGACGTTGTTCACCTTGAACACCTGCGGCATCCGCTGCACGTCTCCATGACACGTAGCACAGGCATTCGGCCCCAGCGCTTTGATGTGGCGCTGATGGGGAAAGTGCGCGTGACGGGGGAGGTAGTGCACCCGGACCCAGGGGATCGGTTTTTTGTCGGTCCAGGCCTGACGGAGCTTCTTGATCTCGGTCTGGTGGGTGCTGTCACGCCCGCCGATGACCAGGTGACACCCCATGCAGGTTTGCACCGACGGGATGCCCGGCTCGGGCGACACCGCGACCGAGTAGTGGCAATACTGGCACTGCATTTTATACAGGCCGGCGTGGATATCGTGACGAAACAGAATCGGCTGACGCGGCCCGCGCAGGTCGCCGCTGTCGGATGCCGCGATCACCGGTGCCGTAATGGAATCGGAAGGAGGGGTAGCTTGTTGTGCGAGAGGAGGTTTTCCACTGAGAATGGCGAGGGCAGCGGCGCCTCCGGCTCCAACGCCACCGACGACCAATGCCAACTTGCGAATCATCATCTCACCGATGAGGAAGAACCCTGTTCCGGCCTTCGGCAACGCGCGCCGAAGTATAGTGGGGACTTCCGATTAAACAACCCGCGTGATTGTTTTTCCGACTATTTCATTCCCCTTCAATAATCGTTCGAACTCCCTCCGTGCATCTTGGGCGCTCGACGTGGCGCAGGACGCTCGGCGAGCCATTCGGCCTTTCGCCGTGCGAGGGTCAGGAACGCGTCCACCGTCCGCCGATCTTCCAGACCCATCCAGCACCATTTGACCGGACCGGTGCGCTGCCCTTCCTCGATGGCTTTTTCGATTGTCCTGGCCAGCCTGGCTCCCTTCCCCAACCGGCTTTGGTCCGCCTCCGAGAGGGTGAAGGTGGCATCCACACTGTCCCGCATAATGTGAATCCAGCAGAGCTTTCGATTACCCACCGCGTATTCCCAGGTCCAGTGCCACATCGGTCCCATGAATCGCACCTGCTCGGAGACCCCAGGGATCTCGAGTAACCCGGCCCGGAGGAGGCGAAAGCGCGCTGCGAGCACCTCGGCGAGGTCTTGCAGCGGAGCCTCGGGCAAAGGCTCTTCCGCCTCATTGAGGTAGAGGTTGGCGCGCCAGTAGGCTTTGGATCGTCCCATCACGAATCCTTTCGCGCTTGTCGCTCCAGAAACCGAACCACCTCGATCCCCATCGCTCGCACTAGGGAGGCCTCCCGGCCATCCAGGCCGGCGCGAAACACGATTTCACGAAACGACCGCATGACACTATCGGGACGGCGAGTCTTGAAAAAGTCGATGGCCCAGAGCGCATGACGCCAATCGTCGAACAGCTCTTCCAGCTGCCCCGAGGTCGCCGGATCGGCGCGATTGCGCGGTGGCTTCACTGGAAGCGCTTCCCCGCCCCGAGCATTCCAGACCTCATAGGCCATGATGGCGACGGCCTGGGCCAGATTGAGCGACCGGTGGGCGGGATCCGTGGCGATGGTCACCAGCAGATGACCCATGTCCAACTCGGTGTTGGTGAGCCCGCTGTCCTCGCGGCCCGCCACGATTGCGACCGGACCTCGATCTGCTTCCGCTACCAGCCTCTCGGCTGCGGCCCGTGGGCGAAGCACGCTCCGCTTGGCGGCCCGCTCTCGGGCGGTGAGAAATGCCGTGAAGACACAATCGGCAATGGCGGCCTCCAGACTGTCCACGATCTCGATCCGGGCGACCAGATCGGCCGTGTTATGAGCAATCCCCTCGATGCGAAAGGGGTCGAAGACTTCGGGTTGCACGAGCCGCATCTGCTCGATGCCGAAGTTCTTCGCGATCCGCACCGCGCTGGCGATGTTGACGATGTCTTGTGGGTTGACCAGGACCAGGATCGGTGGCGACCGGCCCAAGACTCATCCTTCTCCCAGGAAGGAGACGTCGTGCCGCTTGGCCTTGAGACCGGCGACGAATCCGGCTTTCTCCACCGACTTCATGTACGCTTCCTTGGGCTCTACCACTTTACCGTCGACCAGCTCGAGCAGGGCGTCGTTCAAGGTGACCATCCCGGTCTTGCGGTTGGTCTGCATGATCGAGGGGATTTGGAACGTCTTTCCCTCCCGAATGAGGTTGGATACCGCCGGAATCGATAACAGGATTTCGCGCGCCGCCACTCGTCCTCCGCCGATCTTCTTACACAGGGTCTGGGCGATGACCCCCCGGAGTGACTCCGAGAGCATCACCCGAACCTGAGACTGCCGGTCGGCCGGGAACTGGTCGATGATGCGGTCTACGGTCGAGGCCGCGGTGGTGGTGTGCAGAGTGCCGAAGACGAGATGTCCCGTCTCGGCGGTCTCTATGGCAATCGACACGGTTTCCAGATCCCGCATTTCGCCGACGAGAATGATGTCGGGGTCTTCCCGCAACGCTGCCCGAAGCGCGTGCTTGAAGGAGCGAGTATGGACACCTACCTGGCGCTGGGTGACCAGACACTTCTTGCTGGGATGAACGAATTCGATGGGGTCTTCGATGGTGATGATGTGGTCCGTCCGAGTCCGATTGATGAGGTCCACCAGGCTCGCCAGCGTGGTGCTCTTGCCTGAGCCCGTCGGTCCGGTCACCACCACCAGTCCCTTGGTCAAATAGCACAGGTTCTGGACCTCGCGACTGAGTCCCATCTCGTCCGCCGTGCGAACTGTGGCGGGAATGACTCGGAAGACCGCAATGGCCCCATGACGGTCCCGTCCGGCGTTGCAGCGAAAGCGGGCAAAGCCGTCAATCTCGTACGCCCAGTCGGTGTCACCGCTCTCCCGGAACTCGCCGGTTTCCTTCTGGGTCATGA
The DNA here is from genome assembly GCA_035695405.1 of Gemmatimonadales bacterium. Taxonomy (GTDB): domain Bacteria; phylum Gemmatimonadota; class Gemmatimonadetes; order Gemmatimonadales; family GWC2-71-9; genus CAVVWJ01. The sequence goes on from DASSED010000026.1 coordinate 5,830, forward strand.
TGCTGAGCAGCATCTTTTCCAGCCGCTCCGGTCCCAGGGGAGACTGCTCCAGGCGGGTCAGCTCGCCATGAAGCCGGAGCATCGGCGGCTCATTGGCCCGCAGGTGCAGGTCCGAAGCGCCCGAATCCACCATGGTCCGGAACAAGCTGTCTATCGCCTTCCGAAACTCGGCCAGGTCCTCGGTCGAGCGGACCGCGGCGGGCTGCTGGGGAGTTTGAGAGGACGGAGGAGTTACCGAAGGGCTGGCTGTTCCGGCTGGCGCCACTGGTCGCAACACCGCGGCCCCGCCGGCGCCGCTCTTGGGCTCGACCCGAACCTCACCCGATGGAGAGCGATAGACGAAGGGCATCGGCTCGGTGCCGGCGAGCTGAGCCGCGGCGTCCCCGGATGCGATTTCCCGCAACAGACTCTGGATTTGCATCTCGCTCAACGGCTCCCGGGTGACCGGGCGCACGGTACCATTCTGCAGCAGCGAGGCCGGCTTGCCGACGGCGAGCTGAAGACCCTCGGCACGCTGTTCATGCATCACCTGGAGGAGTTTGTCGAGTCGGGGCACGGTGCCTTCAGTCGAGAGGTCGGATGAGGCGGACCAACGACTTGTTGATGTATCGGGTCAAGTCATCGGTCCAGAGCACGAAGAAGCGGCCGGGGCCGTTGATGTAGTCCAGGGCCCGGGAGCGGGGAGGGGGCAGCTCGAAGGTGGAACGTCCGTGATACTGCGTACCATCCTCGAGCTCGATTTCGAGCGCTACCAGTTTCGCAACCGACAATCGCTCGGGATCGCGCAGGGGACTCTGTCCCCAGCACGACAGCACTGCTACCTGGGCCTTGGAGACGAAGACCGGCTGGCCTTCGGGGAGCATCAAGGCGAAAAAAGGCTCCTGTCGATTGAGCAGCTCCAGCGGATTCTCGGGGTCAAGCGGGTATGCTGTCCGCGCGAGAAGGTGGAGATCTCCCACCAGCACCCCGCCCTTTACCAGCAGAACTTCGACGGGCACCCGCTGGGTGGCGCCCCAGTCATTCATCGATATCGTCGTGTCATTGGACGCCGGAAACTGAGCAAACTGCTCTACGGCGGCAAGTGGCCAATCAGCCTCGTTCATCCGCGAATCTCCACGCCGGTGTCCTCCTCGATGAGCCTGATCACCTCTACGTGATCGGCCTGTTCACCCAGAATCCCGCGGGCCCGGTCCATGAGCTCGGCCACTAGTCCGATGACCGGAGCCGCTACTCCCATCTCCTCCAGGAATCCACGCGCGATCCCCACATCCTTGTCGAGCAGGGCCAGCCGGAAGGTCTGAGGATAGGTACGGTTCAGGACCCGCTCCGGTACCAGAGACTCGGTCACGAAGGACCGACCACTCGAGGCATTCAGCACCTCAAGCGCGGCGCGCGCGGGCACTCCGGCCTTTACCAGCGCACTCAGCCCTTCGCCTGCGGCCAGAAGATTCACAGCCAGCAGTGCGTTATTAACCGCCTTCAGTGCGTGTCCCGCTCCGACGGGACCCACGTGGACAATGCGTTTTCCGAAGGCTCGAAGTACCCCAAGCGCCCGTTGGTAGGCGGCGGTCTCGCCACCCACCATGATCGTCAATGTTCCTGCAGTAGCCCCGCTCACCCCACCGCTCACCGGCGCGTCCACGAAGGCAACGTCGCTTGCGGCCAAGCGGCTCGCGATGCGACGAGATGCGCCCGGATCTCCCGAGGTGCAATCCACTATTAGGGTTCCCGGCCGGGCGCCCGCCAGCACTCCGCTGGGTCCTTCCAGCACCGCCTCCACTTCGCGTGAGGTGGGGAGACAGGTAATGATCACATCGGATTCGGCTGCGGCCTCCCGAGGGCTGCCCGCCGCCCGGGCGTCGTGACCGGCCGCGAACTCGGTCGCGCGGCTCCGGGTCCGGTTCCACACGATCAGTGGGCCGGCTGATGCCAGGCGGGCAGCCATGGGTTCACCGATCGCCCCAAGACCGAGGAATGCAGCCCGCATGGAAGAACCTTTTGCGAGGGATGGAGAAGGGTGGACCAATTCTAGCGATGACGCCGAGAGGATGGCAGCCCTCGACAAACTCTCCCGGTCCGGTCACGATTCGAAGGGACCGGGTTTTCAGCCTGCATTCATACCACACTCGGGACATGAGCACGCGAATCCTGCACGTCGATCTCGATGCGTTCTTTGTCGAGGTCTGCCGCCAGAATCATCCCGAGCTGCGCCAACTGGAGCTGCTGGTGGTGGGTGGCCGGCGGGATCAGCGGGGAGTGGTCCAGTCGGCCTCGTATGGCGCGCGTGCGTTCGGAATTCATGCGGGGATGCCCATCGCCGAGGCGGTTCGACTGTGCCCCCAGGCGACCTTCTTTCAAGGCTCGTTCACCAGCTACAAACGTGCGTCGCTGGCGGTCCGGCGAGTGCTCGACGAATTCTCGCCCCGCGTGGTCATGAGTTCGCTCGACGAAGCGTATCTCGACTTCGGGGGGACGGAGCGTCTCCACCCGGTCTCTCTCCTTCCGGTTGCCGAGCAGCTCCGCGATCGGGTGAGTAGCACCACCGGGCTCGACTGTAGCATCGGCATCGGGTCTAACCGGATGGTAGCCAAGCTCGCCTCCGATTGCGCCAAGCCTCGTGGGCTGATGGAAATCCGAGCTGGCTGGGAAGAGCGCTTCCTCGCCGGCCTGCCGCTCCGGGCTCTGCCGGGTGTGGGGCCGAAGACCAGCGAGCGCTGGGCTGAGCTGGGACTCATCCATGTGTATCAGGTTCAGGAGATGGAAGAGCGAGCGCTGGAGCACCTGATCGGGCCGGAGGCGCGGGTGCTGAAGCTGCGGGCCCACGGGTTCGGCGGAACCACCCTGCGGCCGGACCGGCTCCCGAAGTCGGTGAGCCGAGAGACTACCTTGTCGCGAGACATGAGAGATCCGAGCCAGCTGGAACGGATCCTCGCCCTCCTCACGGCCAGGGTCGCCGCGCAGCTTCGAGATGAGCAGATCCTGGCCAAGGCGGTCACCCTGAAATTACGGCATGACGATTTCCGCACGGTGACCCGCCGGCAAACCTTGTCGACGGCAACCGACTTGGATGCCGAGATCTATCACGCGGCTCGGTCAATGTTCCGGGTTGCGTTCGAAGAAGTGCGGCGACGCGATCGCGGCGTTCGGCTGATCGGGGTGGCGGCAACCAACCTGGGAACCGCCGCTGAAGAAGATCTGTTCGAAACCAGGGAACGGACCCGGCTCCGTCGGCTGACGGCGGCGGTTGACGCGCTTCGGGCCAAGTTTGGCTTCGACGCGCTCACGTCGGGTGACATTTTTCAACTACGGCGAGCGCAGCGAAACCCCGGATCAGCGTCCGAGATCACCCGGGACGAACCGAAGACCGACTGATCCATCCGGGCTGGTCACCTTAGGCCCGAGATCGCGGAAGGTGGCCGTTCTTCCGTCCCTAGTCCTAGCCCGTACCGTGGAGTTCTGATAGAGCGGATAGTAGCCGATGAACACCCGGCGGCCGCCAGGGCGCACGGCACAGCCACAGTCGAGAGATCCCTCCAGACCCGCATTCACCACAATCCTGAGCTCGTCGTTGCTGCTGTTGGTGATGAGCGGCGCGAAGTAATCCGCGTCCGGCCCCCGCGCGGCTGCACGTCGCTCGATCGTGCC